>JAKAVN010000007.1 GCA_021827495.1 Deltaproteobacteria bacterium | reverse complement strand
TCGCCGCCGGTGTTCCTCCTGATATCTACGCATTTCACCGCTACACCAGGAATTCCACCCTCCTCTATCGCGCTCCAGCCGACTAGTTTCCGACGCACTTCCGAGGCTGAGCCCCGGGCTTTCACGTCAGACTTGGCCGACCGCCTACACGCCCTTTACGCCCAGTCAATCCGAACAACGCTCGCACCCTCCGTCTTACCGCGGCTGCTGGCACGGAGTTAGCCGGTGCTTCCTTTGAGGGTACCGTCAAGGGCTCGCCGGATATTAGCCGACAAGCTTTTCTTTCCCTCCGACAGGGCTTTACGACCCGAAGGCCTTCATCACCCACGCGGCGTCGCTGCGTCAGAGTTTCCTCCATTGCGCAATATTCCTGACTGCTGCATCCCGTAGGACTCTGAGCCGTGTCTCAGTCCCAGTGTGGCTGACCATCCTCTCAGACCAGCTACCCGTCTTTGCCTTGGTGGGCCGTTACCCCGCCAACTAGCTGATAGGCCGCGAACCCCTCCCGGAGTAATAGCTTGCAGGAGCAGAGGCCACCTTTTACCCCGGACAGCGAACTGTCCGTGGTCTTATCTGGTATTAGTCCGTCTTTCGACGGGTTATCCCAGTCTCCAGGGCAGGTTATCCACGTGTTACTCACCCGTGCGCCGGTTTACTCGCCGGGTTGCCCCGACTTTCTCCCACGACTTGCATGTCTCAGGCACGCCGCCAGCGTTCGTTCTGAGCCAGGATCAAACTCTCCATGTAAGCTCATTGTGTCATCCCGCGCCGACGCGGCTACCGCATCGGACGGAATGGACCGACCGCAATTAAATCAAAGAAACCGGACGGGCTTGGACCCACATTCGATCCCCGCCGCCCGATTAAAGGCATGCACTACTATTCAGTTTTCAAAGACCGGTGCCCTCAGGGGCAATCCGAAACACTATCGTTCGGCCCCACCCGTGTCAATCCATTTTCTGGTTGGCGCCGAAAAATTCCCGATTGTGCCCAAGTTGCACGCAGATTTTGCCCGGAGATTTTTGGCGACTCGTGCCGCGCCGATTGCGCAGGCCGTGGCCGCACACCACGAACGCCGCGCCGCCCGTGGGCAGGATTTCGTAGACTATCGCGAACAGCGCCACCCGCGCCGTGGGCGGCGGCGCGGAGGACGCGGACGCGCCGGCTGCCGCTCAGCGCAAGAGCACGCCGCGCAGTTGCACCGGGCCCGACGGTCCTGTTTGAGCGGGCGCTTTGCCGGCCTTCGCCGCAGTGGATCTTGCGGCACGCTCGGCGGTGACCATCGCGGCCGCCACGCTTAGCCCGGCCGGCAGCGCGGCCGTCACCAGCGCGCTGCCGTCGCCCGCCGTGCGAAACTCGGCGGCCCGGATCGGCGCGCCATGCGGCGCGCTCCACCAGAGCACGAATACGGTATCGTTGGCGGACGCCTTGAGGCCCGTCACCATGAGGACGGCGCGATGTTCCCTGGGGCCAAGCACGAGCGTCGCTTCGGGGCCCTGCGCCGCGACGGCGCCATGCCCGCCGGCCGCTGGCGGCGACAGCAGCAACAGGCCGGCGCCGGGCGCGCGCAGGAGCGCGCGCAGCGCCTCGGCGGCGGCAAGTTCGCGGCGCGCCGCGGCAATTCGCGCGCGCCCGGCGGCGACCTCGGCCTGCAGCCGGGAAACCCTCGAGAACAGCGTCTGGGCGCGGCGATGCATCCGGTCGGCGCGATGGGTCGCCTGGCTGGTGAACTCCAAGGTGACGATAAGACAGGCGAGCGCCACCGAAATCGCCATCCCAGCCACCGCGCGCCACAGCCCCGCAGGGTCGCGTTGGGGCGCCGCGGTTTTGGGCGCCGGCGGCGGCTGGAGTTGCGCCGCCGCTTCGATCGGGGCTTCCTTGACCTGCTGCTGCATCATCCTCGCGCCAGAGCGCCTTTATTATCAGCCGCCCTTTCCGGTAAAGATATAAAGGCGTCCGATGCGAAAAATTCAAGACCTGCACGTTATCACCACCGAAGCGCTGGTCGCGCCGCGCCTGCTCAAGGAACAGCTCACGATCGACGACCGCATCGCCCAGAGCGTAATCGACGCCCGCGACACCGTCCGCCGCATCATACGCGGTGAAGACTCGCGCCTGATGTGTATCGTGGGGCCCTGTTCGATCCACGACCCGGCCGCCGCGCTGGACTACGCCGAGCGCCTTGCCCGCCTGCGCGCGCAGGTCGAGGAGCGGCTGTTCATCGTGATGCGCGTGTACTTCGAAAAGCCGCGCACCACGGTGGGCTGGAAGGGGATGATCAACGACCCGCACATGGACGACTCGTGCGACATGCGCGAGGGGCTTTTCCGGGCGCGCCGCCTGCTGCTCGACATCAACGCGCTGGGGCTGCCGGCCGCAACCGAGATGCTCGATCCGATTACGCCGCAGTACATCGCCGACCTGGTCTCGTGGGCGGCGATCGGCGCCCGCACCACCGAGTCGCAGACCCATCGCGAGATGGCGAGCGGGCTCTCGATGCCGGTGGGCTTCAAAAACAGCACCGAGGGCAACCTGCAGGTCGCGGTCAACGCAATCGAGTCGTCGCGCCGCCCGCATTCCTTCATCGGCATCACGCAGGACGGGATGACGGCGATCGTGCGCACCACCGGCAATCCCGACACCCACGTGGTGTTGCGCGGCGGGCGCACGCCCAACTACGACGCGGGCAGTATCGACGAATGCTGCCGCATCCTGCGCCGGGCCGGGCTGAAAGCGCGCGTGATGGTCGACTGCTCGCACGCCCAGACCAACAAGGACTATCGTAAGCAGCCCGACGTGCTGGCCGCGCTGTGCGAGCAGGTGCGCGCGGGCAGCCGCGCCATCATGGGCGTGATGCTCGAGAGCAACATCAACGCCGGCAACCAGCCGCTGGTGGCCGACCGCTCGCGGCTCAAGTACGGAGTCTCGATCACCGACCCCTGCATCGACTGGCCGGCCACTGAGCGATGCCTTATCGAAGCCGCCGAAGCGCTGCCGCCCTCAAGCCCCGCGCGGGCCGCGGCGGCCGAGCGCTAGCTCGCCTCACCCGGCGCTCAAAATGGCGTGCCTGCCATGGTACTGGACGACTGTTTCTCGGATTTCGTGCACCTCGCCTGCCGCTACGTGCAGACCAACTGTGGCTATTCGGTGATCACGCAATGTCCGGCTGCCGGCAGCGCGCTTGACGATCAAGCCTCACCCGCCGGAAGGCGCCCGATGATGCGGGCGATGCGCAAGCCGGCTGTACAAGCACCGAGGGGCAAGTTCCACTTTGCGCCCATCTTCCCGCTTCCCACAGCCGACGGCCCGGCGTCCACGGCCCCATGCATTGGCGATCGTCATGAGCGTCCGCCCCAAGAGCGTTCACCGGCGGCCAGAGCCAACCGCCTCCGCCACGATGCGTTACTGGCATTGCAAAAGGGTGACCGGAGCGCTGCACGAGTCGGGCTCATTCGTGCGCTCAGGATCGAACCCTTCCACCTGAAGGCCGCTCTTCGGATCCTCCGGACTTTTTTGCCGGCATTTATGATCTGTTTGTTTTCGTCATCGGCTGGCCGACAGAAGACGCGCGGGACCAAGTGACGCGGGCTTCGGGCGAAGCGACTGTTGCGGCCGTTTCGCGGCATCCGCGCCTTGCCGCGCTGCTTCTCTATCTGGGGTTCTCGGGTCTGCTGTTCGCGCGCGCCGCCGCGCCTCACTTCACGACCATCTACCTGGGACGCGGAATCGATCAGGCCTTTTTCATCTGGTGTCTGGTCTGGTGGCCGTACGCGATCGCGCATCATCTCAACCCGTTCGTCTGCAGGCTCATCTTTGCGCCGGCCGGCTTCAACTTGGCCTGGGCGACCTCGATTCCGCTGCTGAGCCTGCTCGCCCTGCCGCTGACCGCGGCTGTCGGACCAATTACGACTTTCAACCTGCTCTGCGTCGCCTGCCCGGCGCTCACGGCATGGACCGCGTTCATGCTCTGCCACCGTCTCACCGGCCGCTTTGGGCCCTCGCTGCTTGGCGGCTATATCTTTGGCTTCTCCTCCTACATGCTGGCCCAGGTATTCGGCGGGCATCTGAACCTGCTGGCGGCATTTCTCATCCCGCTTGCCGTCCACCTGGTGCTGGCGCGCCTGCACGAGCGCATCAGCCGCCGCATCTTCATACTCGCATTGCTCGCGCTGGCGACGGCGCAGTTTCTGATCTCGACCGAGATCCTCGCCACGATGACGGTCTTCGGCGCGCTGGCCCTGGCGGCGGCGTGGACGATGGGCGCGCGCGAGCTCAGGCGGCGTACCGCGGAGCTGGCGGCGCCGATTTTTCTCGCTTACCTGGGCACGGCGATGCTCGTCAGTCCGTACCTGTACTATCTGTGGGCCGGTTTTCGGACGACTCCGATCTATTCGCCAAGCTGGCACTCCGCCGATCTGCTGAATTTCCTGGTTCCCACCAGGACTATCGCACTCGGATCGGCGATCGGCCTGTTTCGCGGCGTCTCCGCCACCTTCACCAGCGACGTCTCCGAGCAGGCCGCCTACGTTGGTTTGCCGCTCCTGGCGATCGCGATCTGGTTTACGCTCGAGCGCTGGCGCACGCTCGAGGCGCGCGTGCTCGGCCTGATGCTGATGGTCACGGCGGTGGCGGCGATGGGGCTGCGGCTCCACGTGGCGGGTAAAGCCTATTTCAAGCTCCCGTGGTCGCTGTTCCATCGCGCGCCGCTGCTCGACCAGGCGTTGCCCTTGCGTTTCACCGTTTACCTGTTCCTGACGCTCGCCGTACTCGCCGCGCTGTGGCTGGCGGCGCCGCGGCGGCGGACATTGACGCGCGCGGGCGCCGGCGCGCTGGTCTTCGCGTCGCTCTTGCCCAATCCGGCGGCGCGCGTGTGGGCCGCGCCCGGCAGTGTCGCGCCGCCGCCCGCCTTCTTTACGACCGGGAGGTACCGGCGCTATCTCGCGCGGGGCGAGATCGTCGCGACGCTGCCATACGCATGGGGCGAGGCCGACGCTTGTATGCTGTGGCAGGCGCTGAGCGGGATGTACTTTCGTCTCGCCGGCGGATACCCGCCGCTCAGCCCGGAGTCTTATATGCGATGGCCGATCGTTCGCTCGGCCATCCAGCGCGCCACGATTCCTGATCCGGCCGATCAATGGAAAGCCTTCGCCGCTGACCATGAAGTGACGGCGGCGATTCGGGGCGACAATCCCTTGCCCGCCGACTTTCCCACGATCGATCCGATCCTTGCGGCGCTCGGCGCGCCCGTCATTGCGGCGGGCGGTATCGCGCTGTACCGCGTACCACCCGCGACGCTCGCTCCTTACCGCGGGCTTGACTGGACGCGGATGGAAACGCTGGCGAATGCGCAGCGCTTCGGCGCGCTACTGATGGCCGCGCAGAGCTATCTCGCTTCAGGAGCCGATCCGGCGGGCCTAACACCCAAGCGCGCGGCGAAAATTGGGCGCTTGCCCGCCGCGTGGCTGCCGATGCCCGCGCGCGCCTCTGACTACCGGCTGTACCTGCATGCGGAGCCCGACGGCCTCATCACGGTCGGACTGTTGGGAACCTACGCGGCCTTGCGTCCGCTCATCGATCGCTATGGCGTGTACACACAGCGCCTCCATTTTGCTTTTCCCTCGCGGCTGGGAAAAAGGTCGGCGTCCACACGCGCGTACTACCACCCGCTGACGATGACCTTCGATCGCCAAGGGCTCGCTCGCGCCGCGGCATTGGCGCTCACAGAGCCGCCACGGCTCGATTTCGATTCCAGGTCTGACTCTAAGGATCCCACGCCGTCCATTGGCACGAATCGTTCGTCTGCAACGACGCCGCGCTGACCCGCGCGGCGCGCACGGGCGTTCGATTCATCGCAAGTGCATACGCTGCCGCTGTAGCAGCGGCGCACACGGGTTGGTACGATTCGGCGGAGCCGGTTGGTTTTTTTCCGGCGCGCAGATGCCTGACGCAACGCCTGTTCCCCGCCTGTTCGACCGCCAAGCCGCGGGCGCATTTCTCGTCTACCTCACACTGTCGCTGCTGATCTTCGAACGCGCCGTGATCGGCCACCCGGCGACCGGCTACGTCGGCCGCGGACCCGATCCGCAGCTATACATCTGGTTCATGGGCTGGTGGGCGCACGCGATCTCGCACGGACTCAACCCATTCCTGGCCAGCGTCATCTGGGCCCCCTCCGGAGTTAATCTCGCCTGGACGGCCAACATGCCGCTCGCGGCGTGGCTGGTGTATCCGATCACGCGCGGCTTCGGGCCGATCGTCTCGTACAATTTCCTTTGCCTGGTATCGCCGGCGCTGGCCGGATGGAGCGCGTTCGTGCTGTGCCGATACGTGGTGCGCGGATGCTGGCCGGCGACATTCGGCGGATTGCTCTTCGCCTTCTCCCCGTATGTGCTGAGCCGGATGCTGGGCAATATGGACCTTACCCTGGTGTGGCCGATACCGCTCGCCGTCTATACGACGCTGCGCCGGATCGACGGCAACGTCGGCGCCCGAGGGTTCTTCGCGGCGCTCGCGATCCTCATCACCGCGCAGTTTTTGCTGTTCGCCGAGATCGTCGCCAGCGCGGCGCTGTTTGGCGCGATCGCACTTGGGCTGGCGGCGCCCGCAATGGCGCCTGGGGAGCGGCGGCGTTTGCTCTCGACCGCGGCTCTGATCGGCGCGGCATACGCGGCCGCGGCGGTAATCGTCTCGCCCTATCTCTATTACATGTTCGCCTTCCCGGCTCCCTCGGGGCCAATTTTTTCGTCCTGGGATTCCGCAATCGATCTCGTGAGCTTCTTCATCCCAACCACCGTCAATGAGCTTGGCCGCATACCGTTCTTCCTTCCGATCACGCATCAGTTCCGCGCCGAGATGTCCGAGTGTGGCGCCTACCTCGGACTGCCGCTGCTGGCGATCGTGATTCTCTTCGCGCGCGAGCGTTGGAACGTTGCGGGCGGAAGATTCCTCATCCATCTGCTCATCGTGATCTGCGCGCTCGCGATGGGACCGCGGCTCGAAATCGCCGGGCGGATCGTGATGGGACTTCCGGGCTCCGCAGTCGCTCGCATGCCGCTGCTCAGCAAGGCGCTGCCCGCGCGCTTCATGCTGTACGCATACCTGGCGCTGGCGGTGATGGCCGCGAGGTGGCTCGCTGAGGCAGGCGGGCGCGACGCCCGGCGCTGGGCGCTCGGGCTTGCGATTGTGCCGTTCATGCTGCCCAACCTTTCAGCGGCGTACTGGGCAACGCCGGCCGCGCTGCCGGCCTTCTTCAGCGCCGGCCTCTATCGCCAATACCTCGCGCCGGGCGAGACCGTGATCGTGCTGCCCTACGGAATGCTTGGGGAGGGGATGCTGTGGCAGGCGGCAACTGACATGTATTTTCGGATGGCGGAGGGCTACGTGAGCTTCGCGCCGCCAGTGCCCGAGGAACCGAGCCGCTGGCCGATCATCGAGGGGCTTTACCAGCTCCAGGGAGTCCCCGCGGCCGGCGATCAACTGAAGGCGTACATGGCCAATCACGGCGTCGAAGCGGTGATCGTCGGTCCGCGACGCCAATACCACGTCGGCGCGATTAACGGGCATCCCACGGCCACCACCTGGCTGCGATCGCCGACGCTTGCGCCGGAGCGCGAGGCGACCGTTGCGATGCTGAACTCGCTGGGCGTGCCAGCAATCGAGGCCGGAGGCGTCACGCTCTATCGACTCTCGCCGCAAACGCTCGCGCCGTATCGCAAGCTGACCGCGCTTACGATGGAACGGCGCGCCACGCGAGCGCGATTCGAGGCGCTGCTGCTCGGAGCGCAGCGCTACCTGGCCAAGGGCGGCGACCCCGCATCGCTCAGCCCGCAACGTGCGCAACAACTCGGCCTGCTGCCGCAAGGATGGTTCGGCGGAGCGTTCCTCAGCATCAGCGATACCAACACGATCTTTAATTCCGATGTTATGCTCGGCCCCGCCCAGCCTGATGAGATAGCGGTGGGAATCGAGGGCTGGTACGATGCGCTGGAACCGGTAATCCGGAGCTATGGGGCGGATGCCAGTCGAATTTATTTCCCGTACTGGGTGCCGCTATCGCCCGCTTCGGCGCCGCGCGGCCCGGCGATGATGGTCATGACGTTCGACCGCGCGGGTCTGGAGCATGCCGCCGCCGCAGTTATGCGACGCGACGCCGCTGATTTGCATCCGGCGACGCCCTCGCGCGCAGCCGGGAGATGAAGCGGGGCGGTTCGGCCGGGGAGGAGGCGGGGAGGAGATGCGGTCAGGAGCGGAGCTAGCCGGCGCGCCGGAGATGATAGCGCGCGACGACGCGCGAGACCCGAGCCCCGCCGCGCAGCTCTTCGGCCTCCACGCCGCGGCTGCGTTTCTGTCTTACCTGGTGTTGTCAGTTCTGTTCTTCGGACGCGGCATGCTCGCCCATCCAGCCAGTGCCTATCTCGGTCAAGGGCCCGACGCGCAGCAGTACATCTGGTTTCTGGCCTGGTGGGCCCACGCCATTTCGCATCATCTGAATCCCTTCCTGACTACCACAGTTTGGGCGCCCTCGGGCGTCAACCTGGCATGGACCACTGACTTTCCGCTAGCAACCTGTCTGCTCTATCCGGTCACGCGACTGTGGGGGCCGATCGTCTCCTGCAATGTCCTGCATCTCGTCGCCCCGCCGCTGGCGGGGTGGTCCACGTTCGTGCTCTGCCGCTATGTTGTGCGGCACTTCTGGCCGGCCTGGCTCGGCGGATGGCTCTTCGCCTTCTCGCCGTACATGCTCACTGGGATGATTGGCAGCGTATTCCTGATGCTGGTTTTTCCGCTGCCGCTGGCGGTATGGGCGACGCTGCGCCGGCTGGCGGGCGAACTCGAGGCGCGCGGCTTGGTGACCACCCTCGTGGCGCTGCTGGTGGCGCAGTTCCTGATGTCACCCGAGATCTTCGCGAGCGCCGCGCTCTTCGGCGCGATTGCCATCGCGCTAGCCGCCCGGCCAGCGTCGTCCGAGGAGCGTGCGCGCCTGCGTTCGGCGGCGGCGTCGATCATCCTGGCCTACGCCGCCAGCGCGGCGATCCTGCTGCCGTACCTGTATTACATGCTCGCGTTTGGAATCCCGCGCGGGCTGGTCTTTCCGCCTTGGCAGGTGTGTATTGATCTGGTCAACTTTTTTGTTCCAACCAGTTTGAATCAGCTAGGGAATCTGCCACTGTTCGGCCCAATAACGTATCAATTCCTAAACCTACTATCCGAGTCCGGCGGCTATCTGGGTCTGCCGCTACTCGCGATCATCGTGCTGTTCGCGCGCGAGCGCTGGCGCGAGCGCGGCGGCAGGTTCATGGTGTATATGCTCGCCTGTGCCTGCGTCCTCGCGATGGGGCCGTTCCTCGAGATCCTGGGCCACCGCGTCATGCCGCTTCCCGCGGCGGCACTAGTGGTTGTACCGCTTTTGGACAAATCGATGCCCGCGCGGTTCATGGTTTATACCTATCTGGCGCTGGCCGTGATAGTCGCGATGTGGCTGGCCAAGGCGGGAGAGCAAAAAGGCAGAAAGACCCTGCGTTGGGCGCTGGGCGTTGCGATCATGCCGTTCATGCTGCCCAATCTTGCGGCGTCGTGCTGGACCACTGCGGCCGAGATTCCGCGCTTCTTCAGCGACGGTCTTTATCGCCAATACCTCACACCTGGTCAAACCGTAGTCGTGTTACCCTATGGATTGTACGGCGAAGGGATGCTGTGGCAGGCGGCAGCCAACATGTATTTTCGGATGGCGGGCGGATACGTCGGCTGGGCACCGCCGATACCTGAAGAACATCGCGATTGGCCAATCATGTCCGGGTTTTACAGGATTGCCGGCGTGCCTCAGGCTGGCGATCAACTGAAGGCCTACCTGGCCAATCACGACGTAAGCGCCATCATTCTCGGACCGCGCACCCAATACCTTGTTTCGCGGGTGGGCAGTCAGCGCACTAGCGCGACTTGGCGGCGATCGCCGACGATTGACCGGGAACGTATCGCGACGGACACGTTGCTCGCCTCGCTGCATACACCATCGATCGACATCGGCGGCATCACTCTCTACCTCATCGCGCCACAGACCCTCGCGCCCTATCGTCATATGACCGCGATCGAGATGCAGCGGCGCGCCGCGCGGACGCGATTCGAGGCCCTGCTTCGCGGAGCGCAGCGCTACCTCGCCGAAGGCCGCGATCCTGCATCGCTCAGCCCCGAGCGCGCGCAGCAACTCGGCCTGCTCCCTCAAGACTGGTTCGGCGGACCGCTGTTCACCGTGGGCGACCCCTTCTTTCATTCCCGGGTTGGTCTCGGCCCGGCGAAACCCGACGGAATAGCGGTGGGAGTGGAGGGCTGGTACGATGCGGTCGAACCGATAATCCAGCTCTACGGCGCGGATGCCAGTCGAATCTATTTTCCCTACCCAGTGCCGCTCTCGCCCGCTTCGGCGCCGCACGGGCCGGCGATGATGGTGATGACGTTTGAGCGCGCAGGGCTAGAACGTGCCGCCACTCTGGCGATGCGGCGCGCAACCGCTGATTTGCCTCCGGCGGCGCCGGCGCGCGCAGCCGGGAGATGAAGCGGATCGGTTCCGCTGGGGCGGAAGCTGGGGCAAGATGCGGTCAGGAGCGGAACTAGCCGGCGCGTCGGAGGTGATTGCGCGCGCCAACGCGCGTCACTCACGCCCGTCCGCTCAACTCTTCGGCCGCCAAGCCGCAGGTGCGTTCCTATCCTACCTGGCGTTGTCACTCCTGATCTTCGGACGCGGGCTGCTCGCTGATCCGGCGACCGCCTATCTCGGCCGCGGACCCGACGCGCTGGCGAACATCTGGTTTTTCGCCTGGTGGGCCCACGCCATTGCACACCATCTTAACCCTTTCGAGACCACCGCGGTTTGGGCGCCGTCGGGTGTCAACCTGGCGTGGACTACCACCTTCCCGCTGGCAAGCTGCCTGCTCTATCCTGTTACCCGGCTATACGGGCCAATCGTCTCCTGCAATGTCGCGCATCTGAGCGGCTTGCCGCTGGCGGGATGGTCCGCGTTCGTGCTCTGCCGCTACCTCGTGCACCGCTTTTGGCCGGCCTGGCTTGGCGGATGCCTGTTCGCCTTCTCACCTTACATGCTGACCGCGATGATCGGCGGCGGACTTTTCATGCTGGTGTTTTCGGTGCCGCTCGCGGTTTGGGCGACGTTGCGCCGCCTCGCCGGCGAGTTGTCGGCGCGCGGCTTCGTAGCCATCCTGGTGCTGCTGCTGGTCGCACAATTTCTGCTGTCGGTTGAGATTTTCGCGAGCGCTGCGCTCTTCGGCGCGATCGCGATTGTGGTTGCAGCACGCGCGGCCTCCGCTGACGCGTATCCGCGGCTGACCTCCGCAGTGTGGTCGATCGGCGCGGCATACGCGATCAGTGCGGCTATCTTGTCGCCCTACCTGTATTACATGCTGGCGTTTGGGATGCCGCAGGGTACGATATTTTCGCCCACGAACAACGCGGCGGATTTTCTGAACTTTCTCGTCCCTACCAACGTCAACGAACTCGGCCGTGTACGCCTGTTCGGCGCGATTGCGTCTTACTTCCGCGCGGATCTGTCCGAGAGCCGCGCTTACCTGGGACTGCCACTGCTGGCGATCATCGGGCTATTCGCACGCGAGCGTTGGCACAACCGCGACAGCAAATTCGTGATGTATATGCTCGCCTTCGCCTGCATCCTCGCGATGGGGCCATTCCTCGAGATCGCTGGCCGCATCATCATGCCGCTTCCTGGCGCAGGCCTCGCGGCCATACCGCTGATCGACAAAGCGCTGCCCGGGCGTTTTATGATGTATGCGTATCTGGCGGCGGCCGTATTAGTCGCCACGTGGCTGGCCGAGGAAGGCGGTCGACGGGTGCCGCGCTGGGCGCTCGGCCTGGCAATCATCCCATTCATGCTGCCTAACCTCTCCGTGTCACTATGGACCACGCCAGCCGAAATACCCGCGTTCTTCAGCAGTGGCCTCTATCGCCAATACATCGCGCCCGGGCAAACCGTGATGGTTTTGCCTTATGGATTCTTCGGCGAAGGGGATCTCTGGCAGGCGGCGGCCAACATGTATTTCCGGATGGACGGCGGGTACGTTGGCTACGCGCCGGCGATACCCGCCGAGCATAGCGGCTGGCCAATCATGGCGGGGCTTTACAATGTTGCCGGTGTGCCCGAGGCTGGCGATCAACTGAAAGTCTACCTGGCCAACCACGACGTAACCGCCGTCATTGTTGGATCGCGCACCAACTACCTGGTTGCGCGCATGGGTAATCAGCGCACCATAGATACCTGGCTGCTATGGCCGACGATTGACCGGGAGCGCATCGCGACGGACAAGTTGCTCGCCTCCTTGGACACCCAACCGCTCGAGGTCGGGGGCGTTACGCTCTATCGGATCGCGCCGCAAACCCTCGCCCCGTATCGTAATCTGACCGCGATCGAGATGCAGCGCCGCATGGCCCGCGCACGATTCGACGCACTACTGCTCGGCGCCGAGCGTTACCTCACGCAAGGCGGCGACCCCGCATCGCTCAGCCCCGAACATGCGCAACAACTCCGCCTGCTGCCACAAGGCTGGTTCGGCGGCGCAGCATTCACAGCTACCAACGCGAACCCTCACTACTTCCGTTTCAAGGTTGTCCTCGGCCCGTCGGAGGCCGGCGGGATAGCGGTGGGAATCGAGGGCTGGTACGATGCGCTCGAACCGATAATCCGGACCTACGGCGCGGATGCCAGTCGAATCTATTTTCCCTACCCAGTGCGGCTTGCGCCCGCTTCGGTACCGCGCAAGCCTGCGATGATGGTGATGACGTTCGATCGCGCGGGCTTGGAGCGCGCGGCCGCGGCGGCAATGCGGCGCCAGACGGCTGGTTTGGATCCGGCGGCGCCGCGGCGCGCAGCCAGCAAGTCAGGCGGAACTGCTCGGTGATGGGGGAGGCTCGGAGGATGCGCAAGCAAGGGCTCATCCGGCCGGTGCGCGGGCTTGATTCGGCGTATCGGCGCGCCTGACATGAGACCAGCCGCGCAACTCTTCGGCCGCCAGGCCGCTGGTGCGCTTCTGTCCTACCTGGCGTTGTCGCTCCTGATCTTCGGGCGCGGCACGCTCGTTCATCCAGCCGCCTCATACCTCGGCCGCGGCCCCGATCCGCAGCTTTACATCTGGTTTCAGGCTTGGTGGGCCTATGCCATTTCGCATCACCTGAACCCTTTCTTGACCAACGTCGTCTGGGCGCCCTCGGGTGCGAATCTGGCATGGACCACTGACTTTCCGCTGGCTACCTGCCTGCTCTATCCGGTTACGCGAATGTGGGGGCCAATCGCCACTTGCAATGTACTGCATCTGATCGCCCCGCCACTGGCCGGATGGTCCGCCTTCGTGTTCTGCCGCTACGTCGTGCATCGCTTCTGGCCGGCGTGGCTCGGCGGATGCCTCTTCGCTTTCTCGCCGTACATGCTAACCGGGATGGTTGACGGCGTATTCCTCATGCTGGTCTTTCCGTTGCCGCTCGGCGTTTGGACGACACTGCGCCGCCTTGCCGGCGAGCTAACGGCGCAAACCTTCTTGGCGATTTTGGCCCTGTTGCTCGTTGTACAATTCCTGATTTCGACCGAGATCTATGCGACTGCCGCGCTCTTTGTCGCGATTGCGATCGCGCTGGCGGCGCGGGCGGCATCCGCCGAGGAGCAGACGCGGCTGCTCTCGGTGGCCGTTTCGATCATCATGGCCTATGCGGTCAGCGCAGTGATTCTGCTGCCCTACCTGTATTACATGTTCGCATTTGGGACGCCGCGAGGAGAATTTTTTTCGTCCTGGCGCACTTCTATTGACCTGCTCAATTTCTTTGTCCCGACCATCACCAATCAGCTCGGCACCCTTCCAGTCTTCGGCGCAATCGCGCATCAGTTCCTGAACGACCTTTCCGAATCCGGCGGCTATATTGGCCTGCCGCTGCTCGCGATTATCGCGATGTTCGCGCGCGAGCGATGGCATGATCGTAGCGGCAGATTCCTGGTCTCTATGCTCGCCATAGCCTGCCTCCTCGCGATGGGGCCGTTGCTCGAGATCGTGGGCTACCGGCTCCTACCGCTTCCCGCCGCGGCACTGGCGATAATGCCGCTCTTCGACAAGTCGATGCCCGCGCGCTTCATGATGTACGCCTATCTGGCGCTAGCAGTGATGGTTGCGATGTGGCTCGCCGAGGAGAACGCACGAAAACCGCTGCGCTGGGCGCTCGGCCTGGCGATCGTCCCGTTCATGCTGCCCAACCTGTCCACGTCGTTCTGGACGACAGCGGCCGAGGTTCCCGCCTTCTTCAGCAGCGGCCTCTATCGTCAATACCTCGCACCGGGCGAGACCGTGATGGTGCTACCCTATGGACTGTTTGGCGAGGGGATGCTGTGGCAGGCGACGGCCGTCATGTATTTTCGGATCGCGGGTGGATGGGGCTTCGAACCGCCGGTGCCCGAGGAGCATAGCGGCTGGCCGATCATGTCCGGGCTTTACAACATCGCGGGCGTTCCCGATTCCGGGGATCAATTCAAAGCCTATCTGGCCAACCACGGCGTGAGCGCCGTGATTCTCGGACCGCGCACTCAGTACTTGGTCCTGCGATTGGGCGGTCTGCGCACTACTGCGACCTGGCTGCGATGGCCGACGATTGACCGGGAGCGTATAGCAACGGACAAGCTGCTCGCCTCGCTGGATACGCATCCGCTCGCAGTGGGCGGCATCACCTTGTACCGGCTTGCGCCGCAGATGCTCGCGCCGTACCGCCAATTGACCGCGCTGGAGATGCAGCGGCGCGCCGCCCGCGCGCGTTTCGACGCGCTACTGCTCGGGGCCGAGCGCTATCTCTCCCAAGGCCGTAATCCGGCCGAGCTTACGCCCCAGGCTCTTCAGGCACTCGGGCTGGTGCCGTTAGGCTGGTTCGGCGGCGAGCCCTTTCCCACCCACGCCCAAAACGGCAACCCAATCTTCCATACCGACTCCATTCTCAGGAGCTCGAAAAGCAACGGTCTCGAGGTGGGAATCATCGGCAGCTACGCGGCGCTCAAGCCGATAATCGATCGCTACAGCGCCGAAACATCCGCGATCTATTTTCCCTATCCCTCGCGCCTCACGCCGTCGTCGGCGGGCTTGACCAACGACCCCGCGATGATGGTGATGGTGTTCGACCGGGCGGGTCTTGCCCGCGCAGCAGCGATGGCGGCGGCCAGCGGCGAAGCGCCGCGCGAACCGACGGCAACACCATCGGCGGCGAGCGTCCCGGCCGTTCGGGCGCCGAGGCGCCCAGGGGCTCCGATGAAAGCGAGCATGGCTTCGTGATAGACAACCAGCCTCGGACTGATATGCAACTGACTCCCAGACTGTTGGAGGGCCTCGTTCCCAATGGCCCGACTGATCCGATCGCGTATTACAAGCGTCCGCTAATCGGGCGATTCTATCGCGAGCGGATCAACCTCGGCCTGCGGATGATCTCCGGCCGCCGCTACGCCAAGGCGCTCGAGGTCGGCTACGGCGCCGGCGCGGTGCTGCTCGCTATCGCCGCCAGCGTGGACGAGTTGCACGGTATCGACCTCGACGCCGATCCGGCCCCGGTCCAGGCATGGCTCGGCAGCCATGGGCGCTCAGCCAAGCTCATCCAGGGCAGCGTCTATGAGCTTCCCTACGACGCTGCGGAGTTCGATCTCGTGCTCAGCTTTTCGGTCTTCGAGCATCTGCACCAGTACGAGCAGGGGCTGCGCGAGGTCACGCGCGTGCTCAAGCCGGGCGGCCGCTTTCTCCTCGGCATGCCGGCCGTGAATACGATGATGGAGTTGGGCTTCCGCGCAATCGGATTCAAGGGCATCGACGGCCATCACGTCACCGCGCCGCGGGCCGTGGCCAAGGCGTTAGATCGCGCCGGCTTGCGGGTCGTGCGGCATGCGCGGCTGCGCCTGATCCCCGGCCTCCCGCTGTACTTCAACTGGCTGCTCGAGAAGGCCGCGTGATGAACGCACCGCTCGACGCGCCCGCCCGCGGCGCCATGGGCTGGCGGCTGCGATGAAAGGGCCTTCGACTCGAGATCGCTACGGATTGGGCGCGCTCGGCGTCTACCTCGCATTATCGATACTCTTTTTCGGACGTGGCCTGGTCGGACACTTCACCACTGTCTGGGTGGGGCAGCACCAGGGTGATCCGAGCGCATTCATGTGGTTCTTCACCTGGCTTCCGCACGCGCTGGGACAGTGGCACAACCCGACCTTCAGCGGTGCCATCTGGGCGCCTTCGGGAATGAGCCTTATCTGGACGACGTGGATGCCGCTGGGAGGATTAGTGGCGTGGCCTATCACCAGAACCCTGGGGCCGGTGGCAACCTACAATGCGCTAACGCTGCCGATGATTCCGCTGGCGGCGTGGAGCGCGTTTTTGCTCTGCCGCTACGTGACTGATTCGTGGTGGTCCTCGCTGGCCGGCGGTTACCTGTTCGGATTCTGCGGCTACATGACCTTTTATCTGTGGGTTGGAGACCCCATCCTGTTGGCGGTGTTCCCGGTGCCGCTGGCAATCCTCGCCGCGTTGCGGGCGCTGCGCGGCGAGATATCGGCGCGCCGGTTCACGGTCTACGCCACGGCCTTGCTCGTCATGGTGTTCGGAATCTCTCCTGAAACTTTCGCGTGCATGACGATGTTCGGCGCGATGGCGTTGGTCCTGGCGATCGCGCTGTACCAGAAAGAGACGCGCCGGCGCTTGCGCGCGCTGGTT
Organism: Deltaproteobacteria bacterium; assembly: GCA_021827495.1. Taxonomy (GTDB): domain Bacteria; phylum Desulfobacterota; class Binatia; order Binatales; family Binataceae; genus JAKAVN01. The sequence continues at coordinate 31,804 of JAKAVN010000007.1, read as the reverse complement.
GGGCCAATACTTGCGAGCTATGCGTTGGCCGCGGCCATCCTGTCGCCGTACCTCTATTGCATCTTCTCGACTGGCGCACCCAAAAGCGCCATCTGGCAAACCTTCCTATCCAGCGCCGATCTGCTGTTCTTCCTGCTTCCCTCTCATGTGAGCGAGATCGCCCGAATCGCCGCGGTCCGGCACCTCCTCGATGGCCTGCCGACCACGATCTTCGTCGGCTACACTTATCTTGGTCCCATTTTGCTCGCGATCGTTGTGGCCTTTGCATGGAACCATTGGCGCGAGCCCCTCGGCGCGCTGCTGCTTGCCTCGATGGCCATCATCGCGCTAGCGGCGATGGGTCCCGAGCTGATCGTGGGCGGACGCCAGGTCGTGCCGATGCCCGGAGCTTTGCTCACCGCGCTGCCACTGATTCGGGCGGCGGTACCGGTACGGTTCATGATGTACCTGGCGCTGGACGCATCGCTCATCGCGGCCCTGTGGCTGAACACGAGTGGCGCCAGCCGCTACACAAAATGCGCCATCGTGGCGCTGGCCATCGTGTTCGCGATGCCGAGCCTGTCCACCGCGCAGTGGAACTCACCCGACGACACCCCCGCTTTCTTCCTTGGCGGTATGTACCGGCGTTACTTGCAGCCCGGCGAAAACGTCCTCGTGGTGCCTTACGGATGGCTCGGCAACTGCATGACCTGGCAGGCGCACACCGACATGTACTTCCGCATGGCGGAGGCTTGGGCCGGAATGCCGCCCCAGGAATTCCAGCACTGGCCCGCGATGATCGCACTGTATAACGGAAACTATCTCCCGGAGCCGGAGCTCCAGCTCAAGGCGTTCATGGCCGCCCATCGGGTGAGCGCGGTACTGGTCGACGAACGCGCCAGGAGTAGCCATGACGCCAAGCAGCGCCAGGACTACGCCACCGTACTTGCGGCACTTGGCCCGGCGCCGGTGAAGGCCGGCGGAATGCTGATCTATCGCCTGAAGCCGGTGGATCTCGCCGCCTGGCGCGATCTGAAGCCGCTCGACCTCGAGCGCCGCGCCGATGAAGTCCGCCTGGCCGCGTTGATCGACGCGGCCGATCGCTACCTGCAAAGCGGCGCTGACTCGACCCGGCTTAGCTCGCAGCGCCTCGAACAAGCGGGCCTCATCCGCAGCGATTGGGTGGGCGGCCCCGACATCCGCATCAGTAACGGGCTGTGGGTGAAGGGCCACGCCGACGGCACGATCGAACTGGGGACCTTCGGCTCGCGCGCCGCGCTGGTCGAAGTGGCCGCCAGATATCGCCTCGACGCGCTCAGCGTGCGCACAATCGCCATCCCGGGGTCCGCAGGCCGCCAGGAGGGATTGGAACTGCTGATGATAACGTTTGACCGCACCGGATTGGCGCGGGCCGCGGCGCTCGCTCGCGACGCTTCTAATCCGGACGCCGCGCCCCAGGCCGCGGCGCTCGCCGCGTCGCCGGCCGGGCACTGAGCACAGGCTGGCGCGCGATGCATGACGCGAACCCACGCGGAAGTTGCCTGTTTGACAGGGGAGCGGCGGCGGCACTGCTGATATATACGGCGCTGGCGTGTCTGTTCTTTGGCCGCGGCCTCGCCGGGCATTTTGCCGATTTCCACGTCGGCAAATATCTGGGCGATCCTGGCCAGTGCATCTGGTTCCTCGCCTGGCTACCGCATGCGCTGGCAAGCGGCCGCAACCCGGTTTTCACCGACGCTATCTGGGCCCCGGCCGGGATGAATCTTAGCTGGACGACGTGGCTGCCGCTGGAAGCATTGATCGCATGGCCCCTCACCGCGAACTTGGGGCCGGTGGCGTCGTACAACTTCCTTGCCCTCATTTCGCTGCCGCTGGCCGCGTGGAGCGCTTTTGTGCTGTGCCGCTACGCCAGCGAATCGTGGTGGGCGGCGCTGGTGGGCGGTTACCTGTTCGGCTTCTCTGGTTACATGCTCTACTACTTGTGGACTGGCGATCTGAACTTGATCGCGGTGTTTCCAATTCCGCTGGCGGTCCATGCGGTGATGCGTGCGTACAACGGCGAACTTGGCCCGCGCGCGCTGGTGGGATGGCTGGCGGCGCTGCTGGCCATGCTGTTCGCATTGTTCACCGAACTGTTCGCCACCGCCACAATGTTCGGCGTAATTGCGATAACACTGGCGCTGATACTGTTTTCCGGCTTGCCGCGCGAGCGGCTGCATGCCCTGCTGCCGCCAATACTCATTAGCTACCTGCTCGCGCTACTTATTATATCGCCGTACTTATATTACATATTGTCCGCGCCGCTGCCCAAAGCGCCGATCTGGCCGATCGGCCTCTACGCCGCCGATTTGTATTTCTTTCTGCTCCCCTCACCGGCAAGCGCATTGGGCCAGCTAGGTCTCGCCAGGCGCCTCGCCGCCAGCGTGCCCAACGCCCCCTATGTCGGCTACAGCTACCTCGGCCCGGTCATGCTCGCGATCGTGGCGGCGTTCGCATGGCGGCGCTGGCGCGAGCCGCGCGGCCGCTTCCTCAGCGTACTTTTTTTCATCGTCGCCGTTCTGTCACTCGGCCCCGAACTGACCGTGGGCGGGCGGCCACTGCTGCCGATGCCGGCGCTGGCGCTCTATGGGCTGCCGCTGTTGCGCAACGCCCTGGCGGCGCGGTTCACGATGTACCTCGGCCTGATCCTCGCGCTGATCATGGCGCTGTGGCTCAGCGGCGGCGCAGCGGGCCTTTACACGAAGTGCGCGATGGCCGCGCTGGCGGTTCTATTCCTCCTGCCCAATCTGTCGGCCGCGTACTGGGATACCCCGGCCGACACGCCTGAATTCTTCGCCAGCGGCGCCTATAGCCATTACCTCCAGCCGGATGAGATCGCGGTCGTGGTGCCCTATGGATGGAGCGGCAACAGCATGCTGTGGCAGGCGCAGAGCGGCATGTACTTCCGGATGGCCGGCGGATACACAGGGATGCCGCCGGCGGAATTCCAGCACTGGCCAGCGATGATTGCGCTGTTCAACGGAACATATCTTCCCGACCCGGAAACGCAGCTCAAGGCGTTCCTGGCCGCCCATAAGGTGACCGCGGTGCTCGCCGACCAGCGCGCCAAGGATAGTCCCGACGCAAAGCAGCGTCGGGACTACCGCACCGTGCTCGCGGCGCTCGGCCCCGCGCCGGTCGAGGATGGCGGAGTCCTGATCTATCGCTTCACACCGGCCACGCTCGCCCCCTGGGGCGATCTGAAGCCGCTCGATCTCGAACGCCGCGTTGACGAAACGCGCTTCAACGCCTTGCTCGAGGCCGCCGACCGCTATGTTCAAAGCGGCGCCGAGCCCACGCTTCTAAGCCCGGCGCGCCTGGAGCGGAGGGGCCTCATCCGTGGCGACTGGGTGGCTGGCCCCAATATCCTCATCGGCCAGGGCATGTGGGCGCGCGGCCACACTGACGGCACCTTCGAGGTCGGGACCTTCGGCTCGCGCGGCGCGCTCGCCGGGTTAAACGCCAGGTATCGTCCCGACGCACTGCGCGTACGCACAGCGCCGATCTCAACGGCGGAAAATCCGGACGGCGCAGAGGCGCTGGAACTGATGGTGATGACGTTCGACCGCAACGGGCTTGCGCGAGCTGCCGCCCTGGCGCGTAGCTCTTCGACCCGCGACGCGGCGGCGTCTCCTCCGCCGCCGCCAGCGCGCGCCATGCACTGAGGTTGCGCCGCAGCGGACAGGCGGACGGCCGATGGATAACGCGATGCCACCAAGGCCTTGGGCGAGCCCTTTCGCAGGGCTTGCAGCGTTCCTGCTGTACGTGATGCTGGCCTGGTTTTTCTTCGGACGCGGCCTCATCGGACACTTCACCACCCGCCACGTCGGCAAAGCGGTGGGCGATCCCGCGCTGGTCGCGTGGTTTTTGCAGTGGCTGGCGCATGCGGCCGTGCATGGTATCAATCCCTTCTATACGAACCTGTTATGGGCGCCGGCAACGTTCAATCTGGCGTGGACGACGTGGATGCCGCTGGCGGGTTTTCTGCTGCTGCCGGTGACGCGAACGCTGGGTCCGGTCGCCGCCCTCAATGTGGTGTTCCTGATCGCCCTTCCGCTGGCCTCCTGGAGCGCCTTCGTGCTTTACCGCTATGTCACCGGATCGTGGTGGGCGTCGCTGATTGGCGGTTACCTGTTCGGCTTCTCGGGCTATATGCTGTACTACTTGTGGGAGGGCGATCCGCTACTGCTGCTGGTCTTCCCCCTGGTGCTGTCGTTGTGGCTGGCGCTGCGCGCGCTGCGCGGTGAAATTGCACCGCAGTTCTTCGTCGGCGCGTTGGCGGCGCTGCTGGTGGTCGAGTTCCTCATCTCGCTCGAAATCTTTGCCACCGCCACGCTGTTCGGCTCGCTGGCCTTCGCGCTTGCGTTGGGGCTGTTCGACAGCGACACGCGCCGGCGCTTGCGCGCACTGATCGTTCCGATTATCGCCAGCTATGCGATCGCCCTGGCGGTGGTTTCGCCCTACTTATATTTCTTCTTCACCGCGCCGCCACCCAGGGCCCCGATCTGGCAGCCGTCCCTGTTCAGCGCCGATCTGCTCTTCTTCGTGCTGCCTTCGTGGGTGAGCGAACTCGCCCGCCTCGATGGCGTGGCGCGTGCGTTTGAGCGGACGCCCAACACCGTCCTTCATGTCGGCTTCAGCTATCTCGGGCCCGTGCTGCTCGCGATCATCGCCCTTTTCACGTGGCAACACTGGCGCGAGGCGTGCATGCGGCTCCTGCTTTGGATGATGCTGATCGCCGCTGTCCTCTCGTGCGGACCGTGGCTCACAGTTGGCGGACGCAGACTGGCTCGGATGCCCGGGGCGCTGCTCTCGGTGATGCCGCTGATGAGCAATGCACTGCCGGTACGGTTCACGATGTACCTTATGCTTGCCGCCGCACTGGTGGCCGCGATGTGGCTCGCTTCGAGCAGCGCCGGCACGGTGGTCAAGTGCGCCGTCGCGCTCGCCGCAGTGCTGTTCGCGATGCCGCGCCTGTCGTCAGCCTTCTGGGATACGCCGGTCGACATGCCGCCGTTTTTTTTGAGCGGCGCCTACCGCGATTATCTGCAACCCGGCGAAATCGTGCTGCCAGTGCCTTACGCGTGGCTCGGCAACAGCCTGATGTGGCAGGCGCAGAGCGACATGTACTTCCGCATGGCCGGAGCATGGACCGGACCACCGCCTGCGGAGTTCGAGCGCTGGCCCGCGATGGTCGCGCTGTTCAATGGCAAGTACCTGCCTGATCCCGAATTGCAGCTCAAGGCCTTCCTGGCGGCCCATGGAGCGAGCGCCGTGCTGGTCGACAAACGCGCCAAGGACAGCCCCGATGCGAGGCAGCGCCAGGACTACCGGATCGTGCTTGCGGCGCTTGGTCCCGCTCCGGTCGAGGCGGGCGGGGTTCTGATCTATCGCTTAACGCCTGCCGCGCTCGCCCCTTGGCGCGATTTGAAGCCGCTCGAACTCGAACGCCGCGTTGATGAGGCGCGCTACGCCGCGCTGCTCGACGCCGTCGACCGCTACCTTCAAAGCGGCGCCGCCTTGGCGCAGCTCAGCCCGGAGCGCCTCGAACAAGCGGGCTTCATCCGCGATGACTGGCTGGGCGGACCCAGCATACGCATCTCCAGCGGCCTGTGGGCGGAGAGCCATCCCGGCGGCACAATCGAAGTCGGGACCTTCGGCTCGCACGGCGCGCTGGTTCCGTTGGCCGACAGGTATCGCCCTGACGCGCTGAACGTGCGCATAACGCCGATCGTGACGGCCGAAAATCCGGGCGGCGAGGAGGAACTGGAGCTGATGGTGATGACGTTCGATCGCGGCGGACTCGCGCGCGCCGCCGGCCTGGCACGCGCCGTCGCCAACGCGGGCTCCGCGCCGGCCGCCACGGCTCGCGGTGGTACGCCGTCGCGTGCGCGGCGCTGACCCGGCACGTCCCTCGTGGCAGCAGCGATGGCAGAAAGGATTCGGCGGCGGCGCTGCGCGTTCGACCTCCCAGGTCTGACCGCACTTGCCTTTTACTTCATGCTCGCCGCGCTGTTTTTCGCCCGCGGCCTCGGCGGGCGCTGGTCGGCCGCGTACATCGGCAAGGGCGTCGACCCACAGTTGCTGATGTGGCTTGTCGCCTGGTGGCCGTACGCGCTGAATCACGGACTCAATCCGCTTTACACCCGCGCGGTGTGGGCGCCCAAGGGAGTCAATCTGGCGTGGACCACCTGTATGCCGCTGGTAAGCCTGCCGGCCGTGCCGGTGGTGCTCACGCTGGGGCCGGTGTTCGCCTACAACCTCGCCTGCGTGGCGGCCGTGGCGCTTGCAGGATGGTGTGCGTTCATCCTGTGCCGCTATCTCAGCGGTGCGTACTGGGCCGCGCTGGCCGGCGGCTATGTTTTCGGTTTTTCCGCCTATATGCTCGGCCAGACAGCGGCCCATCTCGACCTGATCCTGATCTTTCCGATCGCGCTGTTCACGCTGCTCCTGATCCGGGGCTTCCGGGCGGATATCGCGTGGCGCACGCTGGTCGGCGGACTGGCGCTCGTGCTGGTCGCGCAATTTTTGCTGTTCGTCGAGCTGTTCGCGACGATGACGCTGTTCGCGGCGATCGCGTTATGCGCAATACTGGTAGTCGGTTCGAACGCCGAAAAGACGCGGGCTGTTAATCTGCTGCCCACCGTCGCGCTCAGCTACGCGATCGCGCTGGCGGCGGTGAGTCCGTTCCTCTACTTCATGGTCGCGCTGGGCTTCGAGCCCGGCGCGCCGCATCCTCCGCTGCTCTACTCGACCGACCTGCTCAACCTGGTTATTCCGACCTCCACGATGGAGCTTGGACGCATAGCTCCATTGAACCAGATCGCGGCGCGCTTTCTCGGCTTTATCTTCGAGGCCGGCGGCTATATCGGCATACCGCTGATGCTGGTCGCCGCGGCGTTCGCGCGCCGCCATTGGAGCGAAGGATGGGGCCGTGTACTAATCGTCATGCTGATCGTAGCGGTCGTGCTCTCGCTCGGACCGTTCCTGGTCGTCGCTGGGCGGCCGATTATCCCGCTGCCGGGCATCGTGGTCGGCGCCTTGCCGCTTATCGGCAAGGCTTTGCCGGCGCGCCTGATGCTGTACGCCTTCCTGGCGCTGGCTCTCATCGCTGCGCTGTGGCTCGGCAGCGGCGCTGCGCCGCTGTGGGCCCGCGTGCTGGCCGGGCTGGTCGTGGTGGCGTCGATGCTGCCGAACCTGTCCGCGCCCTTCTGGACAACGACGGTCGACATACCGCCTTTCTTCAGCGACGCGCTCTACGCGAAATATCTCTCGCCCGGCGAGACGATCGTCGTGCTCCCATACAGCTACGCCGGCGACAGCATGCTCTGGCAACTCCAAAGCGGTTGGTACTTTCGCATGGCCGGCGGGAACGTGGGCCCGCCACCGCTGCGGTTCCGTCAGTGGCCGATAGTGAGGGCCTTCTATCGAGTCGGCACGGTCGAGCTTCCCGCCGCCGGCGATCAGCTCAAGGCTTTCCTCGCCGCGCATCGCGCCACCGCTGTTCTCGTCGACGACCGCGAAGCCGAAGTATGGCGTCCGCTGATGGCGACGCTGGGCGCGGCGCCGGTGCGCGCGGGCGGGATGACGGTTTACCGGGTGGCGCCCGCGGAACTCGCGCCTTGGCAAAACTCGACCGCGCTTGAGATGGCGACGCGGCTCGACCAGGCGCGCTTCGCGGCGCTCGTGCTCGCGGCCGACAATTACCTGCGCGCCGGCCACCCGCCAGCCGCGCTAACTCCCGCCGAGGCATACAAGCTGGAGCTGATGCCGCCCGGATGGATCGCCGTGGCGAAGAAGGCCGAGCCGCCGTGGGCCGAGGGCGGAATGAATCTGCCGCGCCGCCCGAACGATCCGCATCTCCTCGACGACCTGTGGCTCGGCGGCAACGCGCAGGGGCTCGTCGAAGTCGGCGTGGCCGGATGGTATCCGGCGCTGCGCGCGGTGCTCAACGAGTATCGCGCCGATGCCATCGGCTTTTTGCCGCGCGATCTGGGCGCGCCGCCGCGCGGCCCGGAGGATGATCTTCGGGGACGGCTCGTGATGACCTTCAACGCTGAGGGGCTCGCGCGCGCCGCGGCCCGGGCCCGCGCCGAGAGCTCTTCGGCAGCGGCCAACGCTGCGTCGCGATGAGCGCATCCGGCACAGCGGCGGGGGCTACGGGATGGCGCGGCGGCGCCGCCGCGTTGCTCATCTACCTGGGATTCTCGCTGCTGTTCTTCGGCCGCACGCTCGGCGCCGGCCTGAGCTCGTTCTACGTCGGTAACGGACCCGACCCGCCGCAATCGATCTGGTTCCTGGCCTGGTGGGCGCACGCGCTGGCCAATCGGATCAACCCTCTCTTCACGCACGCCCTATGGGCGCCTGGCGGCTTCAACCTCGCCTGGACGACCAACATCCCGCTTGCCGCGTGGCTGATGCTTCCGGTGACCCGCTCGCTGGGCGCGGTGGCTGCCTACAACGTGCTCTGCCTGCTCTGCCCGGCGGTGGTTGGATGGGCCGCGTTCGTGCTGTGCCGGTACGTCGTGCGCGAGTTCGCGCCGGCGCTGCTCGGCGGCTTGGTCTTCGGCTTCTCGCCGTACCTGGTTTGCAAGCTGCTCGGCAACATCGATCTCGCCCTGGTTCCGATGCTGCCGCTGGCGGCCTACCTCGGGTTGCGCGCGCTGGACGGCACCCTGCGCCGAGCGAGGTTCGTGGTGCTGCTCGCGCTGGTGCTCGCCGCGCAATTTTTGCTCTTCATCGAAACCTTCGCGACGATGACGATGAGCGCCGCGATCGCAATCGCAATCGCCTTGCTGGTGACGGAAGGAAACGATCGCGGCCGCATCCGCGCCCTGCTCGCGCCGATCGCGCTCAGTTACGCGCTGGCGACAGCCCTGCTCGCGCCCTATCTCTACTACCTCTTCGCCTTCGGTTTTCCGCGCGGCGCGATCTGGTCGACCAACACCGGCTCGATCGATTTGCTCAACTTCCTGGTGCCCGTGCCGACCGACGCGCTCGGCTGCCTCGGCGCGATGCGCGCCATCTCGGTGAACTTCCGCGCCGGAATCTACGACACCGGCGCTTACCTCGGCCTGACGCTGGTGGTGGCGATCGCGATGGGACGGTGGCGCTGGCACGAGCCCGCGGTGCGCTTGCTCATCCTGTTTGCCGCGGCAATCGGCGTGCTCGCGATGGGATCGTGGATGCAGGTGGGCGGCCACTTCATCGCGCCACTGCCCTGGATGATCGTATCCGGACTCCCGCTCATCGCCAAGGCGATGCCGGCGCGCCTGGTGGTCTACATGTTCCTGGCGGTCGCGATTCTGTGCGCGATGTGGCTGCGCGCCCTGCCGTTTGGCGGATGGGGCCGAGGGATCGCCGGGGCGCTGGTGGCTTTCTCGCTGTTGCCGAACTTCGACGCCTCGTTCTGGGCCACGCCGCTGGCGACGCCCGAGTTCTTTTCCGCCGGGCTTTATCGCCAATATCTGCAACCGGGGGAGACGGTGGTCATCCTGCCGTACGGCTTCGAGGGCGACGGGATGCTGTGGCAGGCGCTTAGCGGCTTCCACTTCCGGATGGCGGGTGGGTACACCGGATTCGCGCCGCCGATTCCCGCCGAGTACGAGCGCTGGCCGATCGTCGACGCACTCTACGACGTTGCGCCGATTCCCGAAGCCGGCGGCCAATTCAAGGCTTTCCTCAAGAGCCACGACGTCGGCGCTGTGATCTTCGCCGGCCAGGGCGATCACGCAATCGAGGTCAGCCATGCCACGAGCCCCGGCATCTGGCACCGCGGGCCGATCGTGCCGCGCGACCGGGCAGTGTGGAACGTGATTCTGGGCGGCCTGGGCGTCGCAGCGCAAAACGTCGGCGGCGTCACGCTTTACCAACTGCCACCGGCATTGCGGGCGCGATGGCCCAGCGAGCAGCCAGTCGCGCTCCAAGCGCGCGCCGCGGCTGTCCGCTTCGACACGCTGCTCGCCGCGGCCTATGGCTACGTCGCTGGCGGCCACAGGTTCCCCGGCCTGTCTCCTCTCACCGCCCAGCGGGCGGGGCTGCTACCGCCAAACTGGGTGGGAGGCCCATTGCTGCGCAGCTCTCAAACGCCGGGGCTGCTGCTCGACGGCCTCATGCTCGCGCCCTGGCGATCGCATCGCGTGGCGCTCGGAGTCCAGGGGTCGTACGCCGCGCTCAAACCGATCATCGAGGGCAACCGCGCTTATGCGGCCACGATCTATTTCCCCTATCCGCACAAGCTCTCCGCAACGCCGCCACGAGGCGACGATCCGGCATTGATGATCATGGTATTCGAGATGGACCAGCTTGCGCGCGCGGCTCACGCGGCCGCGCTGAAGCCTGCGGGCGCCGCCGCGCCATCGGCAAAATCATCGGCCATCCCCGCGCCATCGCCAGGCCAGGACGCCGCCGTGCACGCGGCGAAATCGCGAGGCCCGGTTCAGCGCTTGCGGACTTCGACCAGCCGCAGCCGGCCGACGATTAGCGGATCGCATTCCTTGAGCGCCTCCAGTCGCGCAGGAGCAAGGATTCCCGCGCCGCCCAAGACCAGCACGCGCTGGCGCCTGTCGCATTCCGCGCCGGCGCCCTCGGCACTCGCCCGTCTCTCACGCGGCAAATAGTAACGCACCACGTTCACCGCGTAGGCCGGAGCCACGGCGATGATGCCGTCGCGTGCGCCCACCGCGAGCGCCAGCGCGGTCGCCTTACGCCACTGCGGATACTGCGGCTTGATGAAGTCGCGGCGCACGTGGTCGAGCGACAGCGCGACGACTAACACAATCAGCGCAAGGCGCAGCCGCGTGTCGCCGACCATGGCAAGGCCGATCCCCGCCAGGATGAAGAACGCGGTTACGCTCGAAATCACGTAGCGCGTCTGCTCGAACGGAGTGACCGCGTACGAAACCGCCATCACGAGCGCCACCGGCACGAGCATCCACCACCGCACGAAGCCAAGCACCGCGCCGCCGCCACCGCGCCCCATCCGCCATCCGCCATACATCGCCAGCGGCAATAGGAGCAGGAACGGCGCTTTTCCCGAAGCGCCGCGCAGCATCTCGAGCGGCCACCACGGCGGGCGCAAATGAGACCAGTTGAGCGCGCCGCCGTGGACGGCGGCGACCGATACACGGCTGGCCGCCGGCACGAACGGGGCCATTAGCGCCATCCCGGCGCACAACGCGAGCGCCGGCCACAGCAGATGCAGCCCGCCGATAGCGTTCCCACGGACACCGCCGCGCCTCCTCAGCGCGGCCCATCCGAGCCACATCACTTCGGCCGCTGGAAGCAGGATCGCGGTAAAGTTGGAGGCAATTGCGAGTGCGGCAAAAATCGCAAGGCCAGCGAGGCTCGCGGCGCGGCCCGGAGCCTTCGCGCGCGCCGATTGCGCGTGCAGGAAGCAGGCGGCTTGCGCCAACTCGAGCACGAGCGTCAGCGGATACATCCGCACCGTGCGCGCCTGAGTGACCAGCGTGAGATTGACGGCGCCGACGAGCGCCGCGAGCGCGGCGCCCAGCTCGGCGCGCCGGATTTCCTCCGGGCCGCCGAGATCCAGCATCAGCTCGCGCGTCGCCACAAAGACCAGCGCGATCGCGATGGTGCCGAGCAGCGCCGAGAGCGCGCGCATCGATTCCACTCCGTCCCCAGCGAGCCCAATCCATCCATGCAGCGTGGCGTCGTAGAGCGCGAGCTTGCCCGGGTCGAGCGAGGGCTGGCGCGCGGTGACCGTGCGAAGATCGGGCGCCGCCGCGCCCGCCCACGAGGCGGCCTCGTCGGCGCTGAGGTCCGCCAGCCCCAATCGGTAAAAGCGCAGGCCCGCGCCGAGCAGCAGCGCGAGAACGAGCAGCGCGAGCGCCTCGATGCGCGCGGCGCGGGTCAGCGTGAGCGCACCTCCGTGAGCTTCAGGCGCGCGAGAACCTGTGGATAGCACGCCTCCATCGTAGCGACCGCCGCCGGCGGGGAAATGCTAAACCCACTCATGATCAGGACGCGAGCGGCGGTGCATTGCGAATCCGCGCCGGTAACCGCGCCGCGCCGGCCGCGCGGCAGATAATAGCGCACGACATTCGTGCAGTAGGGCGGAAACACCGCGATCTGATCGCCCGGTGCGGCCTCCCTGGCCGCCAGCATCGTCGCCTCGCGCCAGGCGGCGCCGTGCGAATACCTCAGCCAGTGGCGCACCTGGCGCATCGAGAGAACCACCAGCAGCACGGCAACCGCGACCCGCCACGCGCTGGAGCGCACCGACGCGGCGCCCAGCGCGGCAAACCCGAACATCCCGACGAAAGCGATCAGCAGGTAGCGGAAAAACTCCAGCGGATGCAGCAGGTAGGTCACCGCCAGCACGCCCAGGATCGGCCCCACCATCCAGGCGGCAAAAAATCCCGAGGCCAGACGCGCCGCGCGCCATTGCCGCCGTACGCCGAAAACACCCAGCGCGGCAAACATCCAGAACAGCGTATGGCCGCCGGCCGCCTTGCGCAGCATCGTGTACGGCCACCAGAGCGGCTGCACCTTGATCCAGTCGAGCGCGCCTATCGCCACGGCCTGCTGTGAAGAGGTGAGCGCTGCGGGCAGCAGCGGCGCGAGCAGCACGAGGCCCGCGGCCAGCGCCGCGCCCGGACGGAAGACCGCCAGCCCTCCAGTCCGCGCGCCCGCCAGCTTGGCCAGCAGCAGGCATCCGAGCCACAACCCTTCGGCCAGCAGCAGAAAACACGCGGTGAAATTGGCGGCGACCATCGCCGCGGTAAAAATCGCGGCGCCGGCATAGCTAAACCATCCGCCGCGGCGCTGCGCGCGCGCCAGAAAGGCGATTTGCACCAGCGCCGCGACCATCACCAGCGGATACATCCGCACCGTGCGATCCGACTCCAGCATCGTGAAATTGGTGGCATAGATCAGCGCGGCGAACGCGCCCGCCAACTCGCCCACCGCGGACGCCGGCGCATCGCCAAACGAATTGCAGACCTCGCGCACGGCGACGAACACCAGCACGATCGCGATCGTCCCGAGCCCCGCCGACATCGCGCGCATCGCCGACACGCCGTCGCCGAAGACGCGGATCCATCCGTGCAGCAAAAGATCGTAAAGCGGCAGCTTGCCCGGATCGAGCTGCTGCTCCAGCGCCACCACCTGGCTCATGCCGGGCGCGGAGGCGCCGGCCCACGACGCGGCCTCGTCGGCGCTGAGGTCGGCCAGCCCCAATTGGTGAAAGCGCAGGCCCGCGCCCAGGAGCACCGCGAGCGCGGCCACGACGAACGCGAAGCACCGCGGTGAACGCCACGCGCGCAGCGCCGTCTGCGCAAGGGTCGAACGCGGCGGCGGCGTCCGCGGCACAGGCGAGGCGGCCATCGCGCACGCTCAACCCTGCCGGCGGCCGACGCGCAATTTCTCGCTGATCAGCAGCGCGTTGAGCGCGGCGCTCGGGCGCACCGGGTAGTTGTCGGGACGATCGATGTCCTTGTAACGATGCTCGAGCCGGGCGAACGATTCCAGAAAGCGCTCGCGCGGCTCGCTTAGCGGGGGCCGCGCGCCAATTCGATGGCCGTCAGCGAACACCCGCTCGAGCAGCGGCGCCACCGAATTGGGCGCCGGGCGAAACTCGCGCGCGGCGATGGCCGGGCTCTCCTCGAACAGCCCGATCAGGTCGGCGAAGCAGCCGCCAGCCGCATTGCGCGCGCGCAAGACCTGCTTGCGGCCGGGCAGCGTGACTTTTTCGCTCGAGGTTTTCAGGCGCGGCTCGCCGCGGTACTCGACCAGCTTGTAGGCGACGTCGAGCGCCGGCGCATCGGCGCTCACCACCATCGCGGTGCCCACGCCGAAGGCGTCGATCGGAGCGCCGGCCTTGACCAACTCGGCGATCCGGTACTCGTCGAGGTTGCCGCTGGCGAAAATCGGCACGTCGGACAGGCCACGTTGATCGAGCAGGCGGCGCGCGCGCTTGCTCAGCTCCAGCAGATCGCCACTGTCGAGCCGGATGCCCTGGAGCTTGACGCCCTGCGCGCGCAATTCCAGCGCGACCGCGGCCGCGTTTTCCACCCCGCGCAGCGTGTCGTAGGTGTCGACCAGCAGCGTGCTGAGGCGCGGGAAAACCTTGACGTAACTGTCGAAGGCCGCGCGCTCCTGCGCGTGCGCCATCACGTAGCTGTGCGCCATCGTGCCGTACAGCGGAATGCCGTAGCGCATCCCGCCCAGCACGTTGGAGGTGCCGGCGAAGCCGGCCAGATAGCTGGAGCGCGCGGCGACCAAGCCGGCGTCGGCGCCCTGGCTGCGGCGCAGCCCGAAATCGACCAGCCGCCGCCCGCCGGCCACCGCCAGGCTGCGCGCCGCCTTGCTCGCGATGAGCGAGGCCAGCCCGACCTGGTTGAGCACCAGGGTCTCGAGTAGCTGCGCCTCGATGAGCGGCGCGCGAATTTCCAGGATCGGCTCGGCGGCGAAGAAGATCGTCCCCTCGGGCATCGCCCATACTTCACCGCCGAAACGCACCCCGCTGAGGAACGCCAGGAATTCGGGCGTGAAGAGCCGCAGTGATTCCAGATATTCAAGCATCCGCGGCACGAAGCGGAATTGTTCGAGCGCTTCGAGCAGGCGCTCGAGCCCGGCTGCGACCAGGAAGCCGCGCCGCGCCGGCATCCGGCGCGTGAACATGCTGAAGCAAGCGGTGTCGTTATTGCCGCTGGCGAAGTACGCCGCCGCCATCGTGAGTTGGTAGAAGTCGGTGAGCAGCGGGACTTCGTCGGCGTCCAAGCGCAGGTCGATCGGCATCTCAGGCAATCCGTGGTCCGGTTCGGGAGCGTATCGCTATTAGCCGCGCAATCGCCTCCGGCGCTCCCGCCGAAGCATTCCTATGCTGCCCGTGGGACGGCGTCAATTCCCGCATCGGGCAAGGCGCGCCACCGCGCGGTGCTCAGCGCGGCGGGACCGGCGGCGCTGGCGGAGCCGGCGCCGGCTCGGGCGACGGGCCAGCCTGCAGCAAGCGGCTCTCCTCGGGGCGCCGCTCGCGCAGGATGTCCGACATGCGGCGCAAGCGGCGGCTGACGAGATGGTTGATGGTGCCCGGCTCCTCGAGCGTGCCCGCGCGCAGGCCGGTCAAAATCTCAATTCCCTGGTCGATAGTGTCGACCGGGTAAATGTGGAAGCGGCCGCTCGCTACCGCCTCGACCGTCTCCGGGTCGAGCATCAGATTGTTGACGTTGGCGCGCGGCAGCAGCACGCCCTGCGTGCCGCTCAGCCCGGTCGCCTTGCACACGCGGTAGAAGCCCTCGATCTTCTGGTTGGCGCCGCCGATCGCCTGCACCGTGCCGTACTGGTCGACCGAGCCGGTCACGGCCAGGTCCTGGCGCAGCGGCACGCCGCTGAGCGCGGACAGCAGTACGTAGAGTTCGGTCGAGCTGGCGCTGTCGCCGTCGATCCCGGAGTAGGACTGTTCGAACGCGATGCTCGCGGTCATCGCGGCCGGCAATTCCTGGCCAAAGCGCTGGCGGAAAAAGCCGCCGAGGATCATCATGCCCTTGTCGTGGGTCGCTCCCGACAGCCGCGCTTCGCGCTCGATGTTGATCACCCCGGCCTGGCCGAGCGCGACCGTCGCGGTGATGCGCGCCGGGCGGCCGAAGCTGTAACCGCCAACGTCGAGCACCGCAAGCCCGTTGACCTGGCCCACCTGGCGGCCCTCGAGATGGACGATGAGCGTGCCGTCAGCGATCAGCCGGCGGATCTCCTCCTCGATAAAGTTGAGCCGCAGGATGCGCTCGGTGACCGCGCGATCGACGTGGGGCGCGCCGACCTGGCGGTCGTTCGCCGCGCGCGCATAGTAGGCCGCCTCACGCGCGAGGTCGTCGATCGGCTCCATCGCGCTCAGCAGCCGCTTGCGGTCGCCCGCCTCGCGCATCCCGAACTCCACGATCCGCGCGAGCGCGCCGCCGTCGAAGGCGGGCAGCCCCTCGGCCGTCGCCAGCGCGGCCACCCGTGAGGCGTAATGGCGCGCGGCTTCCGCGTCCGCCTCGACCACCGGGCGCAGTTCGGCCTTGACCTTGAATAGCTCGGCGAACTCGGGATCGTAAAAGTACAGGATGTTGTAGAGGTAGGGGCTGCCGGTGACCACCAGCTTGGCCGCGGCTTCGACCGGCTCGGGCTTGAGCCCGCTCACCATGAAGAACGGGAACGGCTCGAGCGTCTCCAGCGTCATGCGGCCGGTCTTGAGCGTGCGCTTGAGCGTTTTCCACACGCCCGGTTCGACGATCGCGTCGTCGAGGTCGAAGACCAGGAATCCGCCATGCGCCTTGACCAGCGCGCCGCCGATGATGCGGGTGAAATTGGTCGTGGCGCGGCCGGTCGGATCGACCCAGCGCTCGATGGTGCCAAACAGGTTGCGATAGGTCGGCGCGTCCTCGATTATCACTGGCGCGCCGCTGCGCCCGGCGTTATCCACCAGCACGTTGACCTGGTACTCGAAGAACCGCCCATCGCTGGCGCCGTCGGGACGCTGCCCCGGCGCTGGACGCGGCGCGCCCTCGGCCCCGGGCTCCGATGCTTCGCGGAAGCGCTCGAGATGGTCGAGCATATGGGCGGCGACCTGGTCAAGATAGGCCGCGACCGCCGTGCTCTCGAAGCGCGCCTTGAGCGCGGCGATGGCGGGCGCGATGAGCCGCGCGGCGAAGGTGCGCTCGATCAGCCGGATTTCCTCGATCAACTCGCGCATCAGCTCCTGCTGGCGCACCGTCATCGTCATGAACTGGTCGCCCAGCTCGTTTTGCGCCTTGCCCAGCCGCTCGCGCTCCTCCTCGGGCATCTCCTGCATCTTGCGGTTGAGTTCCTCGGGCGACTCCGGCATCTTGCCGCCGATGAGCGGGATGAACAGCACCTGGCCGGTCGGCGCGCCCTGAATCGCGAAGCCGCGCTGGCGGGCGGCCGTCTCGAGCTGGGCGAACAACTCCTGGGCGCGGCGGTTGTACTTCTCGCGCAGCGCCTTGCGCTCCTGGTCGAAGTCCTCGCGGCGAAAGGCCTTGGGCAACTGTTCGATGAGGAAGCCGACGAGATCGCGCATCCCGTCGCGCAGCTCGACTCCCTGGCCGCCGCGCAGGTAAATCGCGGTCGGCGACTCGGGGCTGCGGAAGTTGTTGACGTAGACCCAGTCGCCCGGCGTCGGCATCGCCGCCGCCCGCTGCTCGATAATCCGGATTATTGAATCACGCTCGCGCCGGGTGCGGATGCGGCTGGCGAAGACGTTGTAGCCGGGTGCGCCGATGCCGATCGCCATCCGTACCGCGTCGAGCGCGCGCTGCTGGCCGAGCAGTTCGTGGGCGCCGTCGCGCGCGGCCTTGACCAGCTCGTCGGGGCTGAGCGGAGAGCGGCCGCGCAGCTCGTCCGCGCCGAGTTCGGCGGCGGGCGCCGCGGCCTTTAGCGCCTGCTCTTGCGGCGCCTGCGCGGGCTGGTTGTCGCCCCCCTCAGCTATCATCGCATCCTTTCTGTCCGGGTCACTGTACTTTGACCCGCCGGCCGCGCAGCTTGGGCAGCACGATCTTCAGTATGCCGCTCTCCCATCGCGACGTGACGCGCTCTAGATCGATCGGTTGCGCAAACGTCATCGTGTGCTCGACGGCCGGGCGGGCGCCGGCCGGAATTCGGACAATCAGACCCGCCTCGCCGACCTCGACATAGATCGCCTGCGGATCGGCCATGGCGTCCTCGATCCGTACCTCGTACGCCTCCCCGCGGTCGACGGCGACGGCGCCCGCCGAAGCCACCACGGCGGCGCCGCCGCGCCATCGGCCGAGCCACTCGTCGAACAGTTCGTCGCAGGCGCGCTCGAAGTCACGCAACGCTTTGGTGTCGGAGAGCTTCACTTTGGCGGCACCCTGCGGACAATTTTAGTGTGCAGCGGCACACGGAATCCACCCCGGCGAGCGCTTGCCCAGCGTGCCGCGGCCAGCGTATGGTCTATCAGCCGTGCCCGAACTCAACAAGATTCTGCTCGCCACCGATTTCTCCGACGACTCGGCCAACGCGCGGCGCTTCGCCGAGGAGCTGGCGCGCAGGTTCGGCGCCGAGATGATCGTGCTCCACGTCGACCAGCCGATGGCGCCCGTAGCGGTAAGCGAACTGGGCCCCGCCTTCGACGTGAGCGCGATCAACCAAATCGCCGAGGAGCAGCGGCTGGCGGCGCAGCGCGAGCTCGACAAGATGGTCACCCAGCTGCGCGACGCGCAAATCAAGGCGCGCAGCCTGCTCCGCGTCGGCGCTCCGTTCGTCGAGATCGTTCGGGCCGCCCAAACCGAGGGGGCCGACCTGATCGTGCTCGGGACGCACGGCCGCAGCGGGCTTGCGCACGTGCTGCTGGGCAGCGTGGCCGAGCGCGTGGTGCAAAAGGCGGGCTGCGCGGTGCTGACCGTGCGCCATCCCGACCGCCGCTTCAAACATCCACTGGACAAGTGAACCAGCGCCGTGCGCCCGCAAGCGCGGGTCAGCGGCCCACGAATCGCGGCGCGCGCTTCTCCTGGAAGGCGCGGATGCCCTCCTTGAAGTCCTCGGCATGCGTCAGCGCCGCGATTGACTCGTTCTCTTCGGCGAGCGCCGTGCCGAGATCGGTCAATAGATGGTGATAGATGAGCCGCTTGGCGTGTGAGACTCCCAGCGGCGAACAGTTGGTCGCGATCTCGCCCGCCATCTCCAGCGCCGTCGGCATCAATTGCTCATGCGCAACGACCCGGCTGACCAGGCCCATCCGCAGCGCCTCCTCCGCCTCGACGAGCCGGCCGCTTAGCGCGAGGTCGAGCGCGTTGGACAGCCCTACGATCCGGGGCAGCAGCCAGCTCGCGCCGTGCTCGATCCCGAGCCCCCGGCGCACGAAGATCAGCCCCATCCTCGCGCGCTCAGAGGCGATCCGGATGTCGTGATAGAGCGCGGTCGTGAAGCCCATCCCGACGCACGCGCCGTTGATCGCGCCGATTATCGGCTTGCGCAGGCCGGCCACCCACGAGAAGCGCTGGCGAAAGTCGGGGCGGGTCTCGCTGGTGCCGGCGACCTCGCCCGAAACCGCCTGCACTGCCGAGATCGTGCCGGCGGCCACCCGGTTGAGCGCGCCCATGTCGGCGCCGGCGCAATAGGCCTTGCCCGCGCCGGTAACCACGATCGCGCCGACGTTATCGTCGCGCTCGGAATCCAGCATCGCCTCGCGCAGTTCGGATTCCATCCTGCCGGTCCAGGCATTGAGCCGCGCGGGGCGGTTGAGCGTGATCACGGCGACACGATTGGCCTTCTCGTAAATGATCTCGTCGAATCCCATTGGCTTGTCCTCTTCGGCTTTTTCTCCGCCGCGGGCGCGCTGCGTTTGCTATGAGTAGCAGCGATCAAAGCACTTCGCGCGCGCAAAATCTAACCGGCCAAACCCCGATCCCGAAACCGTCTGCCGCCGCGCTGCCGGCCGGGGCGCGCCAGCTTTCCCTGGGCGCCGCACGCTGTTAGAAAGGCGGATGATGTTTTTCGCGACAGCCCCATCCGCCACGCCGGCGGCCGCGCGCCGCGCGCCCGCGATCGTCGTCTGCGCGGCGCTCGCCATTGTCGCGCTCCGCGCCGCCTCCGTGTGCGCCGGAACCACCGAAGCGCATCGCGCGATGGTGGTGGCGGAAAACGCGCTCGCCGCCGATGCCGGCGCCGAAATCCTCCGCCGCGGCGGCAACGCGGTCGACGCCGCCGCGGCAACCGCGCTCGCCGTCGGGGTGACCAACCCGGTCTCGTGCGGGATCGGCGGCGGCGGCTTCATGCTCATCTACCTGTCCCGCACGCACCGCTTTTACGCGCTCGACTACCGTGAGCGCGCGCCGCTGGCCGCCAGCGCCACGATGTACGTGCGCAACGGGAAGACCGACGAGGAACTGGCGCGATCGGGGCCGCTGGCGGTGGCGGTGCCGGGCGAGCTTGCGGGGCTCGACGCCGCGCTCAAGCGCTTCGGCACAATGAAATTTTCCACGGTCGCGGCGCCGGCGATCAGGCTCGCCGAGCAGGGCTTTCCGGCGACTCCGCACTTGGTGCAGGACATCGCGCGCACCATGGCGCAGGTGGCCGCCGACCCGGGCTTGAAGGCGACCTACCTCACGCCCGCGGGCGCGCCACCCAGAGCGGGTGACATCTTGCACGAGAAGGCGCTTGGCGCGACCCTGCGCGCGCTCGGCGACGATCCGGCCGCGCGCTTTTACCACGGCGCGATCGCGCGCACCATCGCCGGGTGGATGAAGGCGCACGGCGGACTGGTCACGGCCGGCGACCTCGCGCAGTACCACCCCGTATGGCGCGCGCCGCTCCATCGCGGCTACCGCAGCTACGAGGTCTGGACCATGCCGCCGCCGTCGTCGGGCGGCGTGGTGCTGGAGATTCTTGGGATGCTCGCCGGCGCGCCGGTGTCGGGCCTGGGCGCCGACTCGCCGCCCTACCTGGCGCGGCTAATCGAAGTGATGCGCGAGGGCTTTATCGATCGCGCGCAGTACGCCGACCCGGACTTCATCCACGTGCCGATCGAGGTGCTGCTCTCGCAGCGCCATATCGACGAGGCGCTCAAGCGCGCGCTGCATCGCGGCGCCCCGGCGCACCTCGCGCCGGCCGCCGACCATGGCACCTCCAACTTGCTGGTGGTCGACAAGGACGGCAACGTGGTCGCACTCACCAGCACCATCAACACGATTTTCGGCGCCAAGATGATGATCGCGAGTCTCGGCCTGGTGCTCAACGACGAGATGGATGACTTCGCCGCCGGGCCGGGGGTGCCCAACGTGTTCAAGCTCGCGGGCACGGTGGCCAACGAGATCGCGCCCGGCAAGCGCCCGCTGTCGAGCATGTCGCCGATAATCGTGACGCGCCACGGCCGCCCGGTGCTGGCGGCGGGCGCCTCGGGCGGCCCGACGATCATCACCGGCGTGCTGCAGGTCGCGGTCGACGTGCTCGACTTCCATCTCGGGCCCGCGGCGGCGGTCGAGGAGCCGCGGCTGCATCAGCAGGCCGCGCCCGACGTGGTGTTCGTCGAGTCCAGGATGCCGGCGGCCACGCGGCGGGCGCTGGCGCAGATGGGCTACCGGCTCAAGGAAGTGCCGGCGCTGGGCGCGGTCGGCGCGATCACCATCGCGCCGGGCGATCTGCATGGCGCCTTTGACCCGCGCAAGGGCGGCGGCGCCTCCGGCCTGTAGCGGCAAGGCGCGCCGTGCACCAGCATAGCTGCGCGCAGGCGGCCCGCACGATACACTTGAGCGTCGTGTCCGAGTCCGCGCCTATCGAGCCGCCCTTCGCGTCCGCCGCCGCCTCCGTGCCCCCGGCGCCCGCCATGGCGTGGCGCTCGCCCACCGTCCAAGTGCTCGGCCTGATGACGTTCGCGACTGCGGTTTTCTTCTTCCATCTCGGCAGCTATGGCCTGTGGGAGCCCGACGAGGCGCGCTACGCCGAGATCGCGCGCGAGATGCTGGCGGGCCGCAACTTCGTGGTGCCGCACCTCAACTACGTCGCCTACATCGAGAAGCCGCCGCTGCTGTACTGGCTCGGCGCGATGTGGATGGCGTTGCTCGGGGTCAACGAATTCGCCGCGCGCCTGACGCCGGCGCTCGCCGCGCTCGCCGGCGTGTTGATGACCTGGCTCTTCACGCGGCGCACGCTGGGCCCCGGACGGGCGCTGCTCGCCGGCGCGATCCTCACCACCTCGGTGCTGTACGCGGTGATGGCGCAGGTGCTAACCACCGACATGCTGCTCGCCGCGATGGTCACGGTGGCGCTGTTCGCGCTTTTCCTCCACTGGCGCGAGGGCGGGCGCTGGTGCTGGCTCGGCTACGCGGCGATCGCGATGGGCGTGCTCACCAAGGGCCCGGTGGCGGCGGCGATCCCGATGCTCGCGCTCGTGATCTTTCTTTGCTGGCAGGGCGAGTTGCGCGGCGCGGCGCGGCGCTTTCATGCGATCGCGGGGGGCGCAATGGTGATACTCATCGCCGCGCCATGGTTCATCGCGGTCGCGATCCGCGAGCCTGGCTTCGTCGACTTCTACTTCATCGGTGAGCATCTGCGCCGCTTCTTCGAGTCGAGCTACAGCCACCGCGCGCCCTTCTACTACTATCTCCCCATATTGCTGGCCGGGATGATGCCGTGGACGCTGATGGCGCCGTTCATCGCCTGGCGCGCGCTCCCGCGCACGCCCGCCGGCCGCTTCTGCATCGTCGCCGCAGCGGTCGTAATCGGGATGTTCTCCGGCGCCAGCGCCAAGCTCATCCCCTACATCCTGCCCGCAGCGGCGCCGATTGCGGTGCTGCTGGCCGACGGAATTGTCTCGCGCGCGTTTTCCGCCGGCGCACCAGTGGGCACCGAAGCGCCCGGCGTGCGCGCCCGCTTCACCGCGGTGGGCGTGATCCTGAGCCTGCTCGGGATGGCGATGCTGGCCACGGCGATGACGGCGCCGCTGTTCAGCAGCCCCTACGTAATGGCCACGCGGCCGGCGCTCTATGCGCTCGGTCTCATCGGCGCGGCGGGCGGCTCGCTGGTCGCCGAAGTCTTCCGCCACTGGCGAATCGATGCCGGCCTGGCCGCGATGGTGCTGGTGACAGCCATGGCGCTGGGCGCCGGGAGCTACGTGCGCCTGGAGGCCGAGCCGCTGCGCTCCTATGCGGCGCTGGCCCGCGCGGTACAGGAGCGCGCGCCGGAGGCGACGCTCATCTGCTACCCGCGCTACGTCCAGGGGCTGCCGTTTTATACCCGCCGCCGCGTGATCCTGGTCGGCGCACCGACCGAGCTCGCCTTCGGCGAAACGCACGCGGCCGACCGCAGCCGCTACTTCTTCCGTTCGGAAGACGATGTGCTGCGATTGTGGAATATGCCGGGGCCGATGGTGCTGGTGATCGACCAACGCGAGCTTAACCAGCTGCGCAGCCGACTGGGAAAATTCACCGTGATCGGATCGGAATGGCGCAAGCGCGCGATCCTCAAAACCCCCGAGCCACGCTATGCAAGCTGAACCGGAGATCGGCGCAGGTCCCGGACAACCGCCCGCAGCGCCGGCCGCGCGCAAGGGCCATCCGGTGCTCGGCTTCGTGGCGCGCGCCGGCGCGGGACTGACGATCGTCACGCTGCTGCTATGGCATTACGACGCGCGCCCGGTGCTCCATCAGCTCGGCCGCGAACGGCTCGCCTTCTTGCTCGCAGTGGTGGCGATTTACGTGGCCGGGCAGGTGATGTCGGCGTGGCGGTGGAACCTGCTGGGCGCGATGCTGAAAATCCCCGCGCCATTCATCGACTACCTCGCATACGGCTTCATCGGGATGTTCACCAATGTCTTCGTGCCGGGCCTGATCGGCGGCGACGCCTTGCGCGCGGTTTATCTCGGCCGGCGCCATCAGCGGCTCGGCGACGCAATCGCCTCGGTCGCAGCCGACCGTATCGTGGGACTGGTCGGGTTGTTCTGGATGGCCGCCGCCATCGCGGCGCTGAGCGCCGGGCTGCCGCGCTCGGTGACCCTGCCGACGATCGCGGTCGGCGCGGTTGCGCTGGCTGGCTTCGCCGCGCTGCCGCTCATCGGCCAATTGGCCGCCCGGCTGCCGGCGCGGATCGCAAGCGTCGCGGCCACCATCGAGCCGTACCTCAGCCGGCCGCTTAGGCTGATGCCGGAGATCGGGCTCTCGGTCGCGCTGCAACTGTTGCTCGCGGTATGCCAATGGATCCTGGCGCGCGGGCTTGGGCTCTCGGCCCCGCTGGCGCTCTTCCTGCTATGCGTGCCGATCGCCAACGTGTTTGCGAGCCTGCCGGTGACGCTCAACGGATTGGGCGTGCGCGAGACCGCGTACCTGATGCTGTTCGGGATGGCTGGGATGGCGAAGGCGGACGCGATCGCGCTGGGGCTCCTATGGTTCGCCGCGACCGCGCTGGGCAATCTGACCGGCGTGGTGGCCTTCGTGCTGACCGAGACCCCGCCGCTGTGCGCCGCTGAGTCCCCTGTGCTTATCCCAGGAGAGGGTTAGGGAGAGGTTCTTCGTTCAGCGGCTTCCGCAATAGCCTGTAAGGACACCGTCGATATTCGCCAGCACCTTGTTGTCCCGGAACATGCGCTCATCGATCGCCTGGCGGATCGGCCGCCCCTTTGGCCCCGCGCGCCGGATTGCCGCAACTCTGGCGCGCGTGTGCGCCGAGCTGCGCGGGCGTCATCTCGCGATGCGCATAGACGTAGGCGATCTCGCGATGGATCCCCGCGCGCAGCGTGCCGCTGGTGTCCCCGGACAGCATTCCCCCGACCGTAAGCCGGGAGAGTTTGCCATTGGGCTTGTCGATGTTGTCGAGCTGGGATTGCTCGGTCATGCCCTTGTCGCGCAGCTTGGCAGTTTCCTCGACGAACGCTCCAACCAGCGTACACGCCAGGCGGCCCTTGTTCCCCGCCAAGGCCTCGGCCGCGCCGCCGCTCTCGGGCTCCGACGGCACCTGTTCCCACTCGTCGCTGCGCGCGAATCTCGGCGCCACGAGCAGCGCCAGCATGAGTCCGCCGATTACGATTGTTGTCCTCCGCATTGCAGGCACCCTACCCCGCGCGCGCCGAGCGGGCAATTACTGCTGTCCCGTGACCGCCAGCATCGTGGGGGGACCAAGCTTGGGTCTCTTCGAGTCTAGCGCTTGTGCCGTCCTTCAAGATGGAACTTGCAAGATGGAACTTGTGAAGGAAGCGATGAACCACCGGCGCAAGCAGCAGCCCGGCGACGCTGATAATCGCCAAGCCGCTGTAAAGCGCATAGAATGACGCGAACAGTTTGCCGCCCGTGGTCCGCAGCGGGTCGACCGGGCCCATCCCGCCGAGGATCATCGACGCGTTGAGCAAGGCGTCAATCCACGGTAGCCTCTCGACGAAGTGGTAACCGCAGACACCGAGCGCGAGCGACCCAATGAAAACGATACCCGCGACCGCGCTCCAGCGCGCAACGCGCCGCACAAAGAGCCGGCGCGGCAACAACGATTCCTGGCGTCGCCGAAACCCGCCACGCGGCCAGCTTAGACGACGCGGACATTGTGCGATACAAAGTTCAACCGGTGCTCGCCAAATATTCCCGCCCGGACGTTATTGCCCGCGCCCTCTGCGGTTTGTATAGTCGCACTAACCAGTCGGACAGGCTTTCGGAGACGACCAGAATATGGACGTGATGAAGACGCTTTTTCTCAATCCTCCCTCCTATGAAGACTTCGACGGAGGGGCTGGCTCGCGCTACCAGGCCACGCGCGAGGTCTGGTCATTCTGGTATCCGACTTGGCTCGCCTATCCGGCCGGGATGATCCCGGGGGCGCGCCTGCTCGACGCTCCGCCGCATGGCTACGACCTCAAACGCACGGTCGCGGAAGCCAAAAAGTACGATTTCGTGGTCCTGCATACCTCGACCCCGTCGCTTCGGATGGACGCGCGCACAGCCGAGGCGATCAAGGCCGCCAATCCCGATTGCATCATCGCCTTCGTCGGCGGCCATCCCACCGCCCAGCCGGAGGAAACGCTTAAAATCTCTTCCGCGATCGACATCGCGGGGCGGCGCGAGTTTGACCACTCGATGGCCGAGGTGGCGCAGGGCTGGGACTGGAGCAAGGTCGGCGGAATCTCGTACCGCCGCAACGGCGCGATTCATCACAACCCCGACCGCGCCCAGCTCACCAACGAAGAGCTCGACAAGCTGCCGTTCGTCACCGAGGTCTACGCACGGGACCTCGACTATCTCAAGTACAACAGCCCTTACTGCCAGTACCCGTACGTCTCAATGTACACGGGGCGCGGATGCCCGGCGCGCTGCACCTTTTGCCTGTGGCCGCAGGTCACGCAGGGCCATCGCTACCGCGTGCGCAGCCCCGAGAACGTCTACGAAGAAGTAGCCGCGATGAAGAGCAAGTTCCCCAAGATGAAGGAGCTGTTCTTCGACGACGACACGTTTACCGCCGATCCGGGACGGGCGCGCAAGATCGCGCAGTTGCTGAAGCCCCTTGGCATCACCTGGTCGACCAACTCGCGCGCCAACGTCGATTACGAGACCCTCAAGGTGCTCAAGGACGGCGGGCTGCGCCTGTTCGTGGTCGGCTATGAGAGCGGCAACGACCAGATCCTCAAGAACATCAAGAAGGGCGTGCGGCTCGACCGCGCGCGGCGCTTCACCCGCGACTGCCATGAAGTCGGCATCCTGATCCATGGCACCTTCATCCTCGGCCTGCCCGGCGAGACCCGCGAAACCATCCAGGAAACGATGCGCTTCGCGCGCGAGATGGATTGCGAGACCATCCAGGTCTCGCTGGCCTCGCCCTACCCCGGCACCGAGCTTTACGATTATGTGGTCAAGAACGGCTACCTGGCGGTCGATCCGCTGCTCGACGAGTCGGGCTACCAGAAGTGCACGATCACCTATCCGGGACTAAGCAACGACGAGATCTACGGCGCGGTGGAGCGCTTCTACCACAGCTTCTACTTCCGCCCGCGCTACATCTTCAAGGCGGTGCGCAAGATGATGAGCTCACGCCAGGAATGCAAGCGGCTGCTCAAAGAGGGCGGCCAGTTCCTCTCCACGATGCGCCAGCGGCGCGCGCAAACCGCCTCGGCGGAGCAGCTCTCGGCTTAGCCGCGCCAGAGGTGAGCGCGGCGATTATCAACTCGCGGCGCGGCGCCGCCCACGCGCATGCGACGCCGCCGCGCAAGGCGGACGCGCCATTGCGCGGCGCGCCCTCTGTGCGTGGCGTGCCGCCGCCATCTCCGCCCGCCGCCGCGATGCTTCCGTGATTATCCTGCTGCGCTCGCTCGCCGCGCTCGGCGTCGCCTCTTCGCTGGTTTATTACGCGGCCTCATCCGTGGCGGCGATGCGCTTTGCGGCCCGCGCGGCTAGGCCGGCGCCGCCGCTCCCCAAGCCGCCGCCGCGCATCGCCGTGCTCAAGCCGCTTTCCGGGCTGAGTCCGCGCCTGCTTGGCGACCTCGCGAGCTACCTCGAAAGCGGCTATCCGCGCGCCGACTTTTTCTTCGCCGTCCCCGGCTACGAGGACCGCGCCGCCGAGGCGCCGGTCGCGCTGCGCGCGCAGTACCCTTACGCCAGCATCACGCTCATCGTCGGCGACGAGCCCGGCGTCACCAACCGCAAGATTGCCAAGGTCATCCGGATGGCCGAGCGGGCCGAGCGCGCCGAGGCCTTCGTGCTCAGCGACGCCGACATCTCGGTCGAGCGCGGCCATCTGGACCGGCTCATCGGCGAACTCTTCGCCGCTGAGCGCGTGGGGCTGGTGACCTGCGCTTACCGCGCGCGGCCCGCCGGCTCGTTCGCCTCACGCTTGGCCGCGCTTTTTGTCAACACCGACTTCGCGCCGATGGTGATGCTGGCGGCGGCGGTCGAGCCGCTGCGCTATGCCTTCGGCGCGACGATCGCGGTGCGCCGCACCGCTCTGGAAGCCGCCGGCGGCATACGCCCGCTCGGCGACAAGCTCGCCGACGACTTCGAACTCGGCCGCGCGGTAGCCGCCAGCGGATGGGAGCCGAGGCTCTCGAGCTCGCTCGTCACCTCGGCCTCCGAGGAGCGCACCTTCATCGAGTTCTGGCGCCACAAGCTGCGCTGGGCGCGCACCTATCGCATTGTGCGGCCGGTAAGCCTGCTAACCATACTGGTCAACGGACCGCTGTGGGCGGTGGTGATGCTCGCCGTGACGCGGGCCAGCACGCCCGCGATAGCCGCCTTCGCCGCCGTGATCGCCGTGCGCCTGGCAACCGCGGCGCTGATCGTCGGCCGCGTGCTCAAGCTCCCGGAGCTGATGCGCGACGTGTGGCTGGTGCCGCTGAAGGACCTCGTGATGGCCGCGATCTGGGCCGTGAGCCTGGTCGGCAATGAGGTCGCATGGGGCGGGCGGCGCTTCACCATCTCACGCGACGGCGTGATGCACGAAATCGCCGATGGCTAGCCGCGGCGCGCTCGCGCAAAGCCTCGCGCTCGGCCTCGCGGCCAGCGTGCTGCTCGCGCTCGGGCTGCTGATGATGAAGAGCCGTGCCGGCGCGCTGCCGATGGCGCGCGGACGCCGCGCGCTGCGCGCCGTGATGGCGTGGATTCGCGACCCGGTATGGATCGGCGGACTCGCGGTGCAGGCGGCCGGCTACGCGCTCTACATGCTCGCGCTCACGGGCGCGCCGGTCTCGATGATGGCGGTGGCGATGCAGGGCGGGGTCGCGCTGTTCGTGGTGCTCGCGGTGGTCTTCCTCGGCGAGCGCGCACGCATCCGGGAATGGCTCGGGATCGGAGCGTTCGTGGTGGCGGCGCTGATGCTCGCCGGCTCGCTCGATGCGGGCGCGGCCAAAAGCGCGCTCGACACGGGTGCGCTGGCGATGGCTTCCGCGGTTGCGGCTGCGGCCGCGCTGGCGCTGCTGGGAGCGGGACGGCTGCGCCACAGCGGCGCGGCCACTGCGGTCGCCTCGGGCATCGCGTTCGGGCTCGGCAGCCTTTACACCAAGGCGCTGGCCGACGTCCTGGCCGGCGCCCCGGATCTCGCCGCGCTCGTGGCGGGCCTGTTAGCCAGTCCCTACACCTACCTAGTGATCGCGGCGAACGTGGCCGGGCTGGTGATGTTGCAGAACTCGTTCGCGCTGGGGCGCGCGATCATCGCAATGCCGCTCTCGTCCGCCTTCTCCAACGTGATTCCGATCGCGGGCGGAATCGCGGTCTTCGGCGAGCGGCTTCCCGGCGACCCGCTCGGCGCCGCGCTGCGCGTGGGCGCCTTCGCACTGACGATCGCGGCCAGCTCGGCGCTCGCCGCCGGCGAACTCGGCGCC
Source organism: Deltaproteobacteria bacterium (assembly GCA_021827495.1). Lineage (GTDB taxonomy): Bacteria > Desulfobacterota > Binatia > Binatales > Binataceae > JAKAVN01. Next base: position 3,027 of record JAKAVN010000007.1, on the reverse strand, counting down.
GACGCCCGCTAGCGCAAGCCGGGCCGCGCGAACGTGGCCGATTGCCCTTCTGGATAGCCGGCCAGGCGATGTTCTAGCCGATTGCTTTAGCGGCGCGCAGCGCGGCGATCTCGCGTTCCGTGTAGCCGGCGGCACGCAGCACCTCGCCGGTATGCTCGCCCAGCCGTGGTGGCATCGAACGCAGCGCCGCCTTCTCGCCGTTGAGGTTGACCGCGAAGTCGACGATTTTGAAATTGGGCACGCGAAAGCCGTCGATTCGTTTGATCATCCCGGTCACGTTAACTTGCGGGTCGTCGTGCACCTGGTCGAGGCGGTTGATCGGGCTGCACGGCACGCCGGCCTCACGCAGCGCCGTGACCCAGTGTTCGGTCGGGCGAGGGCGCATGCGCTCCTCGATAATCGCGTACAGTTCGGCGCGCCGCGGCACGCGCTCCGTGTTGCTCTTGAAGCGGCCGTCCTGCGCGATCTCCGGGATGCCCAGCAAGTCGCACAGCCGGCCGAACATCCGATCGTTGCCGGCCGCGATCATGATCCATCCGTCAGCGGTCGCGAAGGCCTCGTAGGGCGCCGCGGCCTGCGACGCCGATCCAATGCGCTCGGGCACCTCGCCGGTCGCCATGTAGTTGCTCATGGGCAGCGTGGTCCAGGCGACGCCGGTCTCAAGCAGGCTCACGCCGACCTGGGCCCCGCGCCCGCTCTTGCCACGCTCGATGATCGCCGCGAGCACTCCGCTGAACAGCCACAGCCCCGAGCCCATGTCGATGATCGGCACGCCCACGCGGGTCGGCGGCGCGCCGGGATGGCCGGTCAGGCTGATAACTCCCGAGTGCGCCTGGCCGAGCGGATCGTAGCCGGGCAGGCGGCACAGCGGGCCGCTCTCGCCGAAGCCGCTGACCGCGGCGTAGATGAGCCGCGGGTTCTCCGGCCGCAGATCGCCGTAGCCAAGCCCGCGCGCCTCGGCGCTGCCGGGCTTGAGCGAATGCACAAAGATGTCGGCGCTCCGGGTGAGCCGGCGCACGATCTCGATGCCCTGCGGATGGTCGAGGTCGACGCACACGCTCTTCTTGTTGCGGTTGTAAGCCAAAAACACGGTCGAGTCGCCGGGCTCGGCCGCGCCGCCGCGCCATGCGGGCGCGAACTGGCGCGCGTCGTCGCCCCTTCCCGGCCGTTCAATCTTGATGACGGTGGCGCCGAAATCGCCGAGGAGCTGCGTGCAATACGGGCCGGCGACGTTCTGGCTGAGGTCGACCGCGACTATTCCATCGAGCGTGTTAGGCATTCGCTAAAGACCAACCGCGCTTTGCGGCGGGCCGGCGCGAATCCGGGGTCCGCGCCGCGCTCGCGCGGGCTACGAGATCTCCTTGAGGCACTTCTTGATCGCGTCGAGGTCAGGGACCTGGCGCGCGTCCTCGAGCACCTCGCGATAGCGGACTTTGCCCTGGCTGTCGATCACATAGGCCGAGCGCTTGCACACGCCCTTGAAGCCCAGCAGTTCGGCGTACAGGGAATCGTAGGCCGGCGACACTTCCTTGTTGTAATCGCTGAGCAGCGGGAACTGGTAGCTTTGCTCGCGCGCCCAGGAATCGAGCGCGAACGGGCTGTCAGTGGAAATTCCAAACACCTTGCATCCGAGCTGTTCGAACTCTCCCAGCGTGTCACGCACGCTGCACAATTCCTTGGTTCAGGTGCCGGTAAAGGCCAGCGGCACGAACAGCAACAGGACCTTGCCGCCGCGCAGCTCGGAGAGTTTCACGTCCTTCATCTTGTTCGACTTCAGCGTGAAGTCGGGCGCCTGCTGTCCCACCTGTAGAGCCATCCGCGTCTCCTTGTCCGGGTTTTACCCGCTGCTGCGTGGCAAGCGCGGCGCCGCTGCGCGGCCGCGCCACGTTTGCGGCTTTAGAACCGCGCCTTCGGCACCGCCAGCCCCGCAACGTCCGCGCGCATCCTGAAGATGGTTCCCTGGCGGCTCGCCTCCTCGGTGTTGTCGGCCGTGACCACGTACAGGTCCATCATGTCGGCGCCGCCGAAGCAGAGGCTGGTCACCATCAGCGCCGGCAGCTTGATCCGCCGGTCCAGCGTGCCGTTGGCCTTGAAGCGCACGACCTCGCCGTAGTTCACGACCGCGACCCACACTCCACCCTCGGCGTCGACCGCCATTCCGTCCGGCCACCCCTCGGGCAGCTTCGCGAAGACGCGCCGGTCCTTGACCCGGCGGTCGGCGGTCACGTCGTAGGCCCATACCGCCTTGGTCGTCGAGTCGCAATGATATAGCAGCTTGGCGTCGGGGCTGAAGCCCATCCCGTTGGTGAGCTCGATCCCATCCCACAGCTTGGTGACCGTATTGGGCGGATCGACGCGGAACAGGTTGCCGGGGACCGGCTTGTCGGTGCTGAGCGCGTCGAACTCAAGCGAGCCGACGAATACGCTGCCCTGCGCGTCGACCGTCAGATCGTTGAGCCCGCGCAGCGCGCGGCCCTCCCATTCGCTGAACAGGTCGCGGCTTTGCCTGGTCGCCTCGTTCCAGCAGATCAGGCTGCGGCCGCTGCAGACGATTCCGCCGGCCGCGTTGAGCGCGATTCCGCCGACCCCGCGGCGGCGCGGGATGAGCGTCTCGATGGTGCCGTCGGGGCTGCGCCGATAGACGCCGCCATTGGGCACGTCGCTGAAGTAGAGCCGGTTACGCTCGTCGACGCGCGGCCCCTCGATAAGCCCATAGCCGTGGGTCAAAGTTTCAAGCTGCATCGCGGAATCCTCCATCGCCCGTTTAGCACGGCGCGGGGCCGCGCCGCGAGAACCGCGTGGATACGGTTCGCGCGCCGCCCCGCGACGGCCGCCCGCAAGTCTTGCGCCAAGCCTGCAACGAGCCCGCGGCTAGGCACCCCGCACGACTGGCGGCGGCGAGTCTTCCAGGCGCAGCCGGCGATGGCACAGATAGATGAGCACCGGCTGGAGGATGCGCGTGAGGAGCAGGATCGCGAGCGCGCCGCCGATCACCACGATCGCCAACGGGCGCTGGGTCTGCGCGCC
>JAKAVN010000134.1 GCA_021827495.1 Deltaproteobacteria bacterium | reverse complement strand
ATTTCGCGGTGTTCGGGCCGGTGTGGCCACCACTGTCGAAGACCGGCCGCGGCGCTGGCGCTAAGCCGCGCCGTGCGGCGCGGCGCGGGTTCCATATAAAGCTCGAGCAGGCCGCGAAACGCGGCGGCGGCGCGGTAGAAATTCATCCCGCGGCAGTCGGGCGCACTATGGCCGGAGTCGCTCTTTTGACGCGCGTCGTTCTTGAGTCGGGCTTCCATGTCCGTCTCCGGGAAACGACTGCGGCGGTCCGCGGCGCTGCAGCGGAGCGCCGCAGTCCAGCGCGGTTGAATGCTTCAACGAAACGATCGACGGGGTCCTCTGCGAATCGGGCGGCGGAGCGCAAGCGGCGGGCCAAATGCTGCCGCCACCGCAATCCCCCTCGCCGCGGCCCGCTAGAACGGGTAATTGATTCCCGAAAAGACCGCCGCACCCTCGCCGCCCCAGCCGACATCGACGTAGCCGACCACGAACGGCTCGGCGATTCCCCTGAAACCCATGCCACCGACCGGATGCAGGTCGGTGACGAAATCCCCGCCCGGGTTGTGGAAGACGCGGCCGGCGTCAAAGAAGGGCGCCAGCTCGAGAATGCCGTGGGTGTTGAAGATGTCCCTCTCCCACACGCGCGAGCGCAGTTCGACGTTCACATCGAACAGGTTATTGTCGACGAAGCGTCCGGCGCCGTAGCCACGCAGCGTCTGCTGGTCCATCAGCAAGCTTTCCTCGCCGCCCAGGCGCGCCATCGCCCAGAACGGCGCTTCGTTGCCAGCCGGCATGTATTGCAAGTAACCGTGAGTGGCCAGCGTAACGTTGCGGCCGACGGGGAAATAGTGATGGACGTCGGCGCCGAAGCGCGTATAGGAGACCGAGCTCATGAAGCTGCGGTCAGCGATCGAGGCGTAAAGCATCTCGTAGCCGCCTTCGGTCGGGATGTCGATCGAGTCGCGAGTATCGTAGGTGGCCTGGATTTGGTTAAGCACTTCCGTGCCGCCGCCAAGCCCCTTGACCGTGGGAAACTGTTTTGAAATCGACGGGAGCGATTCGAACGCGCCGTTAAAGATCCGCAAATAGCGCGGCCGCTCGAACAGCGCAACCTGCAGGCGGGGCGTGATGTTATAGCCGAGCGTCGCTTCGAGGTAGATCTGCTCGGTGGTGAAGTTGCTCTGGTTGCCTTCGGAGGAACTATTGCCAATTCCGAAGAAGCGCTCGGTGGGATCGCGCTCGAAGAAAAAGTGCCCCTCGAACGAAAAGTCGCTCTGATGGGTGCGGCCAATCGCGTAGTCGAGATCGACGTGGCGCGCGATCTTCTGCTCGAAACCGGCGACCACGTACCATTGCTCGTCCGCCGAAGGATAAGAGAGGAAGCGAAAGGTGCCGCCCGGACCCATGGTCGTGTTGCTGTTGATGTCGGGCGCGAGGATGTGCGTGATCTCGTTCTTGTCGTTGGTGAAGAGCGTCGCCAGCAGCAGGCCATAGGTCACGCCGGAGTTGGGGTCGGTCGCGATTTCGGGAATCGGGATCAAGGTGAATGGCCAATTGTGCGGATTAAGCGCACTGGGCCAGGTGTTGGGATTGAGATAGCCGGGCCAGGTGTTGGGATCGATTAGCGTGAAGGCACGCGCGGGCCGCGCGCATAACACCCATGACATCAACACCAGCGCTATCGTGCACGACCTCTTCATCGTAATCGTAAATAGTTGATGCGGGTCTTGAACTAAGCCGCAAACTTATGGGTTAACAACGTGACAGGCATCGCCGCGCCGATCAACCGCCTCTCACCATTTCCGCCCCCGCCGAAAATGTGCAAGGATTCCCGCAGATGAAGCCCAGGGGGTCCGTCCAAGCGACCCTGTCTGCGCACGGTTTGGATGAGCCGCCCGGAGGGGCCGCTCATTGCGGTGCGGATGGGCGGTCGAAATTGCCAGGGAGGTTGCGCTGATGCCCAAAGCTGACGGTGGTGAACTGGTTGCCCGCGTGATGCGGGAAAACAAGACGCGATACTGTTTTTCAATCAATGGCGGGCATCTGTTCCCGATCCTCGCCCATCTGCGCGGCCACGAAATCAAGCTAATCCACATGCGCCACGAGCAGGCGACCGCCTACGCCGCCGACGCCTACGCGCGGATGACCGGCGAAGCCGGCGTATGCATGGTGACCGCCGGATGCGGGCTGACCAACGCCGTCACCGGCTTGTGCCTGGCCGCGATGACCAACAGCGCCGTGGTCTGCGTCTCGGGGCAGCATCCGAATACCGAAGATCACCAGGGCTCATTCCAGGAGGCCTACGGCTCCGACGTGCTGCGCAGCTTCGCCAAATATACCAAGCGTGTGACCGACTTCAGCACCATCGAGTTCGATATGCGCATGGCCTTCCGCGAGGCGATCACGCCGCCGCAAGGCGTGTCGCTAATCGAGATTCCGCAGAACATCCTGTACCACCACGACGACGACAAGCTGCAAAGCCCCGGCGGGATGCGCTTCACGGTGGACGACGTCCGCTCGGCCGGCGACCCGGCCAAGATCGATCGCGCGCTCGAGCTTCTGGTAGCGGCGGAACGCCCGCTGATCGCTGGCGGCGACGGACTCTTCTGGTCGCAGGCCGGGCCCGAGCTGCGCGAGTTCGTCGAGCTTACCTCGATCCCGGTTTACGCGCGGCGCGCGGGCCAGGGCGCGCTCTCCGAGGAGCATCCGCTGGCGGTTCGCGGCGCCTTCAAAAAACCCTTCACCGGCCGCGCCGACGTCGTGCTGACGCTGGGCTTCCGCTTCTGGAGCGGCGAGCACTTCGGGCGCCCCAAGACCTGGAACGACAAGGCCAAATACATCCAGGTCGACCCAACTCCGAACCGCATCGGATGGCAGGTGCCGGCGGAAATTCCGCTGGTCGGCGATCCCAAGCTCGTTCTGCGCCAGATGATCAACCGGATCAAGGAGCTCAAGCTCGACTTCTCCAAAAATCGCAGCTCGCAATGGATCAAGGAGCTGGCCGAGGTCCGCACCAACTTCGAGCGCCAGGTGGTGGAGAACGCCAAGAAGTTTCAGACCAACCGCCCGATCCATCCCGCGCGGATCGCCCGCGACCTGGTCTCGGTGCTCGACAAAAACTGCACCGTCGTCATCGACAGCTTCACGCTCTCGGGCTGGATGAGCCAGAACTTTGTCTGCCGCTTTCCGGGCCAGGTGATCGACGCGGGACCGCTGGCGCCGGTGGGCCACGGCTTCGGGATGGGAATCGGGGTGCAGCTCGCGCGGCCGGGGGCGCAAGTGGTGCTGGTGATGGGCGACGGCGGGCTGGGCATCGGCGGCTGGGACATGGAGACCGCGGCGCGTTACAAGCTGCCGATCGTCTGCCTGCTGTGGAACAACAGCTCGTGGGGACCGAGCTTCGAGTCGATGCCGCTTTTGAAGGACCGCACCGACTCCTTCAACATGCTCCAGGACATCCGCTACGACAAGATTTTCGCCGAGATGGGATGCCATGGCGAGAACGTCACCGATCCCGACCAGATAATCCCGGCGCTCGAGCGCGCCTTCAAATCAGGCAAGCCGTCGCTGGTCAACGTGATCGGCGACAAGACCGTCGGCCATCCCACGCTCGGCGGCAACCTGCTTGGATCGACCGGTACGAACTGACGGCCGGTGCGCTGCGCCCGCCGCAGCGTTGGTTGAGTGACACCCACGGGCGGTGAGGCAACGGCTTCACCGCCCCTTATCTTTGCCGCGTTGCGGGAAGATGCGGAATGCTTCCTCTCGCGCGGCGACCGTGTAAGCTTGGTGTGATGGTTGCCCAGCCTCTGCGTCGAGCCATTCTCCTCGCGGCCGGGATGGCCGTGTCGATCCTGCTTGGGCTCGCTCCCGCCGGATGCAAACTCGTCAACGCGAAGAAGCTCGCGGCCGTTCCGAAGAGCTGCCCTGACGGAGCCGAGCTAAAAGGCGCGCCGCCTCCGGACGGCACGGAAATCTGGTGCGAGAAAAACGTCGGCGGCGTGCCGGTCAAGGACGGCGCCTTCGTCGTCTACAACCTCAGCGGCGCCAGGATGATCGAGGGCAACTACCACGACGGAAAACAATCCGGCGAATGGACGATGTGGTACAGTAACGGCCAGCGCGCGTCGCTTGACCACTACACCGACGGCGTCCAGAACGGGAGGCACATCAGCTGGTACGCCAACGGCTCCAAAGCGATCGAGGGTGAATACCGCGACGGCAAGCGCGAGGGCGTGTGGCATCGATGGGACCCCAACGGGTTCAAGCAATGGACTGAGGTCTACAAGGATGACCTCAGGATCTCAGGCGATGTCACCAATGGCCCGGGGATGAAGATTCCTTAGGCCCGCGACGCCGGCGCGTGCCGCGGCATAGCCGCAAGCCGGTTCACCACATCATTCCATCGCGGATTGCGAGGCCTCGATCGCCGCGAACGGGATTTGTCCGGCGGCGAGCGCGGTGACGTAGTAGGCCTCCGGCGCGCCCCATACCAGCGCGGGCGCGGCGCGGTTGCCCACCCCGATGGGGTGCGCGAAGACCTGCTCGAGGTTGGCGTTGATCCGGAGCGCGTTGGGCGCCAGCGGCGCGGCCAGCACGCCGTTGCGAATCAGGTAGGAATCGCCGCTCACCGTGCAGGTGAAGTCGCCCGCACGCTGGCCGTTTATCGGATAGGTGTACCAGACGCGGCCGACGTAGATGCCCTCGCCCACCGCGCGGATCAGTTCGCGCTCACTCTTGCCGCCGCGCGCGCGCATCACGATGTTGGTCGCGGCCGAGCCGGGATGGGCGTCGAAGCGGCGCACCGCGCTCTCGCCCAGGCGGTAGCCGCTGTTGGGCGCGAAGTCCACCGGATCGGCGCAGTGCGGCCCCAACTTCTCGGCGCGATGCTCGTCGGCCGCGAGCCGATGGCCGTCGTAGAAGTTCGACAGCAGCCCGGCCAGCCGCCCGTTCCGGATCAGCATCGTGCGCCGCGCCGGCAGCCCCTCGCACGTAAGCCGCCGCCGGATCGCGCCGCGCGCCGCCCTTGGGTCGTCCCACAGGTTCAGCCTCTGGTCCATCACCTGCGCCCCGAAACGTCCATGATAAGCCGTGCTGGCGGCGTGGAACGCGCTGGTGGAGAGCGACGGCACCACCATGTAGTTGAGCAGTTCGGCCACCGGCTGCGGGCCAAACACCACGCGATAGACTCCAGTTGGCGGCCGTTCGCCGCCGCCGAGCGCCAGCGCGCGCGTAACCGCGCCGCGCCCGGCCCGCGCCGCCGCCACGCGCATCCCGGAGAGCGTCGCGCCGAGCCCTGACGCGGTGCCCTTGGCGCCGACCGATTCGATGAGCGCCGTCACCATGCAGGTGAAGTGCGCACCGCCCTCGACCCGCAGGTCATCGAAGTTCGAACTCGCAAGCGCCATCCGGTCGCGCATGATCGAAACGTCGCCGCCCAGCACCAGGCCGGGGGGCCGCTCGCGCATCGCCGGCGGCGGCGAAAAAGCGTCGAGCGCGCCACCGACAATTCGCCACGCCGCCTCAACCAGTGCGTCGTCCCCGGCGCGCATCAGGCCGCCTGCCACCGCGCCGGCCGGGTTGTGCGCGAACCTGCGCGGAGTCTCGGGCAGTCCGGGAAAATCCGGATCGACCAGCGCCGCGCTGCGCGCGCGCTCAAGCGCCGCGCGCAGCGCTTCGAGGCTGAGATCGCCGGCCTCGGTCGCGGTCCCGACCTCGCTCGCGTCACGGCACATCACGATTCGCAGCGTGAAGCCGTCGGCGGCGTGCGACTTCAGTTCTTCGACGCCGCGGCAGGGAATGTCCGAGGTGTAGGCGAGGCGCGCCACCCGATGCTCGGCCGAGGCGCAATAGACCTCGAACTCGGCCAGGCCGCGCTCGCGTGCGAGCAGCGCGCGCGCCGCGCGTACGAAGTTCTTCAGTTCCGCCGCTGGGCGCATCGACGCCTCATCCTCCGCCCAGCCGCGCGCGTGAGCGCAGCGTCGGCCCGCCATTGGACATCCGCTTGACTTGCATCGGCTGCCCTTTGCCGCAGTTGGGGATCGCGATCAGCCGCAGATCGTCGCCGACCGCGTCGACCTGCATGAAGAACTCTTTGGAGTCGGCGATCACGCTGCCCGCGCGATAGAGCCGGCCGATTCTGCCATGGTCGATTTCATAAACCCGGCGCGCCGAGATGCGGAAGTTCTCGCGCGACTCGGCGATCGACGGGACTGCGCCGCCGCAGACGTAGTAGCCGTGCTCGACCTCGGCGACGATCTGGCGCGGGTCGCTCTGTCCCGGCAGCAGAAAAGTGTTGGACATCCTGATCAGCGGGACGTAGAAGACCTCGCTCGCGCGCGCCGATCCGTTGGGCTCGGCGCCGAGCACGGCGGCGGTTTCGCGCGAATTGAGAAAGCCGCGGAATACTCCATTTTCGACGTGCATCACGCGCCGCGCGCGCGTCCCCTCATGATCGTAGCGGTAATGGCCGTAGCCATCGAGGCCCGGGTCGGAGCAGGCGCTGAGCAGCGGCGAGCCGACCTGGCGGCCGACCTCGTTGTCGTTGAGCGAGCGCAAAAACCAGCTCCGCCCGGCGTACGCCGCCTCCATCTTGAGCGCGCGGTCGGCCTCGCTCGGATGGCCGATGATCTCGTGCGAGACCAGCGCGTTGAAATGCGTATCGGTGACTACTGTAACTTCGTCCGCCGGCGGCTTCAACGCCGGCGCCGCGGCAAGCTCGCGTGCTTCGCGTCCGAGTTCGATCGCGAACGTGAGCAGGTCCGGGTTGGGCATAAGCTCGTCGCGCCATCCCTCGGCGAGGCACTCCAGTCCGCGTTGCTGCCCGATGGTGTCGTAGATCTCCTGATGGCCGCCGGCGCTTTGCGCGACCACGTAGCAATCGCCCTGCGAAAACGCGAAGCCCTGGCTGATGAGCGCGCCCTCGCTGCTGATGAACAACTCCTGGCGCAGCTCGCTCAGCGCCGCGACCGCGTTGAAGACGATCTCGGAGCCAAGCCCGGCCACGCGGGCCGAGGCCTCGCGGCACAAACGCTCCAGCTCGCCGGACTCCAGCGTGCGCGGGTCGCGCTGGAAGACCGCCGCGGCCTCGTCGCGCAGCGCGGCGCGCGGCGGCGGCGCCGCCATCGCCAGGCTCCGCGCGCGCCCGTTGAGCGCGCGTATCAGCGCGGCCTTTTCGCGCGCGCCAAGTCGCGCGCGCTGGTACGCTTCGGCGAGCCCCGCGCGGATCGCCCCGAGCAGCCTGGCGGGCCTCAGCGCCAGGCGGCCGAGCTCGACTCCGGTCTGGCCGGCGCCCGATGCGCCGCCGGGCGCGTTGACCCGCACGCTCACGCCGAAACCGGCGCTCTCACCCGCCTGCGCCGCGCGCGGCTCGCCGTCGGTCGCCGAACTGGAGCGGCTGAACCGCGCCTCGAAGCGCAAATCGGCGTAGGCCGCGCCGCGATGGCTGCGGATGAAGGCGCGGAGCAAATCGGGGCCTTCCTTCTTAAGCAGCTCGGCGGCGCCGAATATGTCGGTAGAGGTCATCATTTAGGTCTGGGTTTAGGCTTGGGGCCATGCGTGTGTTATGCCCGCCTGGTCGCCACCCAAAGATAGCTAAACCCGAAGACCACGGCGAGGATTGCGACGATCGTCGGCCCGGCCAGCAAATCGAGCCAGTACGAGGCCGCGATGGCGGCCACGGTCGCGGCAACGCCGACCACCGTGGCCAGGATGAAGGCCGGGCCGAGGCTTGCGACCACGCACAGCGCCGCCGCGCCCGGCGCCACCAGCAGAGTGAAAGCGAGCAGCGCGCCGACGCCGCGAATCGCGATGGCGACCGCGACGCCGAGGGCGACGTAAAAGATCGTGTTCCACAGCTCGACCCTGATGCCGAGTGCGCGCGCCATGTCGGGATCATAGGCGGTGATCAGAAACTCCTTGTACGCGAGGTACTGTATCGCGAGCAGCGTGCCGAAGGCGATAACCATCATCCAGAACAGCGGCAGCGGCACGGTCAGGGTATTGCCGAACAGCACGTTGAGAATGTCACCCTCGCCGCGCGGCGACTTCGCGATCAGCAGCACCGCCGTCGCCGAGCCGCCCGCATAGAGCATCCCGATCAGCGTTTCCAGCGGCAGGCGCGGATTGTCGGCGGCGCGCGAGAAGCCGAGGAAGGTGAGGATGGTCAGGATGAGCGCGACCGGGAAGGGCTCGAGGTTGAAGAGGATCGCGAGCGCCACGCCGGCCGAGGAAATCTCGGCCACCGTGGCGCCGACGAAAACGATTCGCCGCAGCACGACGTAGACACTGAGCGGGGCCAGCCCCAGCGCCACCAGCACTCCGGCCAGCAGCACATGGCGCATGAAGGAAACGGTTAGCAGGTCCATCAGGCTCCTTCCGCGTAGGCGCGCGCCAGGCTCTGTGGCGCGAGCATCTCGGCCTTGGGCCCGATCAGCAGGCTGCCGCCGCGCGTGATGAGGGCGCCGCGGCGGGCGAAGTTCTGGATCGCGATCAACAGATGGGTGACGAACAGAATAGTGGTCGCGTTGGTGCGCTGGAGGTCGAGCAACAGCTCCATGATCGCGCTCGACCTCGATATCCATCCCGTTGGTCGGCTCGTCGAGCAACAGCGCGTCCGGCTCACCGGCCAGCGCCCGCGCGATCAGCACGCGCTGCTGCTGGCCGCCCGAGAGCGAGCGATAGGGGCTATGCGCCAGGCGCTCCATCCCGACCCGCTCAAGGCATCCGCGCGCGCGCTCGAGGTCCGCCCGCCCCGCCCGGCGCATCGCCCCGAGCTTGCGAAGCGGCCCATCACCGCGACCTCCAGCGTTGGGCTTGTCGATCTAGATTTGCGCGTTGGTGCAAGGGTCGATGGGCGAGAAGAAGATGAGCTGGGTGTCGCGCGGGATGAACTGATCGTCGGCCGGGCTGTACCGCGGATCGCCGTTATGCAGGTCGCTCTGGCGAAAGGTGATGTCGCCGACGCCACCGATGTCCGGGATGAAGATCTGCGGCACACCCTGGAGACTGGGGATGATGACGCCCTGGCCTTGCGGCCCGGGGCCCATCGCGAAGCCCGGCGCTCTCGCCGTCGCGCCGGACATCGCACCGGGCATCAGCGACTTGAGCGCGGTGGCAGGCGTGATACCGCCCGCGCCCGCGCTCTGCGCCGCCGCGCCGAGAGGGCGTCGAGCCGCTGCTGCATCAGGCCCATCTGCGTGCGCATCGCGCGAAATTCGGCCTTGAGTTGGGATACTTCCTTGTCGTTGCCGGGCGCGGCCGCCATCGCCACCCATGAAATCAGAATAAACGCGAAACACGTACGCATCGCCAAACGCTCCTCCCCGGCCCGAACCGCACTGCCGCCCGCCCCGCGCGCGCCACTGGCGCGAGATTCGGATGGCGCACGGCACGCACGGCGGCGCCGTGCGCTTTACAAATTGAGAATCAGCGTGAGCGCTTCAGGCGATGGACGGCGGCGCGCGAGTCTGCGCCCGTGAACGACCGGTTGCGAGCGCGCGGCCCGCCGACGGGACGGGGGCCGTGTAAAACGCAAACCGCGGCCGCACCACCGCCGGAGCGGAGGAGGAATCGCCGGGAAAATGGCAGGCGAGCAGGCATAGCGCGCACTGCCCGGTCTCGGCGCTTACGACGGCGGCAAGGCTCGGATGCGCACTGGCGGGCCGCGGATGGTAGTGCGCGGCGGCGATGCTCTGGGCGAACAACAGCAGCACGGCCGCGACCAGAGCCAACCGCTCCACGCCGCGCCAGCGCATCGACCGCGG
>JAKAVN010000006.1 GCA_021827495.1 Deltaproteobacteria bacterium | reverse complement strand
CGGCGGGGCCACCGCGACCAGCCGTCCGCCCACGCGCCCCAGCGCGACCGCACCGCGCGGCGCGCGGGCCGGCGCGCCGCGCGGCGCGCCCATCCAGTCGGCCTCGAGCTGGGCGGGCGCCGCCGGTGCGCCGAACAACGCCTCGACGCTATGGCCAAGCTCGCGCGCGAGCGCGAGCGCCACCCCGACCCCGGGCTGGTAGGCGCCGGATTCGATCGCGCCCAGGGCCTGGCGTGAGATGCCGGCGCGCCGGGCCAGTTCGTCCTGGGTCAGGCCCCGTGCGATGCGCGCGCGGCGCACCGTCTCTGCGCTTGGTTCTGCCATAATACTTGCTAGACTGCTTGTATCATGGCATAGATGCTGCGCTATGGAAATCGCCACGATGATCGAGCGGCTCTCGGTTCGCGCGGCCATGGCGCTCGCCGCCCTTGCCGTCTGCGTGATGCTCCCGGCGCCGGGACGGGCCCAGGGCGCGCCGCCCGCTTCCAACGCGCCACCCGCCTCCAGCCCATCGCTGCTCTCGCCGCTGGTGGAATACTTCGCCGATTGGTTCCCGCGCGTCATCCGTATCCAGAACGAGCAGCCGCACTGGATTACGCCCCTGGTCACCGTGACGCCGCGCCTGGAAGAAGAGTACCGCTACGATCAGCTCTGGCAGGCGCAGCCGCATGGCAAGGCGCTCGACAACTTCGGCGCCAACAAAGGGCTCGAACTGATACCTTTCCAAAACACCGAAATCATCCTGGGCGTGCCCGGATGGATTGCTCACAATGGGGTTCTCCCGCGACCACCAAAGAAAGGGAAAAAGTCCGCGTCGAAGCCGGATGTCGACGGCTGGGCCGACGAAACTTTTCTGGTCAAATACCGGCTGCTATCGGCCAATGAGGAGAGCGGCAACTACATCCTGACCGCCTTCATGGGTTTCAGCGCGCCCACCGGGAGTGACGGCAACAGCTCACGGCATGTGATCTTCACGCCGACGATCGCCTTCGGAAAAGGCTTCGGTGACTTTGACTTTCAGAGCACCGTGGGAGTCGCGATTCCCAACGGCGGCATGCGGCGCCTTGGAGCGCCGCTCGCTTACAACACCACCTTTCAGTATCACGTGCTCAGGTACTTCTGGCCGGAGTTCGAGGTCAACTACACCTGGTGGCCCAACGGCGAGAACACCGGACTGAATCAGGTCTTCCTGACGCCGGGGCTGATCATCGGGCGCATTCCGATCCATGACCGCGTCGGGGTCACTTTCGGCGCCGGCTATCAGGTGGCCGTAACGCATCATCCCGCATACAACAACGCGGTGATTGCCACCGGACGTATCCCCTTCTAGGCCCACGGACGAACATCGATGAAATACAGCCGCGCACGACTCTTGCCGCTGGGCATTCTGGCCTTGGCCGGCGTATGCGCCGGGCTCCTGGCGCGCGCCGGGGCCACCAAATCACTGACGCCGCTGCAAGTGGCCTATGCCGGATCGATGGGCTCGATGATGGACGGCGGAATTCGTCCGGCAATCGCGAAGGCTCTGGGAGCCGAGTTGCAGGGGCGCGCGCAGGGCTCCAGTGGATTGGCCAACCTGATCGTCGCGCAAAGCATCCGGCCTGACGTGTTCATTTCGGTCACGGCGGCGCCGATGCGCATCGTGCTGAAGGCGGGCAAGACGAAGAGCGCGATACCCATTGCACGCACCGAGATGGTGATCGCCTATAGTCCGAAGAGCCAATATGCGGCGGCGCTGGCCAAGGCCAGCGATCGCGGCGCGCAACCGTGGTGGCAAATCGTGGCGACGCCGGGCTTTCGTTTTGGACGCACGGACCCGAATGCCGATCCGCAGGGCTTGAACGTCATTTTCACGATGCAACTCGCGGAGCGCTACTACCATCAGCCCGGCCTGGCCGGGAAGGTGCTCGGGCCTCAAATCAATGCGCAGCGGATTTTTCAGGAGCCCCAGGTGATGGGGCGGCTGCAGGCCGGACAACTCGATGCGAGTTCGGCCTACAAGACGCAGCCCGCGGCTCTCGGCCTGCCGTTTATTTCATTGCCCGCGGAGATTAATCTTGGTGTCGCGTCGATGGAAAATGAATACCAGCGGGCGAGCGTCACTCTGAGCGGCAAGGCGCATCGGCCCTCCCCGCTGGTCTTCTATGCCGCGGTCCTCAAAGATGCGCCGCAACCGAAGCTGGCCGGGCGCTTCCTCGTCTGGCTACACGGTCCCGCGGCGCGTCAAATCCTGGCGCGCTACCACTACGACGACCCCGGCGACGCCAAGCCGCTGGTTCCGTAATATAAACCGCCGTGAGATCGGTCTGGTGGGCCCGGATGGGCATGCTCGCGTTCACGCTGGCGCTGCTCTATCCGCTGCTTGGCCTGCGCGCTCCGGTTGGCCATTGGCAATGGGACGGGAGTATTCCCGGCTCCACGGCCTCGGCCGTGCGCGTCTCGCTGATCCTTACTGGAGTCGCGCTGCTGTTTGACGTGGTCCTGGGCACGCCGGTCGCGTGGTACCTGGCGCGCCATACGGGCCGCGACCGGATCGCGTGGGAGGCGGCGGTCCTTATCTCGGTGCTGATGCCGCCGCTCGCGTTAGGGATCCTGCTCTCGCTCGCCTTCGGTCCCACGACGGCGGCGGGCGCCTGGCTACTGCGGATGGGACTGCCGACCAGCAACAGCCCACTCGCCTTCACCGCGACGCAGGTCTACGTCAGCATCGGCTACTACATCGTGGCCGCCCGCGCCGCGCTGGCCGCCGTACCCGGCGATCTCGAACGGATGGCGGCGCTGCTCGGGTTGCGGCCATGGGAGGTATTTCGCCGCGTGACCTTTCCGCTCGCGCGCTTGGGGTTTGCCGCGGCGTTGAGCCTGGCCTGGGTGCGCGCACTGGGAGAGTTCGGCGCGGTCATCGTCACCGCCTATTATCCGAGCGGGATGCCGGTGCAGATGTGGATTAATCTGCAGGACGCCGGGATGCCGGCGGTGATGCCGTTGCTGGTGGTGTTCCTGCTCACCGCGCTGCCGCTGCCGTGGGTGATCCATTTGCTCGCCCAAAGGCGCTATGACAATGCCGGTGCTTGATGCGCATATCGTGAAGGGGCGGCGCGCCTTTACCGTGGACGTCCGCCTGCGCCTGGCGCAGGGAGCACGGCTCGCGCTGTTCGGCGCCTCGGGCGCGGGCAAGAGCACGGTGCTGTCGTGCCTGGCGGGAATCGAAAATCCCGACGCCGGGCGGATTCGCTTTGGCGACACCGTCTTCTTTCCGCCGGGCCTGCCGCTGTACCGGCGCCCGCTCGCGTACCTGACGCAGAGCGATTCGCTTTTCCCGCATCTGAGCGTTGCCGACAACGTCTGCTTCGGCTTGCGCGCGCACGAACGCAACGGCGCGCGCCAATGGGTCGAGGAACTCAAGCAGCGGCTCGAACTGGGCCCGTTATGGAACGAATCGGCGCGGCGGATTTCCGGCGGCCAGGCGCGCCGGGTCGCCTTGGCGCGGATGCTCGCGCGCCGTCCGCCGCTGGTGCTGCTCGACGAGCCGTTCACCGCCCTGGACCGCCCCACCATCGGCGAACTCGTCGACGCGATCCTTCAATGGCATCGTGAACTCGGCTTCACCCTGATCGCCGTCGACCATCGCGCCGACATTCTCGAAAAGCTCTGCACCCGCGCGGCGGCTATCGAGGGCGGCCGCGTAGCGCAGGAGGGTACGTGGCCCGAACTCATCGCCGCGCCGGCGACGCCGCTGCTAGCCCGCCTGTTGTCCAACGATTGACCGGACCGTTGCGCCCGCGCCGCCGGTTTAATCCTCGATATTCCGCGGGCGATGAAAGCGGCCGTTTTCGTATTCGTACAGCACTATTCCGCAGTTGGGCGGCACCTGCGCGTCTTCCCAGTGCCCGACCACGTGCGCCCAGCACGTCAGCATCACGCCGCCGTGGCTGACCACGGCCACTTCGCCCTCAGCGGCGCGCACGGCCAGCCGCTCGATGATGGGCGCCACGCGCACGCGAACGTCCTCGTAGCTTTCGCCGCCTTCGGGCCGCCATAGCCAGGCCTTCTCGGTTTCGAACGCCGGATCGTCGCGCACCGCGTCGTAGGGCTGCCCTCTCAAGTAGCCGAAATGGCGCTCGTAGAGCCCGTGCTCGACCTCGACCGGCAAGCGCAGCGCGGCGGCGATTATCGCGCCGGTCTCGCGCGCCCGCGCATAGGGGCTGGTGATGACCAACTGCGGACGGAAGCGCCGCGCGATCTGGCGCGCGGCCTGGGCCGCCTGCTCGCGCCCCAAATCGGTCAGCGGCGCGTCGGGTGTGGTGGTAAAGCGGCGCTCGCGATTGCCCTCGCTCTCACCGTGGCGAATCATTATTAGCGTACCCATCGCAAACTTACGGCCCCAAGGCAGTGAGGATTGCCGATCAGGATTTCGTGCCGCCATCATCGGAAGTCTTGGAACGGCGCCAGTTCAGGAACGGCTCGAACAGATCGATCGGAATTGGAAAAACCGTGGTCGAATTGTTCTCGGCCGCGATCTCCTTGAGCGTCTGCAGGTAGCGGAGCTGAAGCGTGATCGGGCTCTTGCTCATGATCTCGGCGGCCTCGGCGAGGCGCTGCGCGGCCTGGAATTCGCCCTCCGCCGCGATCACCTTGGCGCGCCGCTCGCGTTCGGCCTCGGCCTGGGCCGCGATCGCGCGTTGCATGTCCTGCGGCAGGTCGATGTTCTTGAGCTCGACCAGCGTGACCTTGACGCCCCACGGCTCGGTCTGCGCGTCGACCACCTCCTGGATGCGCGCGTTGAGCTTGTCGCGCTGGGCCAGCAGTTCGTCGAGTTCGGTCTGGCCGCCGACCGAACGCAGCGTGGTCTGCGCCAGTTGGGTGGTGGCGAAAAGGTAATTGGCCACTTCGGTCACGGCGCGTGACGGGTCGAGCACGCGGAAGTAGAGCACCGCGCTGACTTTGATGGTGACGTTGTCGCGGGTGATCACGTCCTGGGGCGCGATGTCGAGGGTTACCGTGCGCAGATCGATCCGCACCGCGCGCTCCAGGATCGGGATGACGTAGATCACGCCCGGCCCCCGGAAGGGGGTAAGCCGGCCGAGGCGGAAGACCACCGCGCGCTCGTACTCGTTGAGCACTTTGAGCCCGCTCAGCACGATCAGCACGCCAATCACTATGATTACTCCGATTGCCGGTGCCATAGGCCTCCCCACGTTCGATTCGCGGGCGCCGCCGCCCGCCGCTTGGCAAAGTTTTGCACAATAATCGCGCTAGGCTTCGCGCCGCACTTCGATCTCGAGCCCGCGCACCGCGATCACGCGCGCCCGCGCGCCCACGCCCAGCGCCTCGTTGCTCACCGCGCGCCAATGCTCGCCGTGCACGAAGACCCGCCCCGGCGCGCCCGCCGCGATCGCCTCGCGCACCTCGCCGACTTCGCCGACCAGTCCTTCGCGGCCGGTCGTGGGCCGCCGATGCCGCTCGCGCAAGACGATCCAGCCCAGGCCCAGGATGATCGCGCTCATCGCGACCGCCGCGCCAGCGATCATGCCGCGGTTCACCTCGAGGTTGGTTTGCGCGCTGTCGATCAGAAACAGCGAGCCAATTACAAAAGCGACCACTCCGCCGGTGCCGAGCACGCCGTAGCTGGTGACGAAGACTTCGGCGATCAGCAGCCCAATCCCCAGCAGCAGGAGCAGGAAGCCGGTCAGGTTGATCGGCAGGACCTCGAACGAGCCGAGCGCGAGCAACAGGCAAATCGCGCCGACCACGCCCGGCAGGTAGAAACCCGGATGGCCGAATTCGAAATAGATCCCGACGATCCCGGCCAGCATCAGCAGGTAGACCAGGTTCGGATCGGCCAGCACGTTGAGCAGGCCCTGTCCAGGCGTCATCCGCAAGCGATGAATCGTGGCGTCGGCGAGCGCGAGCCTGACCGTGCGGCCGCCAACCTTGACCTCGCGCCCAGAAGCCTGGACCAGGAGGTTGTGCAGGTTGGGCGCGACAATGTCGATCACCTGGCGCTTGAGCGCCTCTTCTTCGCTGATGGCGGAGCTTTCCCTGACCGCTTGCTCGATCCATTGCTGGTTGCGGCCGCGCTCGCGCGCGATGCTGCCGGCGAATGAGGCGGTGAAGTTTTCAATCTTCTTGCCCACCACACCCTTGATCTCGGTGTCTCCCTCGCCCACCGGATGGGCCGCGCCGATGGTGGTTCCCGGCGCCATCGCAGCGATGGCCGCGGCCTCGGTGACGAAGGTCCCGGCCGAAGCGGCGCTGGCGCCTGAGGGCGACACGTAGACGATGGTTGGGAGCGGCGCGTTGAGCAGGTCCTTGACGATGCGCTGGGCGGAGCTGAGCAAGCCGCCGGGCGTATCGAGCTCGATCACCAGCGCGGCGGCGTGCTGCGCGCTGGCGTGGTTAATCCCGTCCTCTATAAACGCGGCGACGGCGGGGTTGATCGAGCCGTCGACCTTTAACAGAACGACCCACGGCGCCGCCGCGGCGGAAACCGCCGCGGGCGTGGCCGTCGGGTTGGCCCGCGGCGCGGCGTTCGCATGAGACGCGCCGCTGCCGTGTTCTGTGGCAGCGCCCGCAAGACCGCCGAGCGCCAGCGCGCACAGCATCGCCAACGCCCGCGCCGCAAGCGCGCTGTTCGCGCCGCGCCGTCTCACGGTGCGCGACCGCGCGCAGGTATCGCCAGCCCAAGCAGCTTCATCACTTCCTGGATATCCTGCCATACTAGCCGCTTTTCGCCCGGACTGCGCAGCAGGTAGGCCGGATGGAACGTCGGCATCAGCTTGACGCCGCGCACCTCCTGCCAGTTGCCGCGCAGCCGGCCTATCGGCGTCTTGACCTTGAGCAACGCCTGCACCGCAAAGGTGCCGAGCGCGACGATCGCGCGCGGACGCACGAGGTCGATCTGGCGCATCAGGAACGGCTCGCACGCGGCGACCTCGTCGGGCTCGGGGTTGCGATTGTCGGGCGGGCGGCACTTGATGACGTTGCAGATGTAGACCTCGGCGCGGCGAAGCCCCATCCCGCGCTCGATGATGTCGGTCAGCAACTGGCCGGCGCGGCCGACGAACGGCTCGCCGCGCGCGTCCTCGTCGGCGCCGGGCGCCTCGCCGACGAACATCAGGTCGGCCTGGGGGTTGCCGACGCCGAACACCAGGTGGGTGCGCAGCGGAGCGAGTTTGCAGCGCCTGCAATCGCCGATGAACACGCTGAGCTCCTCCAGCGTCGCGGTCTGCTCCAGACCCGGATAACGCGAGAGCAACTCGAGCGGCGCCGGCGCCAGGCGCGCGGGCGCCGGGGCGGGCAGCCCCGCCAGTCCCTCCTCGGCGAGTTGCCCCAGGTAATCGCGAATCGAGTCGAGCAGCAGGCGGCGCGGGCGCTCTGGCGGAGCCGGGTCGCGGCTCATAACATCAAGCCAGCGGCCCGGCCGCAAAGGCGGGCGCGGTTATGATCATTGCGGGTGTGATCGCCTTCGTAATCGGCTTCATCGCGCTCAGCGCGGCGCCGGCTTTCGCCTGGGGCCCGGTCGCCCATATCGCCCTCGGGGTGCAAGTGCTTGCGAGCGTTAGCACCCTCGAACAGCCGCTTCAAGCCATCTTACTCTCGATGCCCGACGCGTTCCTGTACGGTTCGCTGGCGCCCGACATCGTGCAGGGCCGCCGCTTGCAGAGCCGGCTGCGCCGCCATTCGCACAACTGGGCGACTGGCTTCGGGCTGCTCAGCGCCGCGCGCGGCAGCGAGGAGCAGGCCTTCGCGCTTGGCTACCTAGCCCATCTGGGGGCCGACGTGGTCGCGCACAACTTCTATCTGCCGGTGCGCTGGATCGAGCGGTTTAACTCCGCGATCGCCAGCCATATCCTGAGCGAGGCGCGCTTCGACTCGATGCTGGACGCATCGCACCGCGACACCCTGCTGAAGCTGATGGCTATCGACTTCAGCGCGCTCGACGCGACACTCAGCCGCCAAATCGACTCTCCGCTGCTGCCCTTCCGCGCACAAAAGCGCATCTTCGAGGGCGGGCTGCGCCGGATTCGCGAGTGGCACCGGGTGATTCATGCGATCGGCCGGATCAAAGCCGCGGACCGCCAGCACCTCGAGGTCTTCTGCTCCGCGTCGTGCTCGGCGATCGACGGGCTGCTCAACGACGGTGACGAGGCACCGGCCTGCCGGTTCGATCCGATGGGCCAGCGGGCGATCCGAAACGCGCAGCGCGCACGGCGCACGCTTCAGCGGCTGGCAAGGATGGGGGCCGAAACCAGGCGCGCGGCACGCCAGCTCGCCAACTCGACCGTCGAAGAACTGCGCACGCATCTGCGCCAGACGCCCTTCGGCGGCACAGCCAAGCCGTCCTGACGCGCGGCGCATCGCGCCGCGCCGACGGCGCCGCTCGTTTGACATTTGTCCCGAACCTCAATTACTCGACTGAGGTCTGGGGAATTCAGGACGCACCGGGGTACTCAACTGTAATTCAACATCCCGAAGGAAAAGTTCATGAAGGGCGGATATTTTCCGTGCACCCAGGATTTGCCGCGCGGCACCAATATCGGTGGAGTGCTGCGTGAGGCGATCGTCGAGGCGCAAGTTGCGGAAGAGAGCGGTTTCGATAGCTGCCTGTTCAGCGAGCATCACCAGCAGGAAGACCGCTACATCCCCAACGTCATCCTGATGGCCCGGAATGGTCGGAGTGGCCACCAAGAGGCTTGGGCGTGATCATCACGTCGTCATAGAAATCGAAAATGGCACCCATTTGGCACCGGGCGGATCCGCCGCCGCGTAGAGCGCCAAACAATTGTTGGCGTCCCCGACGGGATTTGAACCCGTGTTACCGACGTGAAAGGCCGGTGTCCTAGGCCGAGCTAGACGACGGGGACTGTAAACCTGTGCTGAGGCGGCCGGGCATTGCGAGCGCGGCCGTCCGCCGACCCTACCAGAGCCGCAAGAAACGGAGCAAGTAGGCTCTGCGCAAGCGCGGCGCTCCGGCGGCTAGCTCTCGAAGCGCGCCTGGCCGATGATCTCGTTCACCGAGCGCTTGCCGTTCTCCGCCAGCATCCCATCCAGTTCGCGATCGATGCGGCCGAGGGCGCCCGCGCCTTCTTTGATCAGGGCCGAGCCGACGGCGACCGCCTTGGCGGCGGTGAGATGCGCGACGTAGGCGTCGCGCCCGCTGTTAATTCCCCCCACCGCCACCACGTCGTAAACGCCGCCGCCGAGGCGCCAGAATGCATGCGCCTGCGAGAGCGGGCGCGCGCCGCCCTTGATGCGGCCGGTGGCGGGGTCGATCTCCAGATCCTTGGGCAGGTCGTTGGCGCATACCACGACGCCCACGCCCATCTCCTTGAGCAGTTCCGCGAGCGCCTGGGCCTCGATCGTGCCCGGCTTGGGCGGCAGCTTGATCGCGAGCACCGCGCCGATCTCGCCGCGCACGCGCCCGACCAGCACCTTGAGCCGTTGGTAGGAGGCAAACGGCGCGACCGAGTTCATCACGTAGTCGTCGGCGAGGTTGAGCTCGACGATTTTGACCCCGGCGCGGTCGAGGATGCCCGCGACCTGGACGATCTCGTCCTCCGTGTTGCCGACCACGCTGGCGATGATCACTTTATCGCGCGGCGCCAGCGCGCGCGCGATCGCGGCGAAATGCTGGACGCCGCGGTTCTTCAAATTCTCGGGCGTCTCGAGCCCCGCGCTGTTGCACGACTTGAACACCAGAGCGCCCTGGTGCCGCGCGCCGAGTTCGTAGAGCTCGCCGCGCTCGGCCGAGTGCGGCCCCGCAGCGTTCATGACCGAGGAGCTGAGCTCCACGCCGCCAAGACGAATCGCCGTGCGTTCCATGGGCTACTTCCTACAGCGCAGGCGCGCCGCGGGCAAGCCGCCCCGCGGCGCCGCGTCTGGCGCGCGCGGCGCCGTTGTGGCGGCGTGGCCGAGCGGCTAAGTTCTCCCCAAGGAGTCGATCCCGGCGCGCGCACAAAAGCCGGCGCGCGGCGAAAATCCATGAATTCCGTCACCATCCGCAAAGCCACCTTCGATCAGATCGCCGCGCAGGCCGAGCGCGAATTCCCTTTCGAATGCTGCGGCTTCATTATCGGCGACGACGCCGTCGAGGAAGTCCGTCCGATAACCAACATCCAGAACCGCAAGCACGCCGAGGATCCGCTTGCCTTCGCGCGCGACGCGCGCACGGCCTTCCTGATGGAGCCGCGCGAGCATCTGGCAGTGCTCAAGGAAATCGACCGCCGCCGGCTAAGGCTGCGCGCCGTTTATCATTCGCATCCCGATCATGACGCCTACTTCTCGGCGACCGACCGCGCACAGGCCTGCTCGTTCGACCCCGACGAACCCGACTACCCCGACACGGTCTACATCGTGGTGTCGGTGCGCGCGGCCAGGTTCGCGCGGGCGGCGGCCTACCGATGGGACGCCGCAGGCAAGGATTTCGCCGAGGCGAAGCTGGAGCTGGTCTAGCCGATCGCGATGGCGCGATTGAAGATGCGCTCGGCTGCCCTAAGTTAACCTTATACAAGGGGACTTCGGCTTGGCGCTCACCTAATGTAATGGTAGGCTTTTTTCCCCATAAAAATCGATGGCTCGCCACCGCCCACCGGGCATCCCGAGCTAAACCCGCAAAGCTAAACCCGTAAGTTGAGCAGCGATGGAATCGACAACCCCCAACCTCGGTAAATTCATCAAGCCCGCGGCGGTCAAGAACCGCAACCTGGTCTGGCGCGACCGCGACGGCCGCGTGCTGGCCGCCGACGAGCGCGCGCTGGATCTCGCCCGGCTCTCCGCGGGCAACGGCACTGCGGCAACTCTCATCGACCTCGGCCGGCGCGTACGGCTGTTCAACTCCGATATGTCCAGGGAGTTGCGCAGCGTCGTGCTGTCGAGCGAACTGGTGACGCTCTCCAAGGAGTCACCGCAAAGCGTCGCCGGAATCGAGACGCCGCTGGGCCGCGTCATCGCGGACCACGGACTCTATATCAAGCTTAAGCCGGGCCTCAGCGAGGTCGGGGTCAACGACCGCAACGACCTGATCCTGCGCTACGACGCCGGCGACAGCGATCCGACGCGCGGACCAGTGATCAACTCCGCCAACACGATTATCGCCGGACGCGCCGAGCGCCTCGTCACGCGCACTCATCGCGCGGACCACGAGGCCGATCGCGCCGAGGTGCTGGCGTGGCTAAAGGCCTTCGAAGCGCTCGACGGGCGCAAGACGATGGTCTCGAAATTCCTGTGCGCCGGCGTCAGCTATGAACAGCGCGGCAACGTCCCCTACCTCTACCGCACCAGCCAGCTCAATTTCTTCGCCACGCGCGACCCGGCGATGCTCAAGCTGCGCGACGACCTCGGGCAACGCTTCCGCAAGGTCGGACGCCAGCTCGCCAACGTCGAGATACTCTCGCTCACCGGCGTACCGCGCAACGAAGCCGAGTATCGCCGCTTGCTCGGGCGGCTGCGCGCCAAGCACCAGCATGCGAAAGCGCTGGGCTTGCCGCCGACGCTCGCCAAGTCGCGTCTGTTCGATCCCGCGAGCAGGCGCGTGGTGTCGTCGAATTTCGTCTTCTTCTGCCCGCTCAGCGAACTGGGCGGGCGCGTCACCGTGATGACGGTCAACACCGACTATCATGGCGAGGTCAAGAGCCGCGGCGTGCTCTCGCCCCTGATGGCGATCATGTCGCTCATCGGGATCATCTCGGCCCACGCCGGCACTGCGGTCGAAAACAGCCGCGGCACCGTAACCACCTTCACCGGCCCCACCGGCACCGGCAAGACCACCGCATGCACGTTTTGGGCCGAGCAGAACGAGCATTACCGCCGCGACGAACTGCGCCGCCGCTATGAAGCCGACTTCGGGCGCGCGCATTCACCCGCGGCCGCGCGCCGGATGGCCGACGAACTGATGCCCAAGGTCGGCATCCTGTGCCAGGAGGACTGGGTCGAAATCGTCCCCGGCGGCGACCATCGATGGGTCTTCTGGCCGACCGAGCGCGCCTGCTACGCGCGCACCGGCGGCTTCCCGGGCCTGCGCTTCGTGCTGGCGGAGAACGCTCCGCTGCTCGAGAACGCCTGCGCCGACTTCGGCGCCGCCGGCGATCCGGGCAAGCTCGGCCGCGTCACTCATGACTACTTTCCCGAGCGCCTGTTCTACGATCCCGACTGGAACCACATGCTCTACGACCGCAGCCCGCGCCAGATCACCGCCAACGTGTTCCTGGAGCGCGACCGCAGCCTCGACTTCATCGTCAAGCGCGTGACTCCCGCCGAGGGCGTCAACTGGCTGCTCAAAGGACGCACCCCGCAAGGCAAATACGAGCCGCTGTACAACGCCTACCCCGATTTCTCCGGCCTGCTGATCACCTACGGCGTGGTGGGCGACAAACTGGTCGAAGCCTACGAGGCGGCCAAAGCCGGCAACTCGGGTGCGCTGGCCAACGGCCACGAGGAGATCGGCCGCGCGCTCTTCGACAAGCTTCACATCCAGGTCAGTCTGTGGCTCGCGCACATGGCCGACGTGCCGACCTTCATCGTCAATGGCGCGCCGGGCCTCGAGATAACCCAGGACGCCAACTGGTTCCTCTCCGAGTACCCGGACTTCTTCGACTCGCGCCCGCTGCTCACCACGGCCGAATTCAAGGAACTGATGCGCGAGCGCTACGGCGTCACCTACGGCGACTGCGGCCAATGGACCCATATCCAGCGTTGAGCCATCCGGCGCCACGCCGCTGAGACGCCTGCCAGCCCGGGCGCATCCGGCCGGGCTTTTTTTCTTCGTTCGCTCGCGGTCCGGCCGCCGCGGTGGCAAGCGCGGCGGCAAGCGCGCTACAAAATCATCATGGCGGCCGTCAACCACGCGCGGCTAAAAGATTTCTTCCTGGAAATCGTGCGGATCGACTCGCTCTCGCGCCGCGAACGCGATGTGGCGCTGAGGCTCGTGCGCGAACTGGAGAGCGCGGGCCTTGACTGCCGCTTCGACGGCGCAGCAGAAAAAGTCCATGGCAATTGCGGCAACCTGATCGGCCATCTCGGCGGCACGCGCGCGGGCGTGGCGCCGCTCCTACTCTGCGCCCACATGGACACCGTCGTTCCCGGCGCGGGCGTGAAGCCGGTGGTCGACGGCGACATCATCCGCAGCGACGGCACCACTGTGCTCGGCGGCGACGACAAGTCGGGATGCGCGATCATCTGCGAAGTGCTGCATCAACTGCGCGAGGGCCACGTCGAGCACGGGCCGATCGACGTCGTGTTCACGGTGTGCGAGGAGATCGGCTTGCGGGGCGCGCGAAATCTCGACCTCGGCCTCATCCGCGCGCGCGAGGGGCTGGTCTTCGACAGCGACTCGCCCGGCTCCCTGTTCGTGCGCGCGGCCGGCGCGCAGGGCCTTCGCTTCACCGTGCGCGGGCTCGAAGCGCATGCCGGGATGGCGCCCGAGCGCGGCCTTTCGGCGATCAAGATCGCTGCGGAGGCGATCGCCGCGATGCGCCTGGGGCGAATCGACGAGGAGACCACCGCCAACCTCGGCACCATCCAGGGCGGCCGCGCCGGCAACATCGTGCCCAACGAGGTCGTGGTGCGCGGCGAGGCGCGCTCGAACGACCCGCGCAAGCTCACCGCCCAGGTCGAGCACATGATCGGATGCTTCAAGGAAGCGGTGGCCCGCGCTGCGGCCACGGTTGACGGCCAGCGCGTGCGAGCCGAACTGGAGTATCGCAGCGTGCCTTCCTACGGGGCGATGAACGTGCCCGAGGACGCGCCGATCGTGCGCAAGGTGATCGAAGCCGCGCGCCGCCTCGGCCGCGAGCTCACGCCCCAGGCAACCGGCGGCGGATGCGACGCCAACATCTTCAACCAGCGCGGGCTGGTGGTCGCCAACCTCGGCACCGGGATGCACGACATCCATACCATGCGCGAATGGCTCGACGTGCGCGACATGGCTGCGGCCGCCGAGGTGGCGCTGGAACTTATCAAGCTCCACGCCGGCGCGTAGATGAAACGGCGCGATATGCGCGCTGCGCGGTTTAACCCGCATCGGTAAGCGACTATATTGCGACGACTGGCCGGCGGCGCGCGGGCGCGGATTTTGTGCCGCGCGCGTGCCGCCAACCGGTTTGTTGCCAAGATGGAGCAGCGTCGTCCCGCGGAAGTCGATTCGCCGCGCGCCTGGATAACGGTCCTGGCCGCGTTCGCGTCGTGCTTCACGCTCTTCGGCGTGGCCTACAGCTTTGGCGCGTTCTTCCGCCCGATGGGCACGGAGTTCCGCGCCAGCCGGGTTTCGACCTCGGCCGTGTTTTCGATCACCGCCGGCATCTACAACGCGCTCGGGGCGCCGGCCGGCTATCTGAGCGACCGCTACGGCCCGCGTCCGGTGCTACTGGCGAGTGCGTTCTTCATGGGCACGGGGCTGATCCTCACCTCGCGTATCGACCACCTTTGGATGGGCTACCTGACCTATGGACTCGGCGTGGGACTGGGTGGCGCATGCTGCTACGTGCCGATGGTGTCGGCGGTGGGCGGATGGTTCGCGCGCCGGCGCAATACGGCGCTGGGCATCGCGGTGGCGGGAATCGGATGCGGAACGCTGGCGGTAGCTCCGGTGGCCGCCGCGCTGATCGAGCGCTATGGGTGGCGCGAAACCTATGTGATCCTCGGCGTGGCCAGTGCAATCATCCTCGTTATCTGCGCGCTGCTCACGGAGCGTCCGCCGATTCATCTGCAAGCCGCCCGCCTACGCCTGTCCGCAGCGGTGCGTACGCCGAACTTCGCGATGCTGTGGAGCTCCTCGCTCTTCTCCTCGATCGCGATCTACGTGCCTTACGTCTACCTGCCCGAATTCGCGCACGATCAGGGCGCGAGCCGGGTAGCGGCGGCCACCCTGGTCGGAATCATCGGCGCCGCGAGCGTCGTTGCACGGATGGGCCTCGGCACGCTGGCGGACCGGATGGGAGTCGTGTGGCTGTACAAGCTGTGCGCGCTGACGCTCGGGCTGAGTTACGCGGTGTGGATTGTGACCAGCGGCTACGGATGGCTGGTGGTATTCGCGCTCACCATGGGCGCCGCGTATGGCGGGCTGTTCGCGATTGCGCCGGCGGTGGTGGCGGAACTGTTCGGCGTGCGGAGCATGGGCGCGGTGCTGGGCACGCTCTATACCAGCTCGGCAATAAGCGCGCTGGTGGGGCCGCCGCTGGCGGGCCTGGTGATCGACCTCTCGGGCAGTTACCGGTGGGCGGCGGCGTTTGCGGGCTGCGCCGCCGTCGCCGGATTCTTCATCATCCGTCCGCTGCGGGGCACGGAACCGGCGGGCCTAACCAGCCTCGCCGAGGCCGACTGATTCGCGCGGCGCGCGGCGCGCGGCAAAGCTCAAGCCGGACGGGCGGATGCGCGCGCTATCCCGTGCACGTCCGCCCCACCATTCGGGAACGGCTGGCCTCAGCATCCGGCACTTTGGCATCGCACGCGCTGCGGCTCCCCCGCCTCCGGCTTCCCGCCTACTCCAGATGCTTGCGCAGGAAGGTCGGAATATCGAGCTTGTCGTCATGCTCGCCGAGTTCGCTGGGCTCTGCGCGCTCCGCTATCGCACGCGGGTCGGTCCCGCGCCGCTTGAAGGCCGGGATGTCGAGGCCATCGTCGACGATCATCCCCATCCGGCGCACCGGCTTGCCGCCGAACATCTGCTGCTGCGGCGGCGGCGGCAGCGTCGGCGCGCTGGGCTGCGCCGCGGCCGGATCGACCGGCCGCGTGGCGGCCGCCTGAATCGGGCTCGTGATGGGCGCGCCCGAAGACGAGTAGCGCGGGCTGTAGCGCGTGGCGAGGTCGCCGAAGCCGGTCGCGATCACCGTTATCCGGATCTCGTCGGCCAACCGGTCGTCGATCACCGCGCCGAAGATGATGTTGGCGTCCTCGTGCGCCTCTTCCTGGATCAGGCTAGCCGCCTCGGTCACTTCGTACAGCGACATGTCGGGGCCGCCGGTGACGTTGATCAGGAGTCCGCGCGCGCCCTTGATCGAGACGTCCTCCAGCAGCGGGCTCGAGATGGCGCGCTGCGCCGCCTCGACCGCGCGGTTTTCGCCAGTCGCGCTCGCCGCGCCCATCATCGCCAGGCCCATCTCGGCCATGATCGAGCGCACGTCGGCGAAGTCCAGGTTGATCAGCCCGTGGACCGTGACCAGCTCGGAGATGCCGCGCACGGCCTGGAGCAGGACGTCGTCGGCTTTCTGGAAGGCCTCGCGCAGCGACGTGGTGCGGCTCGCGATCGACAGCAGGCGCTGGTTGGGAATCGTGATCAGCGTGTCGACCGCGTCCTTCAGCTCGCGCAGCCCCTCGTCGGCCTGCGACATCCGGCGGCTGCCCTCGAACTGAAACGGCTTGGTGACCACGCCGACGGTCAACGCACCGCTCTCGCGCGCGATGCGCGCAAGGACCGGCGCCGAGCCGGTGCCGGTGCCGCCGCCCATCCCGGCCGTGACGAACACCATCTCGGCCTCCTTGAGCACCTCGCGCAGCCGTTCCTCGTCCTCCAGCGCGGCCTTGCGGCCGATTTCAGGATTGCCGCCGGTGCCGCGCCCGCGCGTCAGCACCGAGCCGATTTGCAGGCGCATCGGCGCGGTGTTGTTGGCCAGCGCCTGGCTGTCGGTGTTGACGGCGATGAAGTCGACGCCGTGCAACCCCTGCTTGATCAT
Source organism: Deltaproteobacteria bacterium (assembly GCA_021827495.1). GTDB lineage: Bacteria > Desulfobacterota > Binatia > Binatales > Binataceae > JAKAVN01. The sequence goes on along the minus strand of JAKAVN010000006.1, from coordinate 32,516 downwards.
ATGACTGACCGCGTTGCCGCCGCATCCGCCCGCCCCGATGACCTTGATCCGCGCCCCGGGATCCGGGGTGTCCACCAGCTCGATCATTACTCAACCTCCTCCACCATTGCGCGGCGCTCAGCGGCCCGCTGAAGGCCCGTTTTCCGTCCCATCGCCCTAGAAAAAATCTCTCATCCAATCCGAAACGAGCGAACGCAGCCGTCCCAGCCGCCCGCCCCACACCACTCCATTGCTGGTCGCACGCGTTGCCCCAGCGGCATGCAGCAGCAGTCCCGCCGCGGCCGTGTAGGCGGGCTTCATCAGCTCCTCGGGCATGCCCTTGAGGTTGATCGGCAGCCCGCGCCGCACCGGCAGCGCAAAAATCCGTTCGGCCAGCTCCTGCGTGCCCTCGAGCAGCGACGAGCCGCCGACCAGCACCAGGCCCGAGGCCAGGCTGTCGGCGACGCCCGAACGCATCACCTCGCGCGCCGCCATGGTGAAAATCTCCTCCATGCGCGGCTCGATGATCTCGCCCAGAATCCGGCGCGCGATCACCCGCGGCTCGCGGCCGCCCACGCCGGGCACCTGCACGGTCTGATCGCGTCCGACCACGGAATTGGTCGCCACGCCGTAGCTGAGCTTGAGCCGCTCGGCCTCGTTGAGCGGCGTGCGCAGGCCCGCGGCAACGTCGCTGGTCAGATGGTTGCCGCCGAGCGGCAACACCGCGGTATGCATCACCGCACCGCCGTGAAAAACCACGATGCCGGTGGTGCCGCCGCCGACGTCGAGCAGCGCCACGCCCAGCTCGCGCTCTTCGGGAAACAGCGTGGCAGCGGCCGAGGCGAGCGGCTCGAAGACGATCTCCAGCGGCGTGAGGTTGGCGCGCTCGCAGCACTTGGTCAGGTTCTGGCCGTAGCTCTGCGCCGCGGTGACGATATGGATGCGCGCCTCCAGCCGCACTCCGGCCATCCCGACCGGATCGCGCACGCCCTCCTGGTCGTCGACCGCAAACTGCTGGGGCAGAATGTGCAGCACCTGGCGGTCGAGCGGAATCGCCACCGCCCGTGCCGCGTCGATCACCCGCTCGACGTCGCGCGCGCTGACCTCGCCGCCGCGCACGGCCACGATGCCGTGGCTGTTGAGCCCGCGGATGTGCGCGCCGGCCTCACCCACCACTGCCGCCCCCACCCGCACGCCCGAGGTTTTCTCGGCCTCGGCCACGGCCGCGCGAATGGCCTCGACCGTGGCCTCGATATTCACCACCACGCCCTTGCGCAGTCCGGTGCAGGGCGACACACCATAGCCGAGCACGGTCGCGCCGCCGCCCTCGGGCGCCGGCTCGGCGACGAGCGCACAAACCTTGCTCGTCCCGACGTCCAATGCTGTCAGCACGTTTCTCATCTCCGCCCGCCCCCGCCGCCGGCGCGCAGGCCGCCCGCGCGGGTCCGATCGGCAACGCGGCGCAGCGCGCCCGATCCCGGCGCGCCTGCAAGCGGCGTCACCCCGCGCAGGCGCATCACCGCCTGCCCCGGCGTGGTCATGTCGATCATCGCGACCAGCTGCTCATGCCCGCGCCATTGCCCCAGCACTTCCGTTGCGCGCTTGAGTTGCGCCGGCGCGTCAGCGAGGTCCAGGCGCAGTTCGGTGCGCGAGCGATCGAAGAACAGCGACACCGTGCCGTCGTCATCCAGCCGCATCTCGGAGACCAGCCCCGAGAGCGCCACCTCTGAGCGCACCAGCGTGGCCGCGTAGCGCACGAGATCCTGCGCGCGCGCCGTTTGCACCGCCGCGCCGCTTAGGATTGGCAGATCGCCCGCGCGCGCCGGCTCGACCGGCCCGCGCAGTTCGCCCCCGGCCAAGAGCGTGTAGAACCCGTCGTGGCGCTCGACCAGCGCGACCGCATCGCCCGCCGCCGGCCGCGGTGCCGGCGCGAGCAGCGCGCTTTGCGCCGCGCGATCGCGCCACGGCGCAAACGTCCCGGCCACTTCGGTCCAGTACGAGATCAGCGCCACGCGCATCCGCGCCGCCAGCGCGCGGCCGGCCTGGCTAAGCCCGGTCGCCATGCCCAGCACGAAGAAGGCGCACAGCACCAAGCCCAGCGCCTTGCCCGACCAGCCCCAGGAGTTCGTGGCCGCCGTGCCCTTGGCGCGCTTCGCTACGGTCCGCTTCGCCACTACCGCCCCACCTTCCCCGCCTTCACCATTCGCCGATCATCCGCACTTCGGCTTCCAAGGCCACACCGCTCTGTTGCTTGACGCGGCTTTGCGCCAGCTCGATCAGCGCCCGCACGTCTTCGGCGCGCGCGCCGCCGAGGTTGACGATGAAATTCGCATGCTCGGTCGAAAACGCCGCCGCCCCCAGCCGCGCGCCCTTGAGGCCGGCGTTCTCGAGCAGCCGTCCGGCGAAGCTGCCGGGCGGGTTCTTGAAAATCGAACCCGCGTTGGGTAGCCCGCGCGGCTGGCGCGCGGCGCGCTTGGCCCGCAGCGCCGCCGCGCGCGCGCGCAACTCTTCGCGATCGCCGTGCTCCAGCTCAAAATCCACCCGCGTGATCACGAAGCGCGGCGGCAGCTCGGTGCGGCGATAGGAAAACTTGAGCTCGGCGCCGCTGAGCGCGAGCGCCTCGCCCTGCTCGTTGACGCCGTGCACCAGCCTCACCACCCGCGCGATTTCCCCGCCAAACGCGCCCGCGTTCATCACCAGTCCGCCGCCGACGCTGCCCGGGATGCCCTCGCCGAACTCGATCCCGCCCAGCCCGCGCTCAACCGCCTCCCGCACCAGCGCGCCAAACTGCGCGGCCGCGCCGGCGCGCACGCGCACGTCCTCGAACTCGAGGTGCGTGAAGCCGTCCCCCAGGCGAACCACGAGCCCGCGCACGCCGCGATCACTCACCAGCAGATTGGTGCCGGCGCCGAGACAGAACGCCGGCACGCGCTCGCGCCACGCCGCCGCCAGCGCGGCGCGCAACTCGTCCTCGCGCTCGGCCGTGAGCAGCACGTCGGCCGGTCCGCCGATCCGAAACGAGGTCAGCTCGGCGAGCGGCGCGCCGGTCCGCAGGCGCGCGCCAAAGCGGGCGCGTAATTCCTGCTCAAGCCGGTTCATGGGTCTTGGTCGCATAACCGAGGTGCAGCAGCAGCGCCTCGCCCAGTTGGTAAACGTCCCCCGCGCCCAGCGTCACGAGCAGATCGCCGGGCATCGTGCCGGCCGCGATCCGCGCCAACGGATCCGGCTCGTCACCGAGATAACGCACGTCGAGATGGCCGCGGGCGCGCAACGCCTCGTAAAGCCGGCGCGCCGAAACTTCGGCGAGCGGCTCCTCGCCCGCCGCATAGACCTCACAGAGGTAGAGCACGTCAGCGTCGTCGAAGGCGCCCAGAAAATCGTCGAACAGGTCGCGCAGCCGCGTGTAGCGATGGGGCTGGAAGATCGCCACGGTGCGCCGCTTGAAAGCCGCGCGCGCCGCGCCCAGCGTCGCGCGGACTTCCGCGGGATGATGCGCGTAGTCGTCGAGCACGATGCAGCCCGCCGCCTCGCCCTTGATCTCGAAACGCCGGCTGATGCCCGAAAACGCCGCCAGCGCACCCGCCGCCACACCGAACTCCACGCCCACCGCGAGCGCGACACCGAGCGCGGCCAGCGCGTTGAGCGCGACGTGGCGCCCCGGCGCCGGCACCACGGCCTGGCCCAGCTCGCGGCCCGCGCGAATGACCGTGAAGCGCGTCGAAAGGCCGTCGATCGCGATATGCTCGGCGCGCAACTCGGCGTCGGGCGCGACCCCATAGGTCAGCACCGGCTTGCGCACCGAGGCCAGCAGCCCGCGCACGTTGACGCTGTCGATACCGAGCACCGCCAGGCCATAGAACGGCACCCGGTTGATGAAGTTGAGGTAGGCCTCGCGCACCCGCTCCATCGTGCCGTAATGGTCGAGATGTTCGGGATCGATGTTGGTGACGACCGCGATGGTCGGAAGCAGCAGCAGGAAGGAGGCGTCGCTCTCGTCGGCTTCGGCCACCATGTAGTCGCCGCCGCCCAGGCGCACGTTGGTGCCGCGCGCGCGCAGGTTGCCGCCGATCGCCACGGTCGGATCGAGCCCGGCTTCCTCCAGGATCAGCCCGATAAGCGAAGTGGTGGTGGTCTTGCCATGCGTGCCGGCGACCGCCACGCCCAAGCGCACCATGCGCAACAGCTCGCCGAGCATCTCGGCGCGCGCGATGACCGGAATCTGCAGCGCGCGGGCGCGGGCCACCTCGGGATTGGAAAATTTCACCGCCGACGAAATCACCACCGCGTCCAGCCGCCGCGCGGAGTCACCGGCGGCGTGATCGGAAATGTGATCCGCCGCACGATCCGCACTCTGATCCGCGGCATGATCCACGACATGATCCGGATGATGGCCCTGCAAGATTTGCACGCCCAGCCGCGCCAGCCGCTCGGTGGCCGGGCCCAGGCGCTGGTCGCATCCGCTCACCGCGAAGCCGAGCCGCAGCGACAACTCGGCAATGCCGCTCATGCCGGCGCCGCCGACGCCGATGAAATGCAGGCGCCGTTGGCGGCTGAGCAATCCTCTGGCGGGCGCTTCGCTCATGCGGCGGCACGCTCCGTGGAACAAAGCTCGAAACACAACCGTGCGACGGTGCGGGCCGCGCCGGGCTTGGCCGCGGCGCGCGCCTGCGCGCCCATCCGCACCAGCCGCGCCGGGTCGGCGCTAAGCTCGCGCAGCGCCGCAGCGAGATTTTCGCCGAGCCGTTCGTCGTCGGCGACGATCATGGCTGCACCGCGCCGCTCGAGCACACGGGCGTTGAGTTCCTGCTGGCGGTCGCGATGAAACGGATACGGGACGAAGACGGCGGGGCGGCCGGCCAGTGCGACCTCCGACACGGTCATCGCGCCCGAGCGCGCCACGACCAAGTCGGCACGGGCCAGCGCGGCCGCCATGTCGTCGATGAACGGCACCACTTGCGCCTGGCAGCCGAGCGCTGCGTATCCACCCCTCACCAGCCCCACGTCCGCCTCCCCAGTCTGGTGGACCAGAGTAACTTTTATAACAGTTTCTCGCCAATTTCTCAAGGCATTAATTACGCCTTCGTTGAGACGATGTGCTCCGGTCGAGCCGCCTAAAACGAGGATTTGTAACGGATCGTGAACCTGGAGCGGCGATGACTCGAAATTAAAACGCATCGGATTGCCGCTTACCACGACTTTAGGCGAATTAAAAAATGGTACAGCCTCGTCAAAGCCAACACAGACCTTTTTGGCGAAACGCCACAGCATCCGGTTCGACAAACCCGGCCGCGTGTTCTCTTCCATCAGCACCAAGGGCGTCCGGGACACGATCGCTGCCATCGCCATCGGCGCCGACGCATAGCCGCCCGCGCCCACGACCAAGCCGGCGCCGAACGAGTCGAGCAACCCGCGCGCCCGCTTAAGCGCCGCGACGAACTCGCCGATCGCTCTAAGCCGCTCGGCCAGGCGATGGCCACGCAACCCGTGGACCTGGAACAGTTCGTAACGCAACCCGCTGCGCGGCATCCATCGCGCCTCCAGCCCCGCCGTGGTGCCGACGAATAGCACTTCGGTGTCCGGCCGCTCGCGCATCATCGCCTCGCCCACCGCCACTGCGGGGAAGAGATGTCCACCGGTGCCGCCGCCTGCGATTATCACTTTCATCGCACCGCCGGCCTGCGCGCCAGGGCGAGCAGCGTCCCCAGCGCGGCCATCGCCATCACCATCGCGGTCCCGCCGTAACTCAGAAAGGGCAGCGGCAGACCCTTGGTCGGCACCAGCCCGATCACGACCGCCATATTGACCAGCGCCTGCAGCGTGAGCAGCGCGGTCAGGCCGACCGCGAGCAGGCTCGCGAACGGGTCGGGCTCCTCGTGCGCCACCCGCATCCCGCGCATCAGGATCGCGCCGAACAGCGCCAGCACGATGATCGCGCCGAGCAGCCCGAACTCCTCGCCGACCACGGCGAAGACGAAATCCGTGTGGGCCTGCGGGAGATAGAACATCTTCTGCCGTCCGGCGCCCAGCCCCACGCCCCATCCGCCCCCCGCGCCGAGCGCGATAAAGGACTGGATGAGCTGGAAGCCGGCGCCCCTGGCCGCCTGCCACGGATCGAGAAAAGCGCTCAGCCGGCGTATTCTGTAGGGTTTTGCTACTGCTTGCAGAGCCAGCACGGCCAGCGCGCCGCCGCCCGCGGCGCCCAGGTGTTTGAGCCGCGCGCCCGCCGCGAACAGCATCGCGAACAGCAGCATCACCACCATCACGGTGTTGCCGAAGTCGGGCTGCTTCAGGATCAGCAGCGCGAGCGGACCCACCGCGATAAACGCGGGCAGCGGGCCGGTCGCAAACGCGTTCATCCGCTCCTGGCGGCGGCTCAGTAAATCGGCCAGAAAAAAAACCATCGCGAACTTGGCCAGCTCCGAGGGCTCCGCGAGCAGCGGTCCGAGCCTGAGCCAGCGGCGCGCCCCGCCGCGCACCACGCCGAGCCCCGGGATCCACAGCGCCACCAGCATCACCAGCGCCACCACCATCAGCGGCGCCACCAGCCGGCGCAATCCGCGCAGCGAGAGCTGCGAAAGCAGCGCGAGCACGGCCAGCCCGGCCGCAATATGGCAGAGCTGGAGCTTGAAGAAGTGAAACGCATCGCCGGTCTTCTCGAGCCCCAGGAAATAGGTGGTGTTGAGCACCATCAGAAGGCCCAGCACGGCCAGCGTCGCCGCCGGCAGGTACAGCCAGGGGTCGAGCTGGGGCCAGGCGACCGCCTCAAAGCGCCCGAACCAGCTCCTGAAATATTCGCCCGCGCTCCGCATAGTTCCTGAACTGATCGAAACTCGAGCAGGCCGGCGAGAGCAGCACGGTGTCGCCGCGGCGCGCGGCCGCGGCCGCGCGGCGCACCGCCTCGCCCAGCGTCTGCACGAGTTCGATTTCGCTTGCACCTTCAAGCGCCGCGCGCATCTTGCCGCGCGCCGCTCCGATTAGAATCAGCAGCCGCACCTTGCCGGCCAGCGGCTCGCGCAGCGGCGCGTAATTGCCGCCCTTGTCCACTCCGCCAGCGATCAGGATGACCGGCGGGCGCACCGCCGCGAGCGCCTCGACCACCGCGGCCACGTTGGTTCCCTTGGAGTCGTCGATATAAGCCACGCCGCCGCGCTCGGCGACAAATTCCATGCGATGGGGCAGGCCGGCGAAATCCGCCAGCGCCGCCTCGATCGCGCGCGGCTCGATGCCCATCACCAGCGCCGCGGCCGCCGCCGCCATCGCGTTGGCGATATTGTGGCGGCCCGCCGGGCGCAAGCGCTTGAGACTGATGCGGCCATGGCGGGTGCGCAGGTCGAAAATCAGGTCGCTGCCGTCGTAGCCAATCGCGGGCGTCGATTCGGCCGGCCCCAAGCCGAAGCTCATCACCCGCGCGAAGAGCGTGGCACGCAAAAACCACACGCGCGGATCGTCGCGGTTCAGAATCGCCCAGTCGTAGCGGTCCTGCCTGCGGAACAGGCGCGCCTTGGCCCGCCCGTACTCGTCGAGATTCTTATAGCGATCGAGATGATCCTCGGCGAGGTTGAGATGGACCCCGACGTGCGGCTTGAAATGCTCGGTGCGCTCGAGCTGGTAGCTCGAGACCTCGGCCACCACGGCGTCGAATTCGCCGCCGGCCGCTTCGGTCAGTGGCGTGCCGAGGTTGCCGCCGACGAAGACGCGCCGCCCGGCGGCCTTGAAGATTTCGCCGATGAGCGTGGTCACCGTGCTCTTGCCGTTGGTGCCGGTCACCGCGACGATCGGCGCGGCGACGAAGCGGCTGCCCAGTTCCAGCTCGCCGATCACCGGGATGCGCCGGCGGCCGGCCTCCAGGAGCAGGGCCGAAGTGGGCGGGACGCCGGGACTCGTCACCACCAGATCGACGCCCCCCAGCCAGGCCGGGTCTTCGGCGCCGAGATGGATCTCGCCCGGCGGCATCGAGCCGTGGCCGGCGCCGGCGTCAGCTTCACTGCCAAGATCGGTTCGAAGGTCGGTCATCACCAAGCGCGCGCCCCGCGCCGCCATCAAGCGCGAGGCCGCCAGGCCGCTTACGCCGAGCCCAATCACCATCACCCGTTTGTCCGCAAGGTCCATCGAATGAATTCGCGCTCGAAGAACTCGCGTCTCCCGGCCTGGCAGGCGCACATCCTTCCCGCTTGTTTGCCCGCCTGTTTGCTCAGCGCAACTTGAGCGTGCTCAAGGCGACCAGCCCGCACACGATCGAAATTATCCAGAACCGCACGACCACCTGCGTCTCCGGCCATCCGCCAAGTTCGAAATGATGATGTAGCGGCGCCATCCGGAAGATGCGCCGATGCGTGGCCTTGTAGTAGTAGCGTTGAAGAATAACCGAACCGGCCTCGATGACGAAGACCCCGCCCGCGATGGGCAGCACCAGTTCCTGCTTGGCCAGCACGGCCACGATTCCCAGCGCGCCGCCGAGCCCCAGCGCGCCGACGTCGCCCATCATCATCGAGGCCGGGTAGGCGTTGTACCACAGAAAGCCCAGCGACGCGGCGATCAACGCCGCGCAGAAAATCGCCAACTCGCCCGCGCCGACGACGTGGGGGATGTCCAGGTAGGCTGAGAATTTCAGGTTGCCGGCCACGTAGGTGAAGGTCCAGTAGCAGAACGCGACCGTCATCACCGGGCCGATCGCCAAGCCGTCGAGCCCGTCGGTGACATTGACCGCGTTGGAACACGCCACCAGCACGAACATCGCGAACAGCACGTAGAACCATCGCGGAAGATTCGGATGCAGGTTTTTGAAGAACGGGACCGTGAGCGTGGTGTCGAAGCGCAGAACGACAAACAGCACGAAGGCCGCGACGAAGGCGCAGGCGAATTGCCACATCAGCTTCTGCGGGCCGCTGAGGCCCTGGCCCTTGCCCCGGCGCAGTTTCAGGAGATCGTCGGTGAAACCAATTGCACCGAAGGCCACGGTGACCAGGATCGCCAGCCACACGTAGGGATTGGCGGGATCGGCGAACAGGATGGTGGCGATGAGCGCGGTGCTCAGGATGAGCAGGCCGCCCATGGTGGGCGTGCCGGCCTTCTTCTGATGGCTTTGCGGAACTTCCTCGCGGATGGTCTGGCCGATGTGCGCCGCGCGAAAGCGCTCGATCAGCCGCGGACCCGCCCCCAGCGCCAAGGCCAGCGCGGCAAGCCCGGCCAGCACGGAGCGGAAGGTCTCGTAGCGCAGGACGTTGAAGCCCACGTAGTGCGTGTGCAGCGGGAACAGGAGGATGTACAGCATCGGGCAAACCCGTCCTCGAGTGTGCTGGCCGCGGCCCCTGGCACGCAAGGCGCGCCCGGCGCTGGCCGCGGCCCCAGTGGGCGCCGGTGCCGGGCGGCCCTATGCCGCCCATCCGCGAGCGCCGGAGCCCGTCGCCGCGCTGCTGATCGCGCCTCCCTTCGCAGCCTGGAATCTCGAGGCAAGCCTCCGATCGGCCACCCAACCACCCATCCGCCACCTCCGACCGAAGGCCTCCCTCAGAATGCCACCCGCAACCCCCGCCCTCTTCGGCGCTACCCACCGCGTACGTGCCCGCGCTCAGCCACGAGCGCGCGCACCACCGCGCGGTCATCGAAATCAAGCCGCCGCCCCGCGACCAGCTGATAATCTTCATGTCCTTTGCCCGCGATCACCACGATGTCGCCCGGCGCCGCCACTTCAAGCGCCAGCGCGATGGCCGCCCGCCGATCGGGTTCGACTAGGTAGCCCGGCGCCTGGCCCGCCGCGTGCGGCGCAATCCGGCCGAGCCCGGCAGCCGTCAGGCCGGCCTCGACCTGCTCGATAATCGCCAGCGGATCTTCGCTGCGCGGGTTGTCGGAGGTGAGGATCGCGAGATCCGCCATCCGCGCCGCGATCCCACCCATCAGCGGGCGCTTGCCGCGGTCGCGATCGCCGCCGCAGCCGAAGACGCACACGACGCGGCGCGGCTTAAGCGCGCGCAACGCCCGCAGCACGGCCTCGAGCGCGTCGGGCTTGTGCGCGTAGTCGACCAGCACGGTCACACCGGGCGGGCCCGGCACCGCCTCCAATCTGCCGGGGGCCCCTGGGCATCGCCGCAACCCTTCCGCGACCACATCCGTTTCGATGCCCAGGGCCACCGACACCGCGGAGGCGCCAAGGATGTTGAGCAGATTGATCTCGCCGAGCAACGGCGAGCGCACTTCGATCCGCTTGTCGAGCGCCGCGACCGAGGCACGGATGCCGTCGGTGCCGGCGCTGAAGCTCAATGGATGAACGTCGAGCCCGGGCTCCAAGCCGAAACTTACCTTGCGCCCCTTGACCGCCGCCAGCACGCGCCGGCCGAAGGGATCATCGCCGCGCACCACCGCGACCGCATCGCGCCACGTGCTTTTCGGCAGCAGCTCGCTGAACAGCCGAAGCTTGGCGGCGAAGTACTGCTCCTGCGTGCCATGATAGTCGAGATGGTCGCGCCCGAGGTTGGTGAAGACGCAGGCGCGAAAGCTCAGCGCGGCGACGCGCTCCTCGGCCAGGCCGATCGACGAAATTTCCGCGGCCACCCGCCGCACGCCGGCGTGCTCCATGGTGGCCAACGCGGACTCGAAGTCGAGCGACTCGGGCGTAGTCAGGCCGCTGTAGATTTTGCGTGGGCCGACGAAAATCCCGATGGTGCCGATGATCCCCGGCGGCGCGCCGGCGGCCTCGAAGATCGAGGCGAGCATGTAAGTGGTGGTGGTCTTGCCGCTGGTGCCGGTCACGCCGACCAGCTCGAGGCGGCGGCTCGGCGCGTTGAAGAAACGCGCGGCGGCCGCGCCCATCAGCCGGCGCGGCCGCTCGCACTGGACAACGGTCACCGCGGGGCGCGCTGCCGCACCGTCCCGCCCCTTCATCACCACCACGCGCGCCCCGCGGTTCAATGCATCGTCGATGTTGGCGCGGGCCTGTTCGCGATCCCGCGCCAATGAAAAAAACAAGCCGCCCGGCGTCACCCGCCGCGAGTCGTAGCTGAGAGCCGCGACTTCCACCCCCGCGTCGCCGTAAACGCGCAGTTGGGGCTCGCCCGCGATCAATTCGGCGAGCTTCATCGCCTGCTCCTGCGGCGCGCTTGGTGCCGCGCCCGGGCAATCCGGTTTGCCGGCGCCGCCAAAATGCCGTGCATCGAGGCCGTCTTCAAAGCGCCCGCCTTCTCCGCCTCCGCGACGGCCGGCGCCAGCCGCAGGGTCACCGGGCCGGCGCCAGGCACCGCACCGGGCGCGGGCCGTTGGGCGACAACGTAGCCGTCGCCCTCGACCTCGAGGTCGAAATGGCGGCGGCGGGCCAGGGCGAAGGCGCGCCGCAGGCTAAGCCCGCTGAAGTCGGGAACGCCATCGCCGCCCGTCAGTGCCGCGGCCGTGGTGTCGTCGCCGCTGAGTACGGCCGGTGCTAGCTGGTCAGCCAGCTCTTCAGCCGAATCGTCACGCGCCGCGCCCGCGGTCGGCAACAGGCTCGCGGCGTCGTAGTGTGGTGCGGTCGAGGCCACGTTCAAATCGCTCAGCGCGCCCGAGGCGATGTCGCTGAAGACCGGCGCGGCGGTCAGTCCGCCGAAATGTCCATGAGCGACGTCGTACAACACGACCAGGATGACCAGGCGTGGATCGCCGGCGGGCAGAAAGCCGATGAACGACGCGACCAGCCGGCTCTGGTAGTAGGCTCCGGTAGTGGGATTGACCATCTGCGCCGTGCCGGTCTTGCCCGCCACCACGAAATCACTGACCCGCGCAAGCCGCCCGGTGCCGTCAGGGCCGTTGACCACGCCCTGCAACAGCCGGTTCATGGTATGCGCGATGCCGGGCGCGATGACGCGATGCAGGACCTCCGGCGTATGCGTCAGCAGCGGCCGGCCGGCGGCGTCGTAGGCGGCCTTGACCACATAGGGACGCACCAGGTATCCGCCGTTGGCGATCGCCGCGTAGGCGGCGGCGAGCTGGATCGGCGTGACCGCCACGCCCTGGCCGAAGCCATGATTGGCAAGATCGATCTCGCGCCAGGCTGAAGGCTTGCGCAGGATGCCTCGCGCTTCGCCCGGCAAATCGATCCCGGTGCGCGCGCCAAGGCCGAAGGCGCGCAGCCCGTCGTAAAAGCGCTTGGCGCCCAGCTTGAGCGCGATCTTGGAGGCGCCGATATTCGAGGAAACCTCGATGATCCCGCCCAGGTCGAGCCAGCCATGCGGGCTGTCATCGTGAATCACGCGCCGCCCGACTGTGTAGGCGCCGTCCTCGCAGTAGATGCGCTGCGGCGGCGTGATTGCGCCGTCCTGCAGCGCGATCGACGCGAGCAGCCCCTTCATCGTCGAGCCGGGCTCGAAGGCGTCCTGCACCGCGGTGTCGTGCAAACGCTCGCCGATGCTCGCGCCGTCGGCGGCGATGTTGGCCAGCGCCAGCACCTGGCCGCTGAACGGATCAAGCACCACGGCCGCGCCGCGCCGTGCGCCGCTCTTGCGCACTTCCGCGGCCAGATCGTTCTCGGCCAGCGCCTGGATCCGCGCGTCGAGCGTCAACACCACTCGCGCGCCGGCTTCGGGAGTCTTGAGCGCCAGCGGACTGTCGAAGATCGGATGGCCGAGCGCGTCATGATAGAAACGCAGCACCACCGGCTCGCCGCGGATGAGCCGATCGTATTGCAACTCGAGGCCGGAGAGCCCCTGGCCATCCATCCCCGCCAATCCCACCACCGGCGCGGCCAGGGTGCCCTCCGGATAGAACCGTTTGTACTCGTTGAGCGCCCCCACTCCGTCCAGGCCCAGCGCTTCGGCCGCCTGTGCGCGGGCCGGCGGCAGATGGCGCCGGAGCCATACGAAGGGCGCTCGGCGATGAAGCTTCGCCTCCAGTGCGGAGGGCGTGATTCCGAGCGCGGCGGCCAAAGGCGCGCGCTCCTGCGGCGTGCTGGCGGCGAGCAGTTGCGGCGGCCGCGCGTAGACCGAGCGCGTTTCGGCCGACAGCGCAAGCGGCTCGCCGTTGCGATCCGAGAGCGGGCCGCGCGGCGCCGCCAGCGCGACCTCGCCGGTATGCTCCATGCGCGCGAGCGCCGTCAGGCGCGGCCCGTCGAATACGACCAGCGCGGCGAGCCTGAGCGCGATCAGCGCGAACAGCGCGGCCAGCACGATGGTCAGCGCGCCGATGCGAACGCGGCGTCTTCTGAACGGCTCGTTCACGGCAGCGTCACCACCTGCCCGGGCGCGGGCGGACCGAGGTTGAATTTCGGAGCCAGCGCGCGCAGGCGCTCGCGCGAGGCGAGTTCGGCCACTGCCAGACGCAGGTCGCGGTTGCGCTCTTCGAGCTTGAGATTGTCACTGCGCAGGGTTGAGAGCCGGTAGCCCTCCTGCGTGGCCTCCAGACGCACCATCAGCGTCGCAAAGCCCAGTGCGATAACACCCACCGCCAGAATAGCCCGCAGCAGGCGCGACGGCGGGCGCGACGGCTTGATCCGTCCTCGGCTCATCGCGGCCCCCGTTCGATAGCGCGCAACCGTGCGCTGCGCGCGCGCGGGTTGTGCGCGCATTCGGAGGCCGAAGGCCTGAGCGCCTTGCGCGTCAGCGCCGTAAAGCCGCCCTCCTGCGCCAGCGCGCGGAAGCGATGCTTGACCGGGCGGTCCTCCAGCGAGTGGTAGGCGATGATGGCAAGGCGACCGCCCGCGTTCAGGCATCCCGGAGCGCGCTCGAGAAACGCGGTGAGACTCTCGATCTCGTGGTTGACCGCGATGCGCAGGGCCTGAAAGGTGCGGGTCGCCGGATGGATCGCGCCATGGTGGCGCGTGCCGGCCGCGCGCTCGATAAGCGCACGCAGATCCGCGGTGGTCGTCAGCGGACGCCGGCGCCGGGCCTCCACGATCGCCCGCGCGATCCGGCGCGCGGCGCGTTCCTCACCGAACTCGCGGATGATCCGCGCGAGTTCGTCCTCCCCTTCCTCGTTGAGCAGATCGTAGGCACTAAACGCCGCCTCCGGATCCATCCGCATGTCGAGCGGGCCGTCACTTCTGAAACTGAAACCGCGCGCCGGATCGTCGAGCGCAAAGCTGCTCATGCCCAAATCAGCCAGGATCGCGTCGGGCGCGCCCAGCGCGGCCTCGGCGATCACGCGATCGATCTCCGCGAAGTCGGCTTGCCGCAGCAACACGCGCGAACCGAAACGGCGAAGCCGCTCGGCGGCGGCGGCCAGCGCATGCGGGTCGCGATCCAGGCCGAGCAGCGTCGCGCCGCGCGCCTCCAGCAGCATCTCGGCATGTCCGCCGGTGCCAAGCGTGGCGTCGACGATCACGCGCCGCTCGCCCTCGCACAGCAGGCCGCGCACCTCGGCCGGCATCACCGGCAGATGCAACCTATCCGCTCCCGCATTCGATTCCGCTGCCAGCGCCATCCCCACCTTACAAATTGAGCTTCCCAACGAAATCCGCATCCATCATTTGCTGCTCGGCCGCCTCCACGATCCGTTGCAGCAGCGCCTTGTCCCACAGCTGAAAATGGTCGATTAATGCGTTGAAGGTGACGTCGCGGTCGAGATGAGCGTACTCGCGCAGCTTGGGCGGAATCAGTATTCTACCTTGGCGATCGACTTGAACTTCATGCGCCCCGCCGATGAAGAACATCTGAAGCGTCTGGGTCGAAGGGTCCAGACTCCCGCGCTGGCTTATCTTGCCAATCAGCCTAGTCCACTGGCTGGGCGGGAAGAGCGCAAGACAACGTTCCTTTTGGAAAACCCAGTTGGTGATGAAAAGGCTCTCATGGCCGTCATGCTGCAGGGTCTCGCGGAAACGGGCCGGGATGCTGACCCGTCCCTTTTCGTCGGTCGCATGGTCGAATCGTCCGCTGAACACCGCAATCCCCCGTGACTTCCCACAACATCCCACTCGCCACCACCACAGTCAAGTCAATCCGAATGCCTCTTCTGAACGGTCAGATGGTCTGATCTTTCTGGTGACAACTCGGGGAACGTGGGACGAGGCGGCACCAGGTCGTACATTTTGGGACGGTAATTCGTAAAAAACGCTTGCGGCGCGCGGCTTTTTGATGTGATCGGCCTTTGCGGCCAAGCGTTTCCCGGCGGCTAGAAAAGGATCAAACCATCTGGCGCGGCGCGCCGAGGGGACACACGCGATACGTGGCAGTACGACACGCCGAGAGATGCCCAATGATGCACAATGCGAACTTTAGATCAAACCAAGTTGGCCAAAAGTCCGCGAGTTCGCAAGTGCTTCTAACCTGTTGAATTTACACATAAATAGAGGCGTCGAGTGAGGCGCACGACGCGGGAATGCGAACCAGAATGCGAACTGGAATGCGAACACTCGCCATAAGCCACTCTTATTTCGATCTGTCTTTGCCGGACGGCCGGACGCAGACGATTCCAGACCGCCGGGAGAACGGTTTTCGAGTTCCCCTGATTCAGAGGGCGCCTGGATTAAAATTCCCGATCGGAATTTTATCAAAGTTCCCGATCGGAACTTTGATTTTCCCAAAGTTCCCGATCGGAACTTTGGCCTGACTGTTGCCCGTCTCCGACAAAAGGTTCCCGATTGGAACCTTTATCGGACTCCCCCCTATTGGAGTTCTAGATCGGAACTCCATTCTTGGCTTCCGCTGCCGGTTCGGGCAGTCAGGTAAAATCGAAGCTCAGCAGCGAGCGCCCGCACCAAATGATCCGGCCTAACAGAAAATATTCGCCGACGCGCGGGAGGACCGTGGTACGCAGAACAGTCTCAGCGTTGGCCGCCGCCATCTTTGGCGGCCAACTTGTTTTTTCGATGAGGCCGAACGTGGTGCGATCCCTTTCGTGGCGCACCAGCCGGATGATGACTTTGCCGCGGTGAGAGACCAGGCAGGGATAGCTAACAGGGCGCCCGGCGAGATCGAGCTCGGTCGCGCCGGACTTGGACACCACCACGAGATCGCCATCTCGAACCAGAGGCGCCATCAAATCGGCTGACCCGCCGATCCGGACCATAAACAATTGCGCTTGAGCGCGTATGGGTTTCTGGGTCCAAGTCTCGACGCGGCGCGCGATCGGCAGTCGCTCATTTTGCACGCTCAGCGTCCAACGCGTGAGCGCCGAAAGGTCGAAGAGGCGGCTCTCGGGCCTTTCCTGGTCGAGAGGGGCGAAGGTGGTCTCGAATCCCTGCTGAATGAACGCTTCGCTGTAGCCATGCCACTTTTCGAGGTCGTAGTAGCGCAACCGCACGTGGATCTCATCGCCAGCCCCGCCGGCCAGCCAATCGAGACTGACGCCTGCTGCGCGCGCAATTTTCACGAGGTTTGAGAGCGTCGGCTCGCTCGCGGGTCTTCCCCGCGCGGGATTAAAATAGTTGCTCAGCGTGCTCTGGCGTACGCCGCACTGCTTCGCGAAAGCGTTCACGCTGATGCCCGCTGCGTCGAGGATGGCCGCCAGACGGGCGGCGAACCCCGCCGCAGGAGACGGATCCGTGTTGGTCGTGGTTGTTATACTGAATTTGGTTTGCTTCTTCACTAAATTATGTTAACATTTTGCCCGCATGCGGAACGCGCAACACTCCATCACCGCGGCAGAAGCAGCGTCAAGGGACTGGGATCGAGCGGACGTGATCTGCCAGTTACGCAAGCACGGATTTTTCCTCCGCTCCCTTTCCCAGCGTCACCGGCTCGCAGCGGATACGTTGCGCAATGCGCTTCGCAGATCATACCCGAAGGCCGAGCGGCTCATTGCGAAGGCGATCGGCGTGTCGGCCGCGGAGATATGGCCGAGCCGGTACGCCAATCGCCCGCGCAAACGCCGCAGGACGGGCGGCGCATGAGCGTTCGCGTGCCTATCGCTGAGCTTATGAGTCTTCCGGGAACGAAGCGCACGCGGCGCGGCACTGAAAAATGGTTAAAGCGCATCGGCGCTCTGCGCGTTCGACGCGGCCTGTACCAGCTCGATCCGGTCACGCTGGGGCGGCTGTCGGAAGCGCAGCGCGCGGAACTCCTGAAACGGCAGGCGCCGGCTATCTCGACCGTGGCGCCGGCCGAAAGCGCCACGCTCAAGGTCGCCGGGCTCGACGTTGGTTCTTCGTCGGCTGAGTCGGCGCGCGCCTCCCTTTCCACTGAGGTCTCCCTCGCCTGCGCTGGCGCTGCGGCTCGGGACTCGCTGCGCTCGTGCGTCGCGAAAGCTCCGCTTTCAAAGGCACAGCTCGACGTTGCCGATTCCCGCGCCGAGCTGTGCAATCGGTTCGAGGATTTCCGCGCCAGCGCGGGCGCCACGCTCAAATCCGCGCTGCGCCGCTTCGCGAATATCTACAACGCGGGCGAGGTCGTCGTCTCGGACGAGACGCGCGCGCGGTTTCCGCGGCGCTCGGCCGAGTCGATTCAGCGCGATTGGCGCGCGTGGCGGAAATTTGGCGCCGAGGCGCTGGTCCCCGGTCATGGGAATCGCCACGGGGACGGCATTTTCGAGCGGGAGCCCGCGATGCGCGAGCTGGCGCTGGCGATGATCGCGCATCAGCCGCACGTGCGCGTCGCGCGCATCTATGAGGCTCTCCGCGTGCGCTTTCCCAGCCGCGCACCGTCGATGAGTACCGTGAGGGCCTTCGTGGCGGCGTGGAAGGCTGAAAATCCGTCGCTCTTTCTGCGACTCAAAAATCCCGACGCCTGGAAGCAGAAGTTTTCGCTCGCGCTCGGCCGCGCCGACGCCGATATCGTGCGCGCCGGCCACCACGAGATCGACGGCACGCGGCTGGAAGTGCAATGCACCGACGGAATCTTCCATCTCGAGGCGGTGGTCGACGTCTTCACGCGCAAGATGGTTTGCACGCTCTCGCCCAGCGCGTCCGCCGCCGCGACGGCGGCGCTGCTGCGCAAATCGCTCGTCGCGCTCGGCGTGCCCGACGAAATCAAGTCCGATTGGGGCAAGGAATATCTCAACGCGCGGATCGAGCGCGCGATGCGCCGGCTGGATATCCGCTGGCACAAGGTCGCGCGGCCATACGCCGGCGAGCTGAAGCCGTTTATCGAATGCGGCCAGGGCACGGTGCTGCACATGTTTTTCGAGCAGTGTGCCGGTTTCAAAGGCCACAACGTGCGTCAGAACGCCGAGATACAGGCGCGCCATTCGTTCCAGGCGCGGCGCGGCGAGAAGCGCAATCTCGCGAAGTTGTACGACGTGCGGCTCAGCTCGGCCCAGCTCAGTGAGACGCTCGACCAATGGCTTGAGCACGTCTATGGGAATCGGCCGCACGCGGGCCTGCACGGCCAGACTCCGAACGAGGTATTTCGCGCGGCCGAGGCGCGCGGCGAAGTCAAGCGCGTGTCCGACGAGAGGGCGCTCGACCTGCTGCTGGGTGAAGACGGCGTGGCGGTGGTGGGGAGCAAAGGCATTCGGGTTTCGGGCGCCTTCTTTTGGGGTGACGCGCTTATCGGATGGACCGGGCGCCAGGTCGAGTGGGTGCGCACGCGCGACGCCGGCAAGCTGCTGATTTTTTCCGGCGGCGACCGCCCGGGGTTCATCTGCGTCGCGCTCGATCTTGCATCGCGGGGCGTCGATCGCCAAGTGGTGGCGCTCGCGGCCACCGCGCGGCAGAAACAGGCCGTGCGCGAACAGCTCGACGAGCTCAAGCGCCTCAAGCGCCAGCATCGGCCGGAAAACCTGCTGCGCGAGGTGATCGACGACGCCGAAAAACGCGCCCTGGCGACGCTGCCGGCCGAGACTCCGCTTGTCGCCGCGCTGCCCTACATCAACGACGGGCTGCGCGCGGCGGCCGCCGCGCTGGCCGCGCTGGAGTCGCGGCCGACGGCCGCGCACGACTCAGAGATCCTGCAGCGCGGCGCGGCGCTCTGCGACGAGCTGGAGCGCCGACAAGCCAAATGGCCAGACATGGACGAGATGGCCGAGCTATATCGCGCAATCTGCGATCGGACTGAGTTGCCCGGCTGGACTGACGAATATCTCGCGCGCATCGGCGCGAGCGCTGATGAGTGGGCCAAAAATTTTGAAGGCACGCCGAAATATTCGGCGTTCTTGAAGCTCCGGAGGTATGCAGATGATGCCACCGACGTGGCACAGCGCGCCGCCATGATAGCAGCGTCCGATTCGTCGCGCCGCGCGAAACCTTCGACCTACCAGGTGCTTGCGGACGCTGCGGTCGATTCGAGCAGGCGGAAGGTGGCGAATAGCGATGGCTGACCAGCCCGCGAGCATCCTATCGCTTCGCCGGCGCCTGGAGCCCGCGCGCGACGCGATGCGCGACGCGTGAAGCACGTACCGCGACGCGAGGAAAATGTACGATGAAAAACGACGTAATCTCAATCTCCGAAAGAAGGCGACGCCGGCTCAGCCGGCGCGCGCGGAACGAAATGCGCGAGAAGGAAGGACTTCGACCGCTCCCGACGCGCGCGGAAATCCTGAGGGTGGCGCGCGATCTCGGCGTCCACGTGCCCACGGCGCGCGAGAAGCGTGAGGCGCGGGAGTTGCGCGAGCTGCGCGAGTTTAAGCGCAAGTCTGAGTCTTCGGCCGCAGGCGTCACGATCTCCTTTTCCGGGCCGATAACCATTGTGCTCGGAGACGTGAAGAGATGAGCCAGCTTCCGCGCATACCGCTGACCGGCGACGAGCGCGTGCTCAGCGATTTCGAGTGCGCCGAGCTGTTGGGCATCGCGCGCGAAAGTCTTCTCTCCATGCGCCGGCGTGGCGAGGGGCCACCGTACTGCCGCGTGTCGAAAGGGATCGTTCGCTACCTTCGGAGCCAGGTCATCGAGTGGCTGGCTTCGCGCGTCGAAGGCGGCGGGATTGATGAGGGCAGCGGGGAATGACTACCGCGCGCAATTCGGACGGCCGCCGGAAGGCCGAGCTGGCAAAAATCCATATGGCCAAGGCAGCGCTCGGACTCGACGATGAGACCTATCGGGCGCTGGTGCGGCGTGTCAGCGAGGACTTTCGTCCGGAATGCCCGTTGAGTCGGCCGGCGACCTGACTTCCGACGAGCGTCTGGCGTTGCTCCCGGAGCTGCACGCGATGGGCTATCAAGCCGGGCCGGCACCGGGCCACGCGCGCGCGTTCGGCAAGAGCGATGAACCGCACGTGCGAAAGCTTTACGCCTGCGCGTCTCAGCTCATCCGCGACGGCGCGATCGCGCCGCGCGATCCGGCCTCCTGGCTGCGAAAATTCACGAAACGCCTGACCGGCGTCGACGATCCGCGGTGAGTGAGGTGAGGGAATCATGAACAGCAAACAAGAGGCGATGGCGGCGCCGGGCGCGCCGAGCATCGCGAGGAAGCCGGACTCGTTCGCGCGCACCAGGAAATCGATCGCGCGCACGCGGCCACCTACGATGAGCACCACAGCACGAATCCGCCCGACCGCGAACTTCTCAACGCGGCGCTTGCCGAACTGAAGGGCTACGATCCCGACAACGATGCCACCTACGATCGCCTCCTGGAGGGCGTCGTCTATGCGGCGCGGCTGCTTAATCGGGTCGCGCCGGCTTATGCGGACCAGAAAGAGATCAAGGATTGATGAGTGTGGCCGGCGGGAAGCGGCGAGTCGTACGCAGCGTCGCCTTCGGCGAGGCGCGGGGTAATGGTGCGCAGGGAGATCCTGCGACAGCGGACTGGTCTCCGCGCCTGAAACAAACCCGCGCTTTCCCGCCGGCCCTGTTTTGCGGCATTGACATGCGCTCCGGGAATGGCCGCCACGGGGCCGTAGGCTGGCTAGAAGGCGTTAAGCTTAACGCTTAATGCGCGGGGGTGAGGGCGTGGGCAAGGAGTGGGCGCGTGAGGGCTGGAAAGAGTACGCCCGTGGGGGTGCGGGCGACCGGTGCTTGGGCGGTCCGACAAGAAGTTTCACTCGACCTCGTGCCGAGTGATGGCGGCTCAGGCGCGCAAGAGGGCTCCGAAGCCGCGCCGCCCGCGCGTGCCGTTTGAAGTGCATCTGCTCTTCGAGAGCATGGGCGGATTTTGAATGCTTCTCCAAGCACACGAACGGACGAAATGTCCAAAAAGAGAGGAAATGAGATGGCGGCGGGAAAAACCCCAACAGGAAAGGTAGGGCAGCGCAAGTTCGTAACGCACGCTGATGCCCTGCTCGACGCCGGCGCCGCGGCGTTGGCGCTCTTAGCCGAGAATGGCACGCGCGCCTCGGTCGTTGTCGTTAACGTCGGCACGAATGACTGCCGTATTGGCGATTCGGCGGTCGCAGTGGCACAGGGCATCGTGCTCGCGGCCGGCGCCCGCTTCGAGCTTGCGGTGACCGGTCCCGTCTATGCCTTCAGCCATCTCGGAACCGCCGTATCGGTGACCGAAATCGTAATCGTCAGGCCATATCCTCCAGTCTGATGCGTTCCAAGCCGCAAAAGAGAGAAATAGATCGGATCGCCGATGATCTCCTCGCCAAGCTTGACGCGCGGCTTCGTCGGCCGCTGACCGAGCTGTCGTCTTTTTTGGAGTGGCTGCGGCGCGTGCGGTTCAGATCGGAGGCATCGGAGCGCACGGTCATCGAAGCCTTGCGCGCGGAACTGGAGAACTTCGAGCGCGCTCTTTTGTATCGAGAACCTGAGACAGCGGCTCTGTTGCACGACATTTCCTCACTGCGGCATCAAATCGCCGAGTTGGCCAAGGGGCCGGAGAAACAGTAATGGCCGACGAGATGAAATTTTCCGTCCTGATCCAGCTGGTCGATCGGATCAGCGACAAGCTCAAGTCGATCGGCGGTGGAATCGGCGACCTCGCGCGGCGCGCCGGCGAAAGCTCCGGCCGGCTCGGCGCGCTCGGCGAACGGATGGTCGCCTTCGGCCAGAAGCTGAGCCTGACCACCGCGCTCGTCTCCGAAGGCGCCGACACGCTCCACGAATGGACCGACGCGCTCAGCGAGCCCGCGATGGCGATGGAGCATTCGCTCGCGACGATGGGCGCGATGACCGGGCTGGCGGGCAAGGACCTGGCCGCGATCCGCGCGCACGCCGTCGCCTTCGCCGACACGCATCCGGGCGCCACCGCCGAGCAATGGGCGCACGGCTTCACGCGCCTGCGCGGCGTCTACCAGGACACCGCCAAGGCGATGCGCGCCGAGGACGTGGCCGCGCAGCTCGGGCGTTTCGGGGTCGACCAGCAATCCGCGCTCCAGGTGCTCAGCAGCACCTACGCCAGCATGGGCGCGAGCGCCAAGACCACCGGCGACCAGGTGCTGCGGATGATGCAGCTCTACGGTCCCGATAACGCGCAACAGCTCGCGATGGTGATCGGGCGCCTGGGCGGGGTCGCCGCGACCACCAACACCCCGCTCTCGCAACTGCTCGCGCTCGCCGGCCACGCGGGACAGATCATGCCGGGGCGCGGGATGATGATGTTCACCTCGACGATCATGGAGCTGCAGCAGGCCGCGTCGAAAGGCAAAGCCAATATCGACTTTTCGCACGGGCTGTTGGCGGGCCTGATGCAACTGCGGGGGCAGCTCGCCGGAATGGGCGGCGCCGAGAAGATCGACGCGCTGCGCGCGATGGGGATCACCGCCACCGGCTCGACGCTGAGCCCGTTTCTGAACAGCCTCGACCAGATCACCGCCAAGCAGCATCTGATCGAAAACTCGGCCGGCGCGCTCGGCAAGGCCTACACGCAAGCCACCGGCAACGCGGTCGATCAGGTGAAACTGCTGCACCAGAACGTCGACAACCTGTTCGACGCGTTCGATTCGCCGGCGCTGGCCACGGTCAACCGATGGCTCGGCGATTTCACCAGCTTGACGCAAAGCGCCGCCGGCGCGACGGAACATCATTCGACGATCGCGCGCTACGCCGCGGTCTCGCTGACCGGCCTGGACGGCGCGACCTACTACGGCTTCCACGCGCTGTCGTCGATCGGCGCGATGAGCGTGTTCGCCGGCCAGGGGATCGAGGTTTTCAGCAAGCTCGCGGGCCAGCGGCCGCGCATTATGGCCTTCGGCCATGCGCTGCTCAACACGATCCCCACGATAGTCAGTTTCGGCGCGGCGCTGCTGACCAACCCGCTCACCTGGTACATCGCCGGCGCGGTCGCGCTCGGCCTCGTCGCCTATGAAATCTACGAGCACTGGGGCCAGCTCGGCGAATGGTTTTCGTCGATGTGGGCGCGGCTGAAAAGCATCTTCGCCGGCTTCGGCGCGTGGATTCCCGGATGGGCCAAGGGCTTCGGCCACGCGCTGCTCGTCGGGCTCACGGGGCCGTTCGGAATGATCGCGGCAGAAATCTACAAGCACTGGGACGCGATCAAGGCGTCGTGCGAGAAGATCGCCGGCGGCATCAAGGGCTTCTTCGTCGGACACTCGCCGCCGCCGTTTGGCCCGCTGCGCGACCTTGGCCACGTCACGATCGCCGAGACCATCGCCGACCGTATCCGCCCCGCGCCGATTCTCGCGGCCGTCACGCGCACCGCCGCGGCCGTCGCGCTCGCGGCGCCGCTGATGGTCGCGCCGGCCGCCGCGGGCGCCGGCGCCGTCGCGGGCGCGCCAGGGGCCGCGCCGATTATCCATTACGCGCTGGTCATCAACGGCAGCGGTCTTTCGCACAACGAATTGCCGCGCGCGCTGGAGACGCACGCCTACGAGCTGCGCCGGATACTCAGTCGCGAAGACGCGCGCCGCGAGCGCACGGAGTTGAAATAGTCAGATGACAGCGCCGCCGGACGAGGCGCGGGTCAACTATGTCTCGCGGGTGAAACTGATCAGTCTGCTTGGAACCGATGCAGCGCAGCGGCTCGTAAGCGCGAAGGGCGGCGCGCCCTTCAGTGTGCCCCCTCCGGATTCGCAGGGCTGTGCCGCGCTGGCCGCGACGATCGGCGCCGATCCGGCGCGCAAGTTCTGCTACGAGTATGGCGGCTATCGCGTGGTGCTTCCGCGCTTCCTGCGTTCCGTGCTGACAGAGCGGGTCGAGGCGATGACGCGCGCCGGAATGTCGGCCAAGGAGATCGCGCGCGAGCTGCGATGCACCGTGCGGCACGTGTTTCGGGTCCGCGTGGCGGGCGAGCGCGCCGGGCGCGCTGGAAAGAGAGACGAAATGTAAAGGGCCAGCGGGACTCTTGTCTCTGCGCGTGCGGCGGTCTGCCCTGCGAGCTGTGGCGCGAGCGTTTGCCGGCCATCCGGCTCATCGATTATGGTGTAACGATCATGGCTCCATTCTGGAGTGGCATCGCGATCGGGATATTGATCGGTATCCCTATCTTTTTGCTTTGCGTGCTCGCGGGCCTTCTCTTGGCCACCTATCGCGGGATCGACGAGGGCATTCGTACCGGCGCGTTCGCGCGGGCGTGGCGGCGCGGCAAGGCGCATGGCGCCGAGATTCGCGCAGAGGGCGAGGAACGCCGGCAGCGAGACCTCGCCTGGATGGAGCGCCACTGGGCGACGCGCTGGTGCGCTCGCCTCAATCGCCGGCTTCTCGGCTGACCGGTTTCCGACCTCAAGCAACATAAGTGCGACTTATATCTTAGCGGCAAACACGGTCTGGTCCCTTGGATCAAACCAAGTGGCGCGCGCGATCAAACCAAGTGGCGCGCGAGGCCGAGTGGTGAAACCCGATGGCATCGCGCCGACTAGTAAAACCGAATAAAAGGCGAAATCGCTTTCGTTCTTGACATCGGAGGCATCAATCCAAAAGAATCGTGTCCAATCGCTTTTCTGACAATCCCCGGCCCCGGGACATTCGGACTTTGAGCAAGGTGGTGGAGATGACTGAGAAGAAGTGCGTATCGCGCGGTGCCCTGTGGGTATTCGCGCTCGCCGGTACGTTCGCGATGGCAGCCAGCGCGGCGCTTGCCGCGGGGAATCGGCCGGTGGTCAAGCTTGTGGCCGCGGCGGCGGCGCCGGTGTCCTCCGCTGCGGCAAAGTCCGATGGAGCAAAGACCTGGGACTTCGATCACGACCGCGGCTACCTGATGCCGCAGGACTGGACGGCGGTGTCGGGCAACTGGAAGGTGCTTATCGACCTCGACGCGCCGAGCGAACCGAACACTCTGGGCTTGCCGGGCTATGGCCTGCCGCGCACCAAGCAGGTGATGCTCTGGATCGATTCATTTTTCAGCACTCATTATCTACTGGCTATTTCCAACAATACCACTGAGTATAGCGACTTCAGCTACGAGGCCGCCTTCAGGCCCTGGGGCGGCGCCTGGGGCAGCTACGCGGGGCTGGTCTTCCGTTATGCCGGTCCGCAGAACTACTACGTGCTCGCCGCCGCATGCCCCAAGAACTACCTTGCGCTGTACCGGATGAGCGGCGGGCAGTTGAATCTGATCAAGGAAGTTCCGGCCACCCTGGAGCGCGGGCGCTGGTACACTTTCAAGATCGACGCGCGCGGCGGCCATTTCACCGCCTACCTCGATGGCAAGCAGATGTTCGAGGCGCACGACGGCACGATCGCCAAGGGGCGCATCGGAGTATGGTCGCAGAACGACTCCAGGGTGAGCTTCGACAACCTCAAGCTGACGCCGGCGGCAGCCGGGGGTTCGCCGCCTTCGGCCTAGGCGCTTTCGCCCGGCCATTGTTACGGCGCTGCTTGCGCGCCCGTGCGCTGCGCTATAGTCTGGAAAATCATGGCGGATCCGGTTCAGCAACAAGCCCCCAATTCGCAGCAGCCGTTCGAGGTCCAACGCATGGGCTTGGGTGGATTCCTCGGCACAGTGCTGTACGGAGTGGGCGTGAGCTTGGGGCTCGCGTTGCTATGGCTGATGGAGATCGTGCGGAACACTGTCTTCCGGACCCTCGATCGGCTCAACATCAAGCCGCGTCGGCGCGGTAAGGCCAGCGCCTTCCCGCCAGGCCAGCCGCGCAAGCGGCCCCACGCGCCCGCCTCAAGCTAGGCGCGCGCGCCACCGCGCGGGGCAGACCAGGCCGACTCCGCCAACTCGTTCCCCCGGCTACGACGCCAGTATCGTTACTGCGCGTTCCGCACACAACACAAATGGACGACTACCGGGCTCCTTGCCGGCGGTGAGGATTTGGGCGGCCACGCCGTCGTTCGCCCTCGCGCGGATCGCGGTGGAGATCGCGATGCCTACTGCGGCCGTGGCTTGTTCGGCCGCTCGGCCCGCTTACCGTTATGCGAGCCGTCGCGTCGCGCGCGCGCAAATGGCTCGATCACGCCCGGCGTCTCATCGCGCACCTCTTCGAGCAGCCGTCCGAGATAGCGCGCGAGGTTATCGTCAAGCACGCGCACCAGCGCGTCGGTATGGGCGGCCTGGGTGATTTTGAGAAAGCCGTCGAGCCGATGGCCGCGGTCGTGCTGGCGAATCAGCCGCGCAATCGCGTCATGGGAAAGTGCGGCGAGCTTGGCCTTGAGCGCACGCCTGACCTCCTCGAAGACTTCGCCGAGCTCGGGCGCCGGCGGCGCCGTGCCCATCACGAATCCGCATCGCGCACAGCGCGCCACCAAGTCCAGCGTCAGCGGCGCGCCGCCCGCACATCGCACGACCCCGCGCCCCAGCTCTTCGATCCGCGCGCCGAGTCCGCCGCCCATGGGAGCGCCCAGCGCGGCGATCGCATTGAGCCTGCTGAGCGCGCCGAAATGCTTGTGCGCGTCGCCGAGTTCGATCGCCATGCGCTCGTTCTGGCGCCGCCAGCGCTCATGCGCGGCCTGGTAGAGCTGGATGTAATTCCATTTGAATTTCTGAAAGCGTATTTCGAGGGCGTCGAGCGCGCGCGGCGCGCAGCTCAGCGCTCCGCTATCGAGCGCGGCCAGCAAGAGTTGGCATTCGACCTGCGCCGCCGCGATCTCCTGGTCCACAGCCGGGCCGTCTCCCGCGAAATCCGGCGCCAACGCGGTCGCGCGCAGATACTCGCGCATCTCACGCAGCCGCGGCGCCGCCGCGGCCGCGGTCGCCAGCGTCTCGTAGGCGGCGATCACGCGCTCCGCCGCCTCGCGCAGCCGCGGCTCGGCCGCCTGCTCGATAAGCGTCGCCGTGCCGGCGCCCGCCAACGCGGCGAAAGCCTCCAGCGTTCGCCGATGCTCCAGTTTAAGTTCGGCGCGCATTTCGCGATGCGCCGCGTCCAGCGTTGCGGCAACGCCATGCGCCCGTTCCAGCGCACTCGCCATCGCGTCGCCCACGCGCTTGAGCTTGGCCCGCAGTTCGGGCAGCTCGGCGGCCTCGGTAAGCGTCGAGTCGAACAGCCGCACCAGCGGGAGGGCGCGATTGAAAGCGGCGACCTCGGGCGCTCCGGCGGCGCGCGGGTTGAACTGCGCCCCGCGCGTGTCGAAGGTAATCACCCCGCCGCTGCGTGCCGCCAGCGCCTCCAGCAGTGCGGCGATCCCGGCGTTGCCCGCTGCGGGGCCGCGCTGGCCGTGGCGCTCGGGCAGGCGCGCGCGCAACTCGCCGGGCGAAAGCGCCGGAGCATCGGCGCCCAGCCGCTCCAGCATCAGCGTATCGACAAGCTCACGCGCCCGCCCGGCTTCTTCCATCGCGGCGGCGGCGCCCCGCGCAATCCTGAGCGCCGCGCGTCCGGCCTCGCCCAGCCGTTCGTCCACCCGCTTCGCCAGCGCCGCGCTCTCCATCAGCTCGGCCGGCAAAACCGGCCGCACCCAGCCATCGACGGCGTTTTCGCGAGCAGTCGCGAGCGCCGCGCTCGCCAGCCGCGCCAGCACCGCAACCGTCGCCGGCTCGCCCGCCAGGTCGCACAATGTTTTGAGCGCCCGCGGATGGAAAGGGAAAATCGCGCGCGGCTCGAAGCCGCCGAGGTCGGCGCCGTGGTACAGCGCCGCGGCAGCCGCCTCGTCCACGACCCGGCGCGCCCGCGCCAATGCGGCCAGCATCCGCTCGCCGCCGTCCGCCGGCGCGACCTCGAGCCTCGTCGTGCTTGCGGGCGCCCGGGTACGCGTCGCAACGTAGACGTTGAATGCGAGTTGGCGGTTGCGTGCGGCCGTGCGCGCGAGTTCCGCGAAGTACTCGTCCCATGCCGCCGCGTCGGTCTGGCCGAAATCGATCGCGACGCTGATGGCGCGGATGCCGACGCGATGGGCCTGCTCGAAGGCCACGCCAAGCGCCTCGCCGCCATGCAGCCGGCGCCACAGCATCGCGCCCGCCCCACCGGCGCCTATCTCGCGCGCGAGCAGTTCGAAAAGCCGCTGCTCGAGATCGTAGACGCCCGCCCGCGCCTCGAGCCCAAGCCTTACGATCGCGCGCCGCCCCTTGGTCGCGCCCGCGCGCTCCTCGAGCGCCAGCACGTAATTGAGAAAGTGGGTTTTGCCCGCCCCGGACGGCCCGCCGATCCAGAAGACCGCGCCCGCGCCGGCGGCGAGGCTCGCGCTGAGCGTGGCCCAGGCGCGATGGGCCGCTTCGGTCAGAAAATAAAACCCGACCGTACCGGCGTCGGGCCCGGGCTCCAGCGCGGCCCGATCCGCGGCCGGCGGGCCGAACTCGATGAAGCTGCCGCCGCTGGTGGGCTGCGGAGCGCCCTCATACAAGGCCATGCCGTAGTTTTAACATGGCAGGCGCGGCGGTTGGCTTTGTGGCCCGGCTCAGCACACGTCAAAATTCACGCGCGAGTGGCCCACAAGTGCATCGTATGCACGGACGCGCCTCGCGCGCCGCTCAGACCACGCCGTCGCTGCGCAGCCGTTCGAGTTCGGCCGCGTCGATGCCGACGCTCGCCAGCACTTCCGCGGTATGCTCGCCCAACACCGGCGGACGCATCCAAGGGCGCTCCGGCTGCGGCGCCTCCGACAGCTTAATCGGCGAGCCGGCGACCTTGATTGCACCGCGGGTCGGAAATTCGCTGTCGATCAGCATCCCCCGCCGCGCCACTTCGGGATCGGCCAGCAACTCTTCGACCGTGCGCACGGGCGCGCATGGCACTCCGCGCCCGATGAACGCCGCGATCAGTTCGTCGCGGCGCCGCCCGCGCGTCCATCCCGCAACCACGCGGTCAACCTCGTCGGCACGGGCCAGACGCGCCGCGTGATCTTTGAAGCGCGCCTCGCCAATCAACTCCTCACGCCCCATCAACCTAGCCAGCGCGCGCCAGTGCGCCTCGGTGAGGCAGAAGATCAGAACCTCGCCATCGGCGGCGGGATAGACGTCGGAAGGGCAGGCGTTGCGATGGCGGTTGCCGCGGCGCTCCAGCCGGCGCGCCTGAAGCTGATCGGCGATGAGCCCGGTCAGCGCCGGAACGCACACCTCGAGCATCGCGACCTCGACCCTTTGCCCGCGCCCGGTACGCTCGCGCTGCAAGAGCGCGGCCAGGATGCCGCTGGCCAGATGGCTGCCGGTGCCCATGTCGATGAAGGTGGCGGGCGTCTTCACCCCGCCGCGATCGGAGTATCCGGTCACGCTCATCAAGCCCGAGCTGGCCTGCACCGTGGAGTCCATCGCACCCAGGCGCGCCCACGGACCGTCGCTGGCGTAGCCTTTGGCGCTGGCGTGGATCAAGCGCGGGAAGCGGCCGCGCAAGTCCTCGTAGCCCAGCCCAAAAGACTCCATCACGCCGCTCGAGTAATTCTCCACCAGCACGTCGGCGCGCGCGATGAGCTTGAGGATGATCTCGCGGCCGCGCGGATGCTTCAGGTTGAGCGCCACCGAGCGCTTGTTGGCGTTGAGCATCAGAAAGGAATATCCCACGCCACCCGGCGACGACTCGGACCGCCGCAGGCTCTCGCCGGTGCCGGGCGGCTCGATCTTGATGATCTCGGCGCCCATCAGGGCGAGCTGCAGGGTGCAGTACGGCGCGGCGAAAACCTGGCCCAGGTCGATTACCCGGATTCCCTCGAGCGGCAAGCGCATCCGACCCTCTCTCTCATCGTGGCAGCGGCGCCGCCGCACGCGCTCAGCGCAGCAGATTGCGCGCGATCACCATCCTATGCACTTCCGAAGGGCCCTCGCCGATCCGGCGGATGCGCGCCTCGCGGTACCATCGCTCGAGCGGAAACTCCTTGCTCACGCCGTAGCCGCCGTGGATCTGCACCGCGCGATCGATCACGCGGCCCAGCGCCTCGCTCGAATACAGTTTGGCGATCGACGCTTCCATCCGCGCGTCCTCGCCGCGGGGGATCTTCCACGCGCCGTCCCAGGTGAGCCACCGCGCCGCGCGCAGTTCGACCTCGGAATCAGCCAGCATCCATTGGATCGCCTGACGGCGCGCTAGCAACTCGCCGAAGGTCTCGCGCTGCTTGGCATGCTCGACCGCCATCCGGAGCGCCGCCACGCCGACGCCGATGTTGCACGCCGAGTAGGGAAACCGCAGCCCCGTCAGCAAATCGAGGCAGAGCGTCAGCCCCCCGCCCTCGGGGCCGAGCCGCTGCTCGGCCGGCAAGGTGCAATCCTCGAAATGGACCTCGCACGGCAGCGCCGCGGTGCGCAGCACCTTGAAGGGCCGCGCGGTGAAGCCGGGGGTGTTCTTGTTGACGATGAAGGCGGTGATCCCGGAGCGGCCGGCGTTGGGGTCGGTGCGCGTGAAAACCACGCCCCATTCGGCTTCGTGCGCGTGGGAGGAGAAAATCTTGGTGCCGTTGAGCACGTAGGTGTCGCCCTTGCGCACCGCGCGGCACTGGATCGCACCGGCCGGATCGGATCCGCCCGAGGGCTCGGTGATCGCAAAAAAGGTGTACCAGGCGTTCTTGATGGCGGGCACGGCGTATTGTTGGATCTGTTCCTCGGTGCCGGCCCAGATGACCGGCGGCGGGGTGCGCCCGAAGACGCCAGCGCCCGGATTGTACAGGCCCATCCGATGCTGCGCCATCTCTTCCATCAGCACGCACATGTCGAAAGTGCCAAGCCCGCCGCCGCCGTATTTTTGCGGCACGCCCATGCACCACAGGCCGGCGGCTTGGGTTTTGCGCGCGAGCGGCCTGAACTCGCTCTCGGGAATCTCGGGCGCGTCGGGATCAAGGCGGTTTTCGATCGGGATGATTTCGTCGCGGATGATACGCCGCACCTGCTCGCGCAGCGCACTCAGTTCCTCCGACAGCACGAAGCCGTTATTGCCGTTCTCCATAGCCCTATAGCCTCCCATAGCGATGTAGCCGCGTGCGATGCTCACTCCTCGAGGCGGCGTCTGAGCCCTTCGAGCCATATTCCGTGGAACCGCTCAAGGTCGTAGGCGCCCCAGGTGCCTTTCAGCGCAGGATCGATTCCGCGGATGTGGCGGATTGCGCGATCGACCTTTTCGATGGCCTGCGCGCCGGTAGCGCGGCGCTCCGCGCCCGCCAGCGTGCGTGCCTCCAGCCATTGCGCGACACCTTCCATAGCCTCAGCGCTGTATTCCCATAAATCGCGCTGCGCGCCAACCTCTGGCCGCGCCGCCGCATCGTCCAGGCCCCCCGCCGCGTCCTCGATTATCGCTTCGGCGGCGGCCACCGCCTCGCGCATCGCCGCGGCTGCGCCGAGCAGCCGCGCGCGCCTTCGCGGCGCGCCGGCCGGCTCCGTCGGCGGGCGCAGCACGTCGCCATAAGTAAGCGCCAGCGCGGAAGCCTTCGCGATCGCGCGGTACGCTCCCGCCATCGCCGCGGCGCATCCCGGATAGCGTGCCACCGCCATCTCATCCACGGCCGCGGCGGGATCGAAATCGAGCGCGCGCGCCGCGCGGACGAAAGTCTCGAGGTTGACCGAATAGGCAAGCGTGCTGAATGCGCCGAAGGTCAGGCACGAGATGCTGCGCAGGCCCATCCGATGGTACGCCCTGAGGTCGCGCACGATGACCGGCGGCGTCGCGAATCCCATCGCGCCGAACAGGATCGCGTCGGCGTAGTACTCGAAAACTCCGCCCCGTCCGTCGAACAGATCGATGTAACGCTTGAGCGACTCCAGGTAGCGTGGATTCACCGTGCAAGCCGGATCGTCGATCGCATGGCTGTAGCAGCGCTCGCGCGGCGCCCATTCGAACCACACGTTGTCGAGCGGGCGCAGCGCGGGATCCGGCGCCAGCGTGTCGTGGTACGCGAGATAGGCGACCGGCGGCGCCGCGTTGCCTTCGGGGGCCAGCGCCGCCGCAATCTCGTTGACCACCTTCAGGTACTGGAGCTGCGGCGAAAGCGCCGCGCACTCGCCGCATCGGCACCACGCCCCGCGCCGCACGTCAGCGCCCCATATGTGCAGCAGCGCCATCTCGATATGTGCAGCAGCGCCATCTCGCGGTTCTCGCGCACGTAGCCGAGCGCTCCCGCACGCACCAATTTGAGCGCCGCCGGACTCGACACGCACAGGTTCCCGCGCTCCATCCGTCTTTGATCCTCCCCGCACGGAAAATACTCGGGATGAGTGGCGAACAGCTCCCGCGGCAGCAACAACTGGAGCACGTGGCCGCCATACTCAGCCGCGATCCCGCGCCCCGAGAGCATCGGCGCCAACTCAGCGATCTTGAGCCGTGTGTCCTGCGCATGGCGGATGTATGAAAAGGCGTTGATAGCGCGCCGCGCCATCCAGGGGATGAACTCGTGATCGTGCTCTAGATGCATCCGCAGGCGCGCCGGATCTGCGTAATGCCAGGTCAAGAGGTCCGAGACGACGGCGCGCCGCTTAAACGCCGGCGCGACGCGGTAGGGCGCGAGCGTGGCCAGCCGTGCGCGCGCGATGCGCGGCAGCGTGGGCGCGCGGTTGAGTGCGAAGCACGCGCCGAGGCGCTCGAGCA
>JAKAVN010000133.1 GCA_021827495.1 Deltaproteobacteria bacterium | reverse complement strand
GCCACCGGCCGCGGCGCCGGCCATCACGGCGCCAAGCGCCCCCCGATGTCACTTCACAGCCCCCGATTCTCATGACCACTTCCGTCAATCGCCTCTGCCCACCAACCTGTGCAGGGGTTCCCTAGCGCGCCGGCCATTCGCGCACGTCGACGAAGTGTCCGGTTACCGCCGCCGCCGCCGCCATCGCGGGGCTCACCAGGTGAGTGCGCCCGCCCTTGCCCTGGCGTCCCTCGAAGTTGCGGTTCGAGGTGCTGGCGCAGCGCTCGCCCGGCTTGAGGATGTCGGGATTCATCCCCAGGCACATGCTACATCCCGATTCGCGCCACTCGAAGCCCGCCTCCAGGAAAACGCGATCGAGCCCGAGCTTTTCGGCTTCGGCTTTGACCTGCTGCGATCCCGGCACCACCATCGCATGCACCCCCTGGGCGACCTTGCGTCCGCGCACGATGTCGGCCGCCGCGCGCAAGTCGCTGATGCGTGAGTTGGTGCACGATCCGATGAAGATGCGGTCGACGCGGATGTCCTGGATCGCCGTGCCCGGCTGCAGTCCCATGTATTCCAGCGCGCGCTCGACCGCCTGGCGCTCGGCCGCGCTCTTGAGGCTTGCCGGGTCGGGCACCTTGCCGGTGACCTCGGCCACCATCCCGGGATTGGTTCCCCAGGTGACTTGCGGCGCGAAGGCCGCCGCGTCGAACGTGACGCTCTTGTCGAACCGGGCGCCGGCGTCGGTGCGGAATTTCAGCCAGCGCTCGGCCGCGCGCTCAAACTCCGCCCCCGCCGGGACGAAGCGCCGCCCGCGCAGGTACTCGACGGCCTTGGCGTCCGCCGCGATCATCCCGGCGCGCGCCCCCGCCTCGATCGACATGTTGCTCACCGTCATTCGCTCTTCCATCGAGAGCCGCTCGATGGCCGAGCCGCGATACTCGATAACGTGTCCGGTGCCGCCGTCGGTCGTGATGCGCCCGATGATGCCGAGGATCAGGTCCTTGGCGGTCACGCCCGGCTGGAGCCGGCCGTCGACGCGAATCTCCAGCGTCCGGGGCTTGGCCTGCCACAGGCACTGGGTGGCAAGCACGTGCTCGACCTCGCTGGTGCCGACGCCGAAGGCCAGCGAGCCGAAGGCGCCGTGGGTGGCGGTATGGCTGTCGCCGCACACGATGGTCATCCCGGGTTGCGTGAGGCCCAACTCGGGCCCGATGACGTGCACGATGCCCTGCTCGGGAGCGCCGAGGTCGAACAGGCGCACGCCAAACTCGCGGCAGTTGCGGCGCATCATTTCGATCTGCGCCGCCGAATCTGGATCGGCGATCGGCTTGGAGCGGTCGGTGGTCGGAACGTTGTGATCCTGGGTGCCGAAGGTGCGGCCGAGCACACGCACTTTGCGCCCGCTGTTGCGCAGCGCCCCGAAGGCCTGCGGCGAAGTCACCTCATGCACCAGGTGCAGATCGATATAGAGCAGGGCGGGTTCGCCGGGTTGCTCGCGGACCACGTGGCTCTGCCAGATTTTCTCGAAAAGCGTTTCAGCCGCCATGACAGGAAGTTGCCTCTTCTCCAATAAAAGCTGGACCTACCATTATGCCGCCGCGGTCCGCCCCGTCAAATATGCGCGGGCGCGGTCAAATGCCCCCGCGCCTGATGCTTCATCGTGGGTGCCCCGTGGCAAGATAGCCAGCCGGGGCAAGACGGAGGCAAGACGAGCGGCGCGGGGGCTGGTCTGGCGCGGCGGCGGGATGCCGGCTGGCTCAGGCCGGACTCAACGTAGCGACTCTCGAATGTAGGCGGCGCTATCGGCGCGGCGAGTTCTCGCGCGATTGGAACGATTCGGCCCACGGGTGGCTGTGGAGAGCCGCTGCGGCAGTTCGACTTGAGGCCCTTCGGCGAAATGATGGTCGCGCAGGGGGGCCGGATGGGGTGGCGGCTCGCTCATCTACGCCAATGTCCGTCTGCACGCGCCCGCCGGCCTGTTCCAAAGCGGATGGCCGGCTGGCTACAGCCGCGCCGTGGCGCTAGTGCGGATGCTTGACGCTCTTGCGATCTTCGTCGTCGGTTTCGATCGCGTGGCCCAGGCACCACTGCAACATCCACCGTGACGTAATTTCATCGGAGAGGCTCAAGCCCTCGTCGTTCACGGCCCAGGTGCGATGGTTGATAGTCATGTGGCCGAACTTGCGTCCGCAACTCCTGCAGGTAAACCCCAAGCGCGATCCGCCGCCCGGCGTCAGCGACTCGAGAGTTTTCACTTTCCAGTCGTGGCTGTCCCAAGGGTTTCTGCCTTTTTGTGTCTGCATCAATCCTCCCGTGTTGCGCGCGTTCACTGGCGGCGCAGCCGGCCGCGGCCGGCTGCTGATTAATTCTGCTCCCGTAGCGGCCCGGGATGGATCCGAATGCGTTTGCCTTTGAGGTCGGCGTGGTTGAGCCATTTGATCGCGTGCAGCGCGTCGTCGAGCTTTTCCATATCGACGCAACCGAAGCCGCGTGATTTTCCCGACGACTTGTCGGTAACCACCAGCACACCACGCACCTTGCCGGCGCGGGAAAAATACTCTTCGAGGTCGTCGCGCGTGACCGCAGTCGCCAGATTGTCGAAATAAACTCTAGGCATCGGTTCGGCAGCCCTCTTGATGTGCGAAACTTAGATCATTGTTTATCTTATATGGCTTGAGCGCCGAGTACCATCCGCCCCAATAACATCAATGTTCTCAAGCTGTTTTTGCTCGAAGAATGGCCGCCGGCGCGCACTTTCGCGCCATAGGGCCCGCCTTGCGGTGACTTTGGCACGCGATTTGACAGGCCCGCACGTGCCGGAATAGCTTCAACGGTGTAAGCCACGCCGAAACTGGCGGAGCGGAGGCCTGCGAATCCGGCGAATCTCCGTGAACGCCGGCGAATTTGCGAAGGGTTCCTCGATGGCGGCTCAGGCGCAATCACTGGCGAACTACTTCGATTCCGAAACCGCCAAGGTACTCGGCGCCTGCACCGCATGCGGCAAATGCGTCGAAGTATGCCCGGTCGTTCCGTACGCCGGCCTCAAGGATGCCGATCCCAAGGCTGTCACGCACGGGGTGGTCGATTTTCTCGCCCATCGCGCACCGCTGGCCGGCGCCGCAGCCATCTTCGCGCACGCCTGCAACGGATGCGGTGAATGCATTCCCGCCTGTCCCGAGGGCGTCAA
The DNA here is from genome assembly GCA_021827495.1 of Deltaproteobacteria bacterium. Lineage (GTDB taxonomy): Bacteria > Desulfobacterota > Binatia > Binatales > Binataceae > JAKAVN01. The sequence continues at coordinate 6,749 of JAKAVN010000133.1, read as the reverse complement.
CCCGCGCAAGATGCTGGTGCTGGCCAACACGATGCATGCGGGCGAGCGCACCCAGACGCCGCAGCTCTTCCGCAAGATGTCGCGCGCCATCCGGCTGATGGCCGGGATGCAGTTGTTGCCGGCCGAGTTCGCGCGCGTGCTCAACCCGCCCCGCCGCACCCAGGCGCCGATCGTTTTCTACCTGGGATGCAACGCGCTGCGCACGCCGCATCTTCTTTTCAACGCGATGTACGTGCTCGATGCGCTGGGCGCCGATTACGAGGTCGTCGGTGGGCCGGGCGCGTGCTGTGGAATCGTGCAGTCGAAATGGGAAGGCGAACTGGGCAAGGGCGAGCGCATGATCAACGCGACGCTCACGCGCTTCGAGGGGCTGAGCCCGGAGAAGGTGCTGAGCTGGTGCCCGTCGTGCAACCTGCATATCGGCGAGACGCTGGCCGACTTTCACTCGACCAGCTTCGAGTTTGGCCATTTCACCACCTACCTCTCCGACCATCTCGACGAGCTGCGCCGCAGGTTCGTCCGCCCGCTGCCGCTTAGGGCAGTGCTGCACGCGCACGTGGGCCTGGCTGATTTGGGCCGCAACGTGGCGCGCGTGCTGGCGGCGATTCCGGGGCTCGAGCTGGTCGACACGGTGCTGGAATCCGGCTACACCTGCGGTGGTTCGGGATGCGCGCGCGCGCCGGAGCTGATGAAAAAGGAGCACGCACAGTTGATCGACCGCGCGCGCGAGGCGCGGGCCGGCGTGCTGGTCACCTTCTACCACAACTGCCACGCCGCGTTCGTGCGCGCCGAGAACGAGGGTGGCTTGCGCGTGCTCAACTACACCGACCTGCTGGTCGAGGCGCTGGGCGCGGCGCCGCACGAGGACGTTTTCAAGCGGCTGCGGCTGATCGATGACTGGAAGATGATTGTGGACGAGGCCGAGCCCTACCTGCGAGCCAACGGAATCGAGTTCGACCGCGCATTCCTGGAGAAGACCCTGCCCGACGTGTTCCGGATGGCGGAGTTTACCGGCGGCCTCGACTGTTTCGCCTCGCGCACCTAGCGGCGCGTACCTGGCGGCGCGTGGTTGGCAGTTAGAGCAATCGTACGCCTCGTGCTCCACGCTCGGGGGCATCGCTCAGTCCGTCACCAGCCACACCGGATCGCCCAGACGGATGCGCCCTGGGCGCGCCGACATCGGCGGAATTATTCGAACCACTCCTGTGGAATCGCCTTGAGCGGAGGCTTGTGCGACATGGTTTCGAGTGCAAACGTGATAAACAGCGGGTTGAAAATCAATCGGAAGAGAATCCTGGTGGCTCTTGACGTAGAGATTATTGTCGGCGACTCGCGAAAGGTATTGGATTTCTTTCCGGAGAGAACCTTTCAATGTTGCGTTACGAGTCCGCCGTACTGGGGCTTGCGTGACTACGGAATCGAGGGCCAAATCGGAGCGGAGCCGACGCTGGAACGATATTTGGAAGATTTGGTAGCGATTTTTCGCGAAGTCAGACGAGTGCTTCGCGACGATGGAACCCTCTGGCTCAACATTGGCGACTCTTACACGAGCGGGAACCGCGGCTGGCGCGATCCAGACAAGAAGAATCCCGCACGCGGGATGAATTACCGGCCGCCAAATCCGACTGGGTTAAAAGACAAAGAACTCATCGGAATCCCGTGGCGAATAGCGCTGGCTCTACAAGCCGACGGCTGGTATCTGCGGTCGGACGTCATCTGGTACAAGCCGAACTGCCAGCCGGAAAGTGTAAAGGATCGGCCGACGCGATCTCACGAATATGTGTTTTTGCTTTCAAAGAACGAAGATTACTTTTACGACTCCGAGGGCAGCAAAGAGCCGACGACGACGCGAGGCCAGCTAAGAAATCGGCGAACCGTTTGGTCAATCAATACCGAGGCTTCGAAGGAGGCTCATTTCGCGATGTTTCCACCGTCCCTGGTAAAACTGTGCATGGTGGCCGGGAGCGCAGCGGGAAGTAAGATCATTGATCCGTTCTTCGGTGCCGGCACCGTAGGTGTGGTGGCACGGGAACTGGGGCGCGGCTGCGTTGGTATCGAACTTAAACCCGAGTACGCAGAGATTGCCAGGAAGAGAGTCGCATCGGCCGCTGTCCAGGCTACGTTGTTTTCTCGACGATCGTCGCTGGAATCCGCTTAATTCCCCAAGCTGCGTGCACATGGCAATCTCGTTTGTCCAAGTGTCGAATCTGTAATTTTCTTTCAGTTCCCCCGTCAAAGTACAGCTCGAATAAGCGACGGTCATTTGCGGCGACCGTGCAGGTTCCCGGTTTGGGACGCTGCGCGCTGCTGTGCATCATCCGGAGGGTCCCGTCCTTGGCCTTGAGGAGCAAATTCTTGGGGATTTCGACGAGTTCATAGTTCTGAAGTGTCGCGGTGTCCGTGATCCGCCGGAGTTGAAGGATTCGGTCATAGCCATTCAGGTGTTTAAAAAACTGATCTCGAAGGCCTAGCAGGTCCTTCTCAGCCTTATTCCATTCGCCTTTTCCCAACTCCATAAATTTCGAGATGTGCAAAAAATCAGCTTTAATTTTTCTATCAGCCTGCGTCTTCAGGCTGAACCGTTCGCCCGCAATGGTGATGTCATGACCGGGGTTGCCCTTTGAAGCCAGTTGAGCTGGAATGTCGCAGTGGTTGAGGACGTGCTCGAGCGCGTATTCGAAACGGTCCTTTGAAAGCGGCTCACGCGAGAAACAGTGGTGAATCTGCAAAGCATCTCCGAACATCTCCAAGACACAATCTGTTACAAGTCCTGACTCCGGATCACGCGAAAGATCCGGCTTCAGGTTGAACTGGTTGACCACGCCTTCGAGCCACTCGATCTGGTAAATGCTAAGCCCACCGAGGGCTGCGGCAAGCTCTCGGATTCGCGCCGCGCCATCTTTTGCATCCATCCTCCCACTGCCTCCTGGTTTGGCATCTTGGAAAAGCGTGTCGTCATAATACGACATTGTGGACGACAGGGCGCGCCTAATCTGCTATTTGCTATGCGTTGGCCGAATGGTCTATGGTCGCGGTGAGTTGCGGGGGGAACCGAAGCCACCTGGAAGTAGTTCAGTTAGAAAACGGAAATCCGGAATAGTACGCCCTGTGCCCCACGCTCGGGGGGCATCGCTCAGCCCGTCACCAGCCATACCGAGTCGCCGATGCGGATGCGTCCGGGCTTGCCGACCGCGGCGAGCAGTCCGACGTAGGCGCCGTGATGCTGCGCGGCGGTGCGTAGGATCGCCGGGTCCGCCGCAAGCTCGTCCTGCGGATGGATGGTCATCGCGCAGCGCAGCGCCGGGCGCATCCCGACAATTCGCGCGCCGCCATCGCCGGCCTCAAGCTCACCGCCGAGCCATCCGTCTTCGACGAAACCATCGGACTCAACGCCGCTGTTGACGTAGACGTTGGGACGGAATCGTCCCCTTCCGCAACCCTCAACCCATGGCTGATCTCGCGCCGCCGCCCGGTCTTTTATGAAAACGCTTGATCCAAACTACGGGATCTAATCCGGGCGTAAATCGTCGGCCAGCGCCGCCGCGAGCGCGCCGCCGATGGGAGCCCGCGCCCGCAGATGCGGGTGGTCAGCCTCGATCTCGACCCTGCCCGCGGCCGCCAGCTCTCCAAACCGCCGCGCATCCGCGCCGAGTGCGAAGGCCATGAACTGGACCGCGCTTATCTGGCTGGGCGATATCTGGCGTTCATCGAAGCGTGCGCCGACGCGCCGTCCGTCGAGCACCAGCCACAGATGGCGCTCGAGGCCCACCAGGCGAGCAAGCTCGGCATCGCGCTCGGCCGCGTCCACATACTCGATGAGCAGGGTCGCGGAGAGTTCCCCCGGGCGTGGGATGAGTTCGTTGTAGGTCTCGATTTCGTGGTTGACCGCCGCGTCCTCGAAGACGCGCTCGGTGTGCAGAACCTCGTGGATCTGATACCAGACGGTCTGGCGGTTCTCGAACAGCAGCGTGAGGTGCTGGCCGACGGCAAGCCTGCGGCGGTCCTTCTCGGCAATGCACAGCGGGCGCAGCAGGGGCCGCACGCGATCGTAGGTCGTCAACGGCAGCACCTCGAGCGGGGTTATTGGTTTCACGGCTTCACTCCTGGGCGGAGGGCGGCGGCGGCACGGGCTGGGCGAAGCCGTCGGCTTCGTAGGCGCGCGCCAGTATTTCGACCGGGTTGAGTGGGCGCACTCCGATGGCCTGCTCGATCTGGATCGCGGCAAGCGGGCAGTCGGTCGCCATCACCTGCGCCTCGGCGTCCTTCATTCCGGCGAACGCCTTTTCGCCCCACTTCATCGACAGCTCGAAGAACTCCCGCTTCATCGCCCAGGTGCCGTCGTGCGCCGTGCAGGCGTCGACCGTCACGACCTCGGCGCCCGGAATCGATCGGATGAGGTCGCGCGAGCGCAGGCCGATGCTCTGGGCCTTGAGATGGCACGGCACGTGATAGGCGACCTTGCCCGGGGTGGTGCGGAATTCGCGATCGAATTTGCCCTCGCGCCTGAGCGCGTAGAGCAGCTCGTGCGGATCGGCGACCGCGGCAGCCAGTTCACGCGCCTCGGCGTTGTCGAGCAGATCGGGATATTCCTTGCGCATCATCAGCGAGCAGGTCGGATTGATGGCCGCGACGCGGTAGCCCCGGCGCACCAGCGGCAGCATCGAGGCGACGTTGGCGCGCGCGAGCTTTTGCGCAAAGGCGATATCGCCGCCGTCGAGCGCCGGCATCCCGCAGCAGTTCTGCGCCGGCGCGGCGATCGCGCAGCGGTTGCGCGCGAGCACCGAGACCAGCGCGCGTCCGGGCGCGGGGTTGTAGTAGTTGACGAAGCAGGTGTGGAAGATCGCGACCCGGGCCGCGGGCGCGGCGGGCGCGGGCGGAAGGCCGCTGCGCTTAAGCCACGCCTCGAAAGTTTCAGCGGCGAACTCGGGCAGTTTCTTGGCGCGCGAGATGCCGAGCATCTTCTCCATCATCGCGCGCTGAAAGGGGCTGCGGCAGGCCCAGTTGGCGAGCTTCGGAACCACGCTGCCGAGCTTGCCCAGGCGGTCCGGATTGCCAAGCATCTTCTCGCGCATGGCCACGCCGTGCGCGCGGCTCTCGACCGCGCGCGCGCGCAGCATCAGGCGGGGAAAGTCGAGCTGGAACTCATGGCCGTCGCGCGGCGTATATGGACATCGCACCTCGCACAGCTTGCAGCCGTAGCAGAGATCGATGACCCGTTTTTTCCGCGCCGCGCTCAGGTTGCGCACGTCGCCGCCGCCGCTATCCACCGCTCCAAACAGTTCCGGGAATGACGGGCACTGGTTGAAGCACAGCCGGCAGCCGTGGCAGATGTCGAAGACGCGCTCGACTTCCTTGTCGAGCGCGTCGCGCTCCCAATACTTGGGCTCGTTGGGGTTGTAGGAAAGACCTGCGGTCGGTCGCGACTGGATTCGGTTCATTTAAGGCGCTCTCTGATAAGCAGCTCTGTGGCGGCCATCGGGATCACACGCGCGCCCACCCAGGTGGGCGCGCGATCGCCGCAGTCGCGTCCGCGGGAACGCCGGCCCGCCAGACACCCGGTGGCGCCCGGCGGGCCGCAATCCTCACCGGCGAAAATCGCACCGGCCGGGGTCCGCCCCGCGCGCGGGCGGCTGTGGCACGGCGCGCGCCTACAGCGTCGTGGTGGCTTTCTGAAAGCGTCCGGCGTGCGACTTCTCGGCCTTGGCCAAGGTCTCGAACCAGTCGGCGATCTCGGTAAAGCCCTCCTCGCGGGCGGTCTTCGCCATCCCCGGGTACATGTTGGTGTACTCGTAGGTCTCGCCGTGGACGGCCGACTTCAGGTTGAGCATGCTGTCGCCGATCGGCTGGTCGGTGACCGGATCGCCGACCTGCTTGAGGTAGTCGAGATGGCCGTGGGCGTGGCCGGTCTCGCCCTCGGCGGTGTCGCGGAAAAGCCCTGCAATCTCGGGTTGCCCTTCGATGTCGGCGATCTTGGCGAAGTAGAGGTAACGCCGGTTGGCCTGGCTCTCTCCGGCAAAAGCATCCTTGAGGTTGGTATGCGTCTTGGTTCCCTTCAGACTCTTCATTGGTGTCCTCTCTTGAGCGTGTGTGTGATTGATGGCAGGCCGCGCAACCTCCGCGGCGCCGCCGCTAGGCCCGCGCGATGGCTCAATCGCCGGCTCGGGCCGCGCGGTGTGTGCGCCTGCGGCCGGTGCCTGTCTACCAGATGATAATTATTATCATCTGGCTCGCGCGACGGTCAAGCTTGGGATCGAGTAGCGCCGTGAGTCGTGTGGGCGATCGCAGATTTTAGCAATCGGATCGCTAGGATTTAGCAAACGCTGATGCTTAGGCGCGCTTAGATGCGCAACCGTGACCACGCGCCGGGGGCAAATCGGCCGGAAACTGGCTTCAAGGGCCATTAGAAGGGCTAATAACGGGGGCTTATGATGCCCTTGCAAGGATGGGCTACCGCCCACCGGAGCGCCTGCGCGCTTCCGCTTCTACCATCATACGGTCCGAGGTCTTCTGTGCTGCTTATTGACCGTTGCATAAATAATAGAAAAGAATACGCAGTTGTGCCAGGCTGGCCGCATGAGGCCGGTGGGAAGCGCGGCGGAGCTGGAGCGGCGGCGGGCGGTGCGGCTGCTGCAGGCCGGCCCTTCGCTGTCGCCGGTGGCACGGATGGTGGGCGCGGCGGTGAGCGCGGTCTGGCAGTGGCGGGAGAGCTGGCGCCGGCGCGGAGCGGCGGGACTGCAAGCCAAGCCGAC
>JAKAVN010000132.1 GCA_021827495.1 Deltaproteobacteria bacterium | reverse complement strand
CGCGACACCGGCGTCTACATCCGCAGCCTCTCCAGCCGCGGCAGTCACGGCGGGCTGTGCCGCGCCGCGCGCGAGGTGGTCAAGCTGCTCGACGCCTTCGGTTTCGAGATCATCATCATCGAGACCGTCGGCGTGGGGCAGACCGAACTAGCCGTGATGGACCTCGCCGACACCACTGTGGTGGTGACCGTGCCCGAGGGCGGCGACGGCGTGCAGGTGATGAAGGCCGGGCTCAACGAGATCGCCGACCTGTTTGTGGTCAACAAGGCCGACCGCGAAGGCGCGGACCGCATCAAGGCCGAGCTCGAGCTGAGCGTGCATCTGAGCCGGCAGAATGGCGCATGGCTGCCGCCAGTGCTGCTGACCCAGGCGGCGGCCGACCAGGGCATCGACGCGCTGGTGGCGGCGATCGCGCGCCACGCGGACTACGTAGCCGCCCATCGCGACCCCGAGCTTGAGGGCGAACGGCGGATGCGCGAGTTCGTCGAGGTGCTGGGCGCCGAGATGGAAGAGCGCACCGCTCGGGCGGTTAGCAGCGGTGGCGCGCACGGCATCATCGGTGAGGTTCGCGCTGGAAGCCTCAATCCGTACACCGCCGTGCGCCGCGTGATCGAGGATCACAAGACGCTCGGCGAACTGCTCGCGGAGGGATCGGCGGCGGCGCCGCAGGGGACTAGCCGGGAGCGGAATCATTAGATGACGCTGCGGGGCAAATCCCAGCGGCCTTCGGCGGCGGGCCGCCTGTTTGCGATCGGCGACATCCACGGCTGCCCCGATGAGCTGGGCGTGATGCTCAACGCGATCAAGCCGGTGCATGGCGACACCGTGGTGTTCGTTGGCGACTATGTTGACCGCGGACCGTCGGCGTATGACGTCATCGAGCTGCTGCTCGAACGCGAGCGCGCGGGAGGCGCCGAGTTCGTCTTCCTCAAGGGCAATCATGAGGACATGATGTGCGCGTTTCTCGGGTTGTCCGGGAATTACGGAGAGTCGTTCCTGTTCAACGGCGGCGCCGCCACGCTCGACAGCTACGGCGTCGGCGAGCGCGAACTGCCGGAGGCGCTGGGCCGCATCCCCGACCCGCACCTCGACTTCGTCAAGCGCCTGGCCACCAGCTACCTGCGTCCGCCCTACCTCTTCGTCCACGCCGGCGTGGTGCCGGCGCTCGAGCTCGAGGAGCAGCGCGCCGAGGACATGCTCTGGATTCGCCAGGAATTCATCTTCAGCCCCCACCGGCTGGGCGCCACCGTGGTATTCGGACACACGCCGATGCGGGCGGTGATGGTCGATTTGCCGTACAAGCTCGGCATCGATACCGGATTGGTTTACGGCGGCAAGCTGACCTGTATCGAGCTTACCGAGGGCGTGCTCTACCAGGTCGGCCGCCATAGCCGCCAGGCAAAAACCAGCGCCATCGCGTTGAGCTGAGGCTCTTTTAAGCCCACGCCGCTCCGGCTAATGTTGACGGTTCGGTGGCGGCGTAGCTCAGTTGGTTAGAGCATGCGGCTCATATCCGCAGTGTCGTAGGTTCGACTCCTACCGCCGCCATCACATCAAAGGCCCCCAAACGTGCCGTCAAAGACGCAATCGATAATCGATCCATCCAAGGCGCGCGCCGGCCATCCGTTCCACATGTTCGACGCGATAAGCGCACAGCCCGCGGCGATCGCCGACGCCGTGGTGCGCAACCGCGAGGGCATCGCGGCCCTGGCGCGCGCGCTCAAGGACACGCCGTCGCTGACGCTGGCCGGGCTCGGCACCTCGCTCAACGGCGCGATGTTCGGTGAATACTGGCTGCGCACGATTGGCCGGATGGCCTCGGTCAGGGCGGTAAGCTCGTTCGACGCCGTGCTCTACGGACTAATTAAACCTGCGGCGGGCGGCGCGCTGCTGGTGCTGTCGCATCGCGGATGGAAGCAGTATTCGGCGCGCGCGGTGGCCGAGGCCAAGGCCGCAGGGATCGTAACCGCCGCAATCTGCGGCCAGGGCCCCGGCGAGGGCGCACGCCAGGCGGACCATCTGTTGCTCACGACCGAGCAGGAGCAGTCGGCGGCGCATACCAAGAGCCTGACGGCGGCGATGGCGCTGCTGTTGATGCTGGCGCTCGAGCTTAGGGCGCAAGCCGGGGGCGGCGGCCTCGAGGCGCAGCGGACGCTCGAGGAGTTCGAGGCCATCCCGGAACTGATGCGGCGGCGGCTGGGCGACGATTCGCGCGAACGCGACGCGGCCGAGCAGTTGCGCAACTACCGCCGCATCCTCGTGCTCGGCGGCGGGCCCAACTATCCGACCGCCCGCGAGATCGCGCTCAAGCTCAAGGAGACCAGCTTCGTTTACGCCGAGGGGATGCAGATCGAGGAATTTCTGCACGGTCCGATAAGCTCGGCCGACCGCGACACGCTGGTCATCCTCGCCAGCGGCGGTGGCGCGGCCGGCGCGCGCGCCGAGCAGGTGGCCAACGCGCTCGGCGAGATCGGGGCGGAGCGCCTGGGCGTCTACACCCGGTCGGGCTCGGCGCTGGCCGAGGCGGTCGACGTCGGAGTCCAGGTCGAGGGCGACGACGAAGCGCTGAGCCCGTTCGCGCTGCTGCTTTCGCTGCAGCTTTTCACGTACTGGCTGGCGGTGAAGCGCGGATGCAATCCCGATCTCGCGCATCGCGACGACGCGCGCCAGGTCAAGGCCGCCACCCACTTCGAGATGTAGTCGGCGGTTTGCGCGCCGCGGTGCGCTCCGCGGTCAAGACCGCGGGGCCGTCAGCTTCGAGCGGCAGCACGTAGACCTCGCGCGCGGCGCCGGCGCTCACGGTGGCGGCGGTTGAATCCTGGCCTGGCATACGCGGGCGCGCCCGGCGCGCGGCTTTAGGCGATGGCCCGTCCAGTCCGCCGCACCGGGGTGGTGGCGGATTTCGCCACCGTCATGAATTATAGGCCGGGCGGGAGTTCAAGCGCAGGTCCGATGGATACCTTTTCAGAAGGCGGCTGGAATCGACACGACCGCAGGGTGGTCTTCGCGGCAGCTTTCGTGCGCGCGATGGCGACCGCGATGACGGGCGTGCTGCTCGGAATCTATCTTCAGCGCCTGCACTTTTCCGCCTTCGTTATCGGCGCGGTAATCGCGGCGGGATTGGCGGGCGGTGCGCTGGCCGCATTGCTGGCGACGCTTGCGGCCGACCGCATCGGGCGGCGGCGGTTCCTGTTTACGGTCGCATTATTGTGCGCGGCGGGCGGATTCGCGGTGGCCTTCGCCTCGGCCGAAGCCGTAATCGTCACGGCCGGGTTTCTGGGGATGCTCAACGGGATGGGGCGCGACCGCGGCGCCGCCCTGGTGGTCGAGCAGGCGATCCTGCCCGCGACCGCACCCGACCAGCATCGCACCAGCACGTTTGCCTTCTACAACGTGCTGCAGGCGGCGGGCGCCGCGATGGGCGCGCTGGCGGCCGGGGCGCCGTCGCTGATACGGCGCTATGGCGCGGTGAGCGAGTTGGACGCGATGCGCGTGGGGATGGGGCTTTACGCGGCGTTGATGCTGGTGGTGGCGATGCTTTATCTGTTCCTCACCCACGCGGTCGAGAGCGAAGGCCCGCACACCGGAATCAGGATTTCGCCGCACAGCCGCAGCGTGGTCACGCGGCTTGCGGCGCTGTTTCTGCTCGACAGCCTTGGCGGCGGCTTCATGACCCAGGCGCTGGTGTCGTTTTTTCTGGTCGAGCGCTTCGGCGCGAGCGCCGGCCAGATCGGCCTGCTGTTCTTCGGCGCCGCTATCGCCAACGCGCTCTCCCAGTTCGTCGCGGCCTGGCTCGCACGGCGCATCGGGCTGGTCAACACGATGGTCTTCACCCACCTACCGGGCAATCTGCTGATGACCGCGGTCGCCTTTGCGCCGAGCCTTCGCGCGGCGGCAATCCTGTTCCTGGCGCGCGAGTCGCTGGTGCAGATGGACGTGCCGGCGCGCCAGTCCTACGTGATGGCGGTGGTGCAGCCGGGCGAGCGCACATTCGCCGCTGGCGTCACCGGGCTGGTGCGGCTTGGCGGGTGGGCGCTCGCTCCGGCGTTTGCCGGGATATTGATGCAGGGGGTGTCGCTGGCCACGCCGTTCATAATTGGCCCCGGGCTGAAGGTGCTCTACGACCTGCTGCTCTACCGGGCGTTCAGCGAACTTCGCCCACCCGAGGAGCGCCGCCCATAAGACGATCGCGTGTCAATAATTGCGTGAGTGAGAGGGCTGGCGCGCGGCGAGGCCGGCGCGGGCGCGTTAGGCCGCCGACGGAGAACGGCCGGCCGTGCGTTTGCGGCATCGATGGCACAGCGCGCGCACTTCGACCGAGCATCCGAGCAGATGGAATTCGCCGAGCGTCTGCCGCCCGGCGAGCAGGGTGTCGAACTCGGGCGCCTCGAGATCCTCGACCCGCTTGCATCGCACGCAGACCACATGATGATGCGGGCGGGTGTTGCCGTCGTAGCGCGCGGTCTCGTGCAGCGGCGTGACTTTGCGCGCCTCGCCGACCTCGCATAGGCGCTCGAGCGTGCGATGGACGGTGGCGAGCGAGATGTGCGGATGTTCGCGGCGGACGCGGGCGTAAACGCGGTCGGCGCGCGGATGGTCGCCCGATTCGAGCAGCGCGCGCAGCACGGCCCGGCGCTGCGGCGTCACCGCCATTTTCTTGCGCCGGCAATTGGCGACGAATTCCGCAAGCCTGGCCTGGGCGTAGTCGCCGCGTCCCTGCCCACCAAGCAGCTTAACTTCCGTCATTGATAATAATTATCATCTGCTAAGGCGCCGCGATCAATCCCGCGCTTGCGCCGGTTGCAGGTCCGGATCACCAGCTTGCCGCATCGCCGGCCAAGCATCCGCCTCACCGCAGCGGCAGCTTCAGACCCGCGGTCACCAGCGCGCCACTGAGCACGCCCGTCAACGCCTCGCCCGCCACCAACCCGGCCGCAAACAGCAATCCGGGGCCGCTATTGCTCTCGCGCTCGCCTGCGCGGCGCATCAGCCGCGCCAGCGAGCCCGCGAAGATCGCCACGCTTAGCCCCAGCGGCAGGTAAAGCCCGATCGCGACCGGCATCACCGGCGTTCGCCATCGCGCGCCTCGCCGCTCCAGGATCCGATCAGCGACGACCAGCGCCAGCGCGAGCAGCACGCCCGCGCCGACCGCGCCCCAGGGCAAGCCGCCCGCGAACACGCCTTGCGCCACTTTGGCCATCAGAAAAGCTTGCGGCGCGGCCAATGCACCCGCGCGCGCGCCCGGCGTGCCGGCGATTCCGTAGCCGCTAATCAGCATATTGAGGATCGGCGCCATGACCAGCGACGAGGCCAGTGCGCCGAGCAGCACCGAAATCTCCAGCGCGCGCGGGGTCGCGTGGAGATGGAATCCAGTCGCGAGGTCGTGCAAGGAGTCGCCCGCCATCGCGGCCGCCGTGCATACCACCGCGCCGGCAGTGATCGCCAGGTGCGGGCCGATAGCGGCCGGCACGCCCCACAATTTCAGCAGCAAGGCGATCGCCAGCAGCACGATGATCGTTACGCCTGAGACCGGGTTGTTCGATGCGCCGACGATTCCGGTCAGGTAGCCGGCGATCGCGGTGGCGAAGAAGCCGATAATGGCGAGCGCGATCGCCAGCGCCGCGCTCAGCAACAGGCTGCCCGAGAGAATCAGGCAGATCGCGAAGATCAGAGGGATCGAGAGCGCGGCTCCGCCCAGCACCGCCGTGTTCGAGAGGTCCTGGTCCTCGCGCGGCGGCACGGCCACCTGCGTCGCGCGCGCCATCCGGATGCTCTCGCGCAGCGCCCGTCCGATCGGCGTGCGCAGCCGCCACAGCGTCGCGAATCCGCCGACCAGCATCGCGCCCACGCCAAGATAACGCACCTGGCCGCTCCATATCGCCTGCGCCGCCGCCTGGGGATCGAGATGGCGCAACTCGGGATGCGCGGCGCTCATGATGGGGATGGCGATCAGCCAGGCCACGGCGCCGCCCAGGAAAACCAGGCTCGCGATTCGAATGCCGACGATATAGCCGACGCCCGGCAACGCCGCCGAAATGTCGGCTGAACCGGCCAGCGTGCATGCGCCGATCCAGCGCGCGGTCTGGACGGTGTCCGGGAGCACTCCGGCGAGGTCCTGCGCCGCCTTGAGCGCGGCCGCCGCGAGCCCACCCCACAAAAGCGGCAAGGCGCTGGTCCCGCCGGCCTCGCCGGCGCGCAGGACCTCGGCGCATGCGAGGCCCTCGGGAAACGGCAGGCGCTCGTCAACGATGTAGGCGCGGCGCAGAAAGACCACCAGCAGACTGCCCATCGTGGCGCCCGCGCCACGCACAGCATGGTGACGTCGCGGTACGGCAGCGCGCCGGTGTGGCCCAGCACCACCAAAGCGGGAAAGGTGAAGATCGCGCCCGCCGCGACCGCCTCTCCGGCCGAGGCGATGGTCTGGACCACGTTGTTCTCGAGAATCGTCGCACGGCCGAGCGCTCGCAGCACCGCCATCGAGATCACCGCGGCCGGGATGCTCGCCGAAACGGTCATCCCGGCGTACAGCCCCAGGTAAGCGTTGGCCGCCCCCAGGATCAACGCGAGTCCAAGGCCCAGCACGATGGCGCGCGGGGTGATCTCCCGCGGTGGCGCGCCGACGGCCGCCGGAGGCGTTGCGGCTAGCCGCGCCATGCGATGCCTTGGCCCGGGGTGCGGCGAAAGAAAATGGCTAGCGCGGGATGATCGAATGCGGACGCGGCGATGTTCACATCCCCGCGTGCTGGCCAGGCGATGCGTCGTCGTGCGGCTGACCGGCCGCGTCCCATCCCATGATTCCGTCCACCATCACGCTCACGTCCGTGTAGCCTGCCGCCACCGCCCGCCGGGCGGCTGCGTGTGAGGCCATTCAATGCGTGTTGGCGCAGTAGAAGACCAGCTCGGCATTCTTGGCGGGCGGCAGCTCCGTCGCCACATCGTAATTGTCATAGGACGGGAGCAGCCGCGCCCCGGGGATCACGCCGTACTCCTCGCGCGTGGGTGCGACGTTGGCGTCCAGGATTACGACGTGCGAGTTGGGAACGGCTTCGAGCGCGGCGAGGTCGGCGACGTGGATGAGCTTGAAGTTGTCATCATGCTGGTTGCCGAGCAGCGCGGAGAGCCTGGCCCATGCCGATGAGCCGCCGCCGGCCCGCGCCGGCGCGGCGCCCGCGATGGCCAAAACCGCCAGCAGAGCCATCGGGGCGATCAATTTATGCATATCGGCACTCCCCTGTTTCTCTAAGGCTAGTCCTGATCCGACACTCCCACCCGAGGGTAATGACGCTACCACGGCCGTCGCATACCATCCAAGGCTGGTTCGCCGCGAGTACGACGGAAGTATAACCAGCGCAAGCGTTGCCGGGTTCCGTCGCGGTCAGGCGGTTGAGCCGGCTTCACCACGCGGATCGCAAGCCTTGCCTCCATGGGGCCAAACTCGCCAATATGACGCCGACCACGAGCGTCCGCGGCGGCGCCGGCGGCGCGGGGTTCGCATCGCGGCCGTTATTGTCTATGCTCGCATGGCCGGGGGCGTACGGCGCGAACCGGCATTAAGGAGCGCGGCGCCGACATCGCGGGCCGGTCGGTGACGGCGGGCAGAGCAGGGCAGGAAAGGGCGGATCAATCCGGAGCACGGGAATGAGTGAAGAACTTAGATCGCGGGCCAAAAAATGGCCCAAGGGAAATCATTACGAGGATTTCGTTCTCGGCCACGTCTATCATCATCACTGGGGCCGCACGCTTAACGACGGCGACAACAGCCTGTTCTCGACCCTGACCCTGAGCTTCAACCCGCTGTACTTCAACGCCGACTACGCGCGCGCCCACGGCCACGGCGGCGTCGTACTGAACCCGATGCTGGTTTTCCTGACCGTGTTCGGGCTTTCGGTCGAGGACTTGAGCGAGGCCGGCGGCCTGTTCCTGGGCGTGGACGACCTGAAATTCCATCGCACCGTCTATCCCGGCGAGACGCTCAGCGCGCGCAGCACGGTGCTCGAGAAGCGCGAATCGGCGAGCCGGCCTGAGGGTGGAATCGTGAGTTGGCATACCGAAGGCTACAACAGCCGCGGCGAGCTGGTGATCGACTTCCGCCGCACCAATCTAGTGACCAAGAGGAACGCCCAGCCATGAGTTACATCACTGAAGAGCGCAAGCTAATCCAGCAGATGGCGCGCGACTTCGCGATCAAGGAAGTCCTGCCCATCGCCAACAAGCTCGACCCTGAACAAGGCGACATCCCGATGTCGCTGCGCGACCAGATGGCCGAACTGGGCTACTTCGGCATCCTGATTCCCGAGGAGTACGGCGGCCTGGGGCTGGGCGTGTTCGAGTACGCGCTGGTGACCGAGGAACTGGCGCGGGCCTGGATGAGCGTGGCCAGCATCATCGCGCGCGGCAACTCGCTGTGGGGCGGCGTGACCGAGGAGGACAAGCGCCGCTATTTTCCGAAAATGGCGCGCGGCGAATGGCTGGGCGCGTTTTCGCTCTCCGAGGCCGAAGCGGGATCGGACCTGGCCAACGTCGCCTGCAAGGCCACGCGCCAGGGCGATGAATGGGTGATCAACGGCAGCAAGACCTGGTGCACCTTCGCCGACGGCGCCGATTACATCGTGCTGTTCGCGCGCACCTCGGCGCCGACCGATCCCAAGCGCCGCCACGTCGGCATCAGCCAGTTCCTGATTCAAAAGCAGCGCGGCGGGTTCCCGCCCGGCATTTCGGGATCGCCGATCCGCAAGATCGGGTACTTCGGCTGGAAGACCTGGGAGCTGTATTTCGACAACTTCCATCTGCCGGCCTCGGCGCTGCTCGGCCAGGAGGGTCGCGGATTCTACGCGATGATGTCGGGGCTGGAGACCGCCCGGGTGCATACCGCGGCGCGCGCGATCGGACTGGCGCGGGGCGCGCTGGACGATTCCGTCGAATACGCCAAGCGCCGCGCGCAATTCGGCCATCCGATTGCTGAGTTTCAGGCGATCCGCTTCAAGCTTGCCGAGATGGCCGCCAATATCGAGGCCGCGCGCCAGTTCATGTACTTCGTCGCCAACGAGATCGACGGCAAACGGCGCTGCGACAAGGAAGCCTCGATGGTCAAGTGGTTCGCCTCCGAGATGGCCGAGCGGGTGACCAGCGACGCGCTGCAGATTCACGGCGGCTACGGCTACACCAAGGATTTTCCGATCGAGCGCTACTGGCGCGACGCGCGGCTGACCAAGATTTTCGAGGGCACCTCGCAAATCCAGCTCCGCGTGATCTCGGATCGGCTGCTGGGGCCGCAAGACTAGGCGGCTCCGGGCAGCATCAGGCGGGAGTGGGCAAGATGGCAGCTGAGGCAGGAAACGGATCCGCGCCGGGGCCGCAGAGCCTGACCGGGCGCGACAATTACTTCGAGGACTTCAACCCCGGCGACGTTTTCGAGCACGCGCGCGGCAAGACCGTCGGCGAGATCGACAACGTGCTCATCACCAACTTGGTGATGAACACGGCGCAGGGCCATTTCAACGAGCACCAGATGGCCTCCAACCCGATCGGCCATCGCATCACCTTCGGCGGCGTCACCGCCGCGCTGGTGATCGGGCTGGCGATGGAAGATACGGGCGAGCAGGCGTTGGCCGAGCTGGGACTGGACAAGATTCGTTTTCGGACGCCGGTCCTGCACGGCGACACGCTCTACGCGTTCTCCGAGGTGATGGAAAAGCGCGACTTCGATGCGGTTGCGGCCGGGCGGCCCGATTTGGCCGGCTTCAACAGCGCGGAGGTCGGCGAAGTGCGCTTTCGCCATTGGGGAGTGAACGAGCGCGGACAGGTGGTGTTCGAAGGCGAGCGGCGGGTGTTGCTCAAGCGCCGCGCGTTTCGGCCGCGGGCGAGCGCGCCGGCCAAGCGGGCGCGCGCGTCCGCGCTGGGGCGCAGCGCGGCGGCGCGGCACACG
>JAKAVN010000131.1 GCA_021827495.1 Deltaproteobacteria bacterium | reverse complement strand
CCAGATCCTGATCCATCGCCTGCCCGACATTGCCGGCGCCGGATGGATCAGCTCGAGCCTCGCCATCTGGGCCGGCTTCTTTTTCCTCTACGTATTTTTCCCCAACCGGCGGGTCCGCTTCGACGCGGCCGCCGTGGGCTCCCTGGTGGCCTCGATCCTGCTCCAGCTCGCGCAATGGGGCTTCATCTATTTTCAATACGGAGTCAACCGCTACGCCGCGATCTACGGCGCCCTCGCCTCGATCCCGGTCCTCCTCACCTGGATGTACATGGGGTGGGTGGTGGTGCTGCTGGGCGGCGAGGTGACCGCCGCCTTTGAACGCCGCAACGAGCCGTTTATCGCGGACCCCTGGGCGATGAGCGAGCGCGCCGTCGCGCTCGCCGTGGCGCTGCGGCTGGGCGAGCGGATGGCCGGGCGGCGCGGCACAGTCACGCCCGCGACGCTGGCCGCCGAACTAAGCATCGACGAGGCCGTGCTGGTCGAGGTGCTGCGGCGGCTCGAGCGCGGCGGGATGGTGATCGAAGCGGCGCTCGGCGCCGGCGGCGAGCGCGGACTCTTCCTCGCCCGCGACTTCTCGACGATCGCGCTCAGTGAAGTGGTTGAATGCGTCAGGGGCGGCGGCCCGGCGATGGTCTCCTCCGACGCGCGCGTGGCCGCGATGGTCGAGCGGCTGCGCCAGGCCGAGCGCGAGACGCTCGGCGGATTGACGGTGCGCGATTTGATCGAACGGGCCGCGACGGCAGCCGCGCCGGCCCTGGTGCGCGACGCAGCTGGCGAGCAGGTGGCCGGCTAGGCTCGGGGCCGCGCGGCCGGCCTTCACTGATTTGCGCTAATTTTCGAGCAGCTTGTGCAGCGACTCGAGGTCGCGCCGGACCTCGGCCAGCGCGCGGCGCACGGTCTCGCCGCCGGCGCCTCGCGTGCTGGCCTCGCCCGGCGGGCCGGCCGTGGGCGCCGCACCTGGAACTTCGAGGTGGGCCGCCGCGGCGCCGGGCATCGCGCCGAGCGCGCGCTCGAGTCCGACTTCGCGGATATACTTTTTTGCGCCCTCGATGGTGAAGCGCTCTTGATGGAGCAGGCGCTTGATCAGTCGCAGCTTTTCGAGATCCTGCTCGCCGTAAAAGCGATGCTTGGAGCGGCCATGGCGCGGGCGCAGAAAGGGAAACTGCGTCTCCCAGAAACGCAGCACGTAGGCTTCCATGCCGAGCAGCTTGGCCGCCTCGCCGATCTTAAGCAGACGCTCGCCGCCAGCCTGGGCGCCGCCGCTTAGGGGGCGCGGGTTCTTGCGCGGCGAAGGGCGCGCCGTGCGTGCGGCGGAAGTCATACGGTTCGTTTGGCGCCGTCGGCTACCAGATGCTTGAGAACCTGGCTTGGTTTAAAGGATAGCACGCGGCGCGAGTCAATGATGATAGTAATCCCGGTTTGGGGATTACGCCCCCGGCGGGCGTGCTTATGGTTGACGGTAAAGCTGCCGAAGCCGGAAATTTTTACTTTCCCGCCCTGCCGCAGGCTGTCCTCGATAATTTTGAAGACCTCCTCTACGACCTCGCAGGCCTCCTTTTTGGATGAGCCCACGCGCTCGTAGATTAGGTCCACGAGATCGGCCTTGGTCATATTCCGCGCAGTATCGTCCCCCAAACCGCTCCCCCGGAGCGGGATTTCTACTGCCGCAACTCTGCACCCAGCCGCCTCCGCGCCCCTTCGACCAATTCCCCGTGGGTGCGGTTCACCTCCTCATCCGTGAGCGTGCGATCTTTCGCCCGGTAACGGCACGCCAGCGCCATGCTCTTTTTGCCCGGCGCTATCGATCCGCCCTCATACACATCGAACACTTCCACGCTTTCCAGCAGCGGCGACGCGGCTTCCCGGATCGCCGCGATCACTTGGGCCGCCGATACGTCACGCTCCACCACCAATGCGAGATCGCGCCGGACAGCAGGGTATCGCGGTGGGCCAGTGACCTGTTGGCGCGGCTGAAAACCATAGGCGATGAGATGTACCAAGTCAAGTTCAGTTAGCACGCAGGGGTTGGTCAATTCTAGTCTTACCGCTTCCGCCGGGTGCAGTTCGCCGAGGTATCCGATCGGTTCGCCCTCGAACAGCACCCGCGCCGCGCGCCCCGGATGCAGGAAGTGGTGCTCGGCTTCGCCCGCCGCCTCGAACTCGACGCGCGCGGCCGCGCCGAGCGCGATGAGCCATTGTTCGAGCACCCCCTTGAGCGTCCAGAAGCTGGCCGCCGTAGCCGGCTGTCCCACCGCGCCCAGCGCGAAGTCGCCACAGCTTATCGCGGCCAGCCGCTCGTGTTCGCCTGGCGCGCCGCCACGCATCGCAAACACTTTGCCGATCTCGAAGGCGTGAAACGCGGCCGCCTGCCGGTTGAGATTGAAGCGCAGCGCGCCGAGCAGTCCAGGCGCCAGGCTCAGGCGCAGCTCGCCCAGTTCCGCGGAGAGTGGATTGGTGACCGGCACCGCTCCGCCGCCCATCCCCGGGTAGCGCTGATTGTCGGCCGGCGCGATGAACGCGATGGTCTTCACCTCGGTCAAGCCCGCGCCGACCATCATCTCGCGCGCCGCGCGCATAAAGCCCCGGTAATCGTTCGGCGTGGCGGGCGTGGAGGCGCGCTCGGGCAGCGTGGCGGGAATCTCGGCCAGCCCCTTAAGCCGCGCGATCTCCTCGGCGAAGTCGGCGGCCTCGTTGAGATCGGGACGAAACGGCGGCGGCGCCACCATCAAGCGCCGCGCGCCCGCCGACTTGACCTTGGCGCCCAGCGCGCGCAAACGCTGGCGGACCTCGGCGCCGGGAACCGCGACGCCCAGGATCGAATTCACGGCGCCCAAATCCAGCATCACCTGGCGCGCCGGTGCGGGCCGCGGCTCGGCATCGACCGCCGCTCCCGAGACTTTGCCTCCGGCGCTCGCGCCTATCAGCTCGGCGACGCGCGCCAGCGCGCGTATCTGCCCGGCGCGATCGATGGCGCGCTCGAAACGGTAGCTGGCCTCGCTCTTAAGCCCGAGGCGGCGCGCCGTGCGCGAGATCGTCATCGGCTCGAAGTAGGCGCTCTCGAGCAGCAAATCGGTGGTGGCGGCGCCGACCTCCGAGTTCAGCCCGCCCATGATGCCGGCGATCGCCAGCGGCTTTTCGGGATCCGCAATCAGCAGGTCGGCCGGATCGAGCGCGCGCCGCGTGTTATCGAGCGTGACAAACTCGCGGTCCAACGCGCCGCCCGGCGCCTGGCCGGCGCGCCGCACGACGATCCGGGATGCGGCGATGTGCGCGCGATCAAAGGCGTGCAGCGGCTGTCCCAGTTCGAGCATCACGTAATTGGTCGCGTCGACCACGTTGTTCAACGCGCGCATCCCGCACAGCTCCAGCCGCCGGCGCATCCAGATCGGCGACGGCCCAATCTGCACCCCGCTGATCGGCAGCCCGGCGTAATGCGGGCACAGCTCGGGCGCGAGTATATCGACGCTGAGCGCGCCACCGCCATTGCCCGCGTTCGCCTGCCCGGCGCGCGGCATGAGCAGCGCGGACTTGATGGCCGGCGGCTTGAGTTTCAGCCCGAACAGCGCCGCCACTTCGCGCGCCAGCCCGAGGATCGACAGGCAATCGCCGCGGTTGGGTGTGATCGCGATATCGAGCACGGTATCGTCCGCGCGCAAATAGGAGGCCAGCTCGGCCCCCAGCGGCGCGTCGTCCGGCAGCGCCAGGATGCCCGCGTGATCCTCGGAAAATCCCAGCTCGCGCTCCGAGCACAGCATCCCTTCCGAGCGCACGCCGCGGATAACCGCTGCCTGAAGTGGCGGAACTTCCTGCAGGCTGGCCAAGCACTGGCCGCCGCCGTGTCCGCTGCCGATGAGCCGCGCGCCCAGGCGTGCGAAGGGCGCGGTCATCCCGGGCGTCACGTTGGGCGCGCCGCAAACCACGCTGAAGCGGCCGACCGCGCCAGCGTCGACGTCGCACAGGTTGAGGCGGTCGGCGTTGGGATGGCGCTCGACCTTGAGCACGCGCGCCACGAAGACGCCGCTGAATCCGGGGGCGACGCGCTCGGCGCTCTCGACCTCCAGCCCGGCCAGTGTCAGGCGGCGGCAAAGCTCGCCGGTGTCGGCTTCGAGCCTGACGAACTCGCCGAGCCAGCTCAGCGGCAGTTTCATGACGCCGATCTCGCGGCGAAGGACGGGAACTGGCCAAGGAAGCGCAGGTCGTTTTCGAAGAACAGGCGCATGTCGTCGACGCCGAGCTTGAGCAGCGCCTGCCGTTCGACGCCCATCCCGAAGGCGAAGCCCTGGTACTCGGCCGGATCGTAACCGACCTTGCGCAGTACGTTGGGATGAATCATCCCCGAACCCAGAATTTCGGTCCATCCGCTTTGCTTGCACACGCGGCATCCGGCGCCCGCGCAGAGCAGGCAGCTTATGTCGAGTTCGGCGCTGGGCTCGGTGAAGGGAAAGAAGGACGCACGGAAGCGCACTGCGGTTTGCGGCCCATAGAAAGCGCGCGCGAATTCGCTGAGCACGCCCTTCAGATGCGCCATCGTGACCCGCCCGGCGCGGTCGACCATGAAGCCTTCGATCTGGCCGAACATCGGCGAGGCGCGCACGCTCAGCTCGTCGCGCCGGTAGCAGTTGCCGGGGCAGACCACCGCCAGCGGTGGCTTGCGATGCTGCATCACGCGGATTTGTCCGTTGGACGTATGGGTTCGCAGCAGCATCCCGCCGGGCAGGAAAAACGTGTCCTGCATCTCGCGCGCCGGATGGTCGGGCGGAAAGTTGAGCGCCTCGAAGTTGTGGAAGTCGTCCTCGACGTCCTGGGTGGCGGCCACCTCGAAGCCCATCGAGGCAAAGATGTCGAGCATCTGCTCCATCACCAGGGTCAGCGGATGAAGCCGGCCGCGCGGGATGCGCGCGCCGGGCAGGGTCACGTCGAGGCGCGCCTCGCCCAGCGAGCGCGCCAGCGCGGCGGCGCGCTGGCGCTCCTGGAGCGCCTCGAGGCGGCTTTCGATCTCGCGCTTTACCTGGTTGACCAGCTGGCCGATGGCCGGGCGTTCCGCGGCCGGGACCTCGCGCATGCGGCGCATCACCTCGGTCAGTTCGCCGCCGCGCCCGAGCACGCGCACGCGCACTGCCTCGATTTGCTCGGCGCTGGCGCGGTCGCCCAGTTCCGCCAGCGCCGCGGCGCGAAGAGCCTCCAGCTGTTCTCTCATCCTGTCCTCAAGCCTGCATGCGCGCGCTCAAGCCCACGTGCGTGCCGCGAGGGCGCGCCAAATACGCGATGACGCGCCAAACAAAAGACCATGTGGACGCACGCCACATGGTCCTGGTGAGCCGCACGGGGGCCCACTGGCCCTAGGCGGCTGCGGCTTCGGCTGCGCCGAGCGCCTGCTTGGCGGTGCTGGCCAATTCGGCGAAGAGCCGGTCGCGCTCCAGCGCAAGCACGGCGAGCTGCTTGCGATCGATTTCGACGCCGGCCTTCTTGAGGCCGTCGATCATGCGGCTGTAGCTGAGCCCGTACTCGCGCGCCAGGGCGTTGATCCGCGCGATCCAGAGCGAGCGAAAGTCACGCTTTTTCTGCTTGCGGTCGCGGTAGGCGTAAGTCAGCCCCTTCTCCAGCGTGCTGCGGGCCTGGCGGTAGAGCTTGCGTCCGCCGACAAAGCCGGAGGCGAGCTTGAGCTGTCGTTTATGGCGGCGGCGTGTTTTGGGGCCACCCTTGGCGCGAGGCATCGGCGGTTCAGTCCTTCCTTTTGGAGTGCCTTGGGAATCGTCTATCGAATTGCGCTTCGAGTTCCGAGTCGGCGCATCGCTAGAGGTACGGGATCAATTTGCGCGTATTGCGGTTGTCGGTCGCGTTGAGCGACCCGGCGCGGCCCAGCCGCCGCTTGCGCCCGCGGTTCTTGGACGAGAGCAGATGGCGCAGGTAGGCCTTCTTGTGCTTGACCTTGCCGGTCTTGCTCACAGTGAAGCGCTTGGCGGCGCTGCGATTGGTCTTCAGTTTGCCCATTAATTGTGGCTCTCGCTCCAAGTCACTTATTCAGGCGCGCGTTCCAGTCGTGCGATTCGTTCCGCTCAGCGCGGCGTCAGCAGGATCGACATGTTACGCCCTTCCATGCGGGGCAATCCATCGGCCTGCGCGACGTCCTGCACCTGCGCGACAATCGAATCGAGCAACGTGCGTCCCAGCTCGGGATGGGTTATCTCCCTGCCGCGGAACGAAATCGAGAGCTTAACACGCTGGCCCTCGCCAACAAAGCGCCGGATGTGCTTGATTTTGAATTCGATGTCGTGTTTGTCGGTCCGCGCGCCCATCTTGACTTCCTTGATCGCCGTGGCTGTCGAATGGCGCTTGGAGTCGTGGGTCTTCTTCTTCTGCGCGTATCGGTACTTGTCGAAATCGGTGACGCGGCAAACCGGGGGCTGGGCCGCCGGTGCGACCTCGACCAGGTCCAGGCCGCGGCTTTCGGCCACCCGGATCGCCTCGCGGGTGCTCAGGATTCCGACTTGGCGGCCGTCGACGTCGATTACCCGGACTTCCGGGACGCGGATCTGGTTGTTCACCCTAATCGCCGGCTCGCGCGGGGGCGGGGTACGAAAATCTCTACGAATAAATCACCTCCGTCGGCATCTCAGCCGACTTGCCGCTGAATTGGTAGTTGTCGCATCAACGGCAATACAGTTTGAATCGTTCCGTCGGCCGCCGACACGGCTGGCTAGCCCGGCAAGGGCTCACTTTTGAGCAGATCGACCAGATTTTCAAGCGCCATGACCTGGCTCTTGGCCCCGCGCAAGAGCCGCAGCGATACGCTGCGCGCGGCCGCTTCGCGCTCGCCCACAACCACCATGTACGGCACCTTGGCCAGCTCGGCATCGCGCACCTTGAAGCCCAGCTTCTCGTTGCGCAGATCGGGCGCCGCGCGAAAGCCCGCGCGCTTGAGAAGGCCGGCCGCCTCGGCGGCGTAAGCCTCGACCTTTTCGCTCAGCGACAGCACCCGCGCCTGCTCGGGCGCGAGCCAAAACGGCAGCACGCCGCCGGTATGCTCGAGCAGCACGCCGATGAAGCGCTCGAGCGAGCCCAGGATGGCGCGATGGATCATCACCGGACGTTCCTCGGCGCCGGCCGCGTTGGTGAAGGTCAGCCCGAAGTTCTCGGGCATGTTGTAGTCGAGCTGGATGGTGGCAAGCTGCCATCGCCGCTTGAGCGCGTCGGGCACGTAAATTTCGATCTTCGGTCCGTAAAACGCGCCCTCGCCTGGGTTGATATCGTACTTGAGCCCGTTGCGCGTGAGCGCGTCGCCCAAAATCGCCTCGCTGGTGCGCCACAGCTCCGCGGTGCCGAGATGCTTGTCGGGCATCGTGGCGACTTTGGCTTCCAGCCGCTCGAAGCCCAGCGCCTGGTAGACGTCGCGCACCATCTGCAGGTTGAGGTCGATCTCGCCGCCGATCTGCGCCGCGGTGCAGAAGACGTGCGCGTCGTCCTGCGCCATCGTGCGCACGCGCGTGAGGCCGTGCAGCGCGCCCGAGCGCTCGGCGCGATGGAGCCGGCCGAAGTCGGCGATCCGCAGCGGCAACTCGCGGTACGAGCGCTTGGCGGCGCGGTAAACGAACGTGTGCCCCGGGCAGTTCATCGGCTTGAAGGCGTAGCCTTTGCGCCATCCCTGGGGGCTCGCATCGATCTCGTCCGAAGCGCCGCCCTCGCGATCGGTGGTCAAAAACATGTTCTCGCGGAAATTGTCCCAGTGGCCCGAGGTATGCCACAGCTCGTTGCGGAAGACCTGCGGCGTGATCACCTCGTCGAAGCCGTAGCGCCGGTACAGGCGGCGCATGTAATCGACCAGCGCGTTGTAGATGATCGCGCCCTTGGGCAGGAAAAACGGCGAGCCGGGCGAGACCGGGTCGAACAGGAACAGGCCCATCTCGCGGCCGAGCTTGCGATGGTCGCGCGCGCGCGCCAGCTCGAGCAGCTTGAGATGCTCCTCCAGCGCCTCCTTGCGCGCGAACGCGGTCCCGTAAATCCGCGACAGCATCGCGTTGCGCTCGTCGCCGCGCCAATAGGCGCCGGCCACGCTGGTCAGCTTGAAGGCGCGGAGGTAGCCGGTCGCCGGGACGTGCGGGCCGCGGCACAGGTCCATCCAGTCACCTTGGCGGTAAAGCGACACGCGACCGTCGGGGATGCCGCTCAGGATTTCGACCTTGTAATACTCGCCCATCGCGGCGAAGCGTTCGATCGCCTCGGCGCGCGCGACCTCGAGTCGCTCGACCTTGAGGTCGGCCTTCGCCAGCTCGCGCATCCGGGCTTCGATCTTCGGCAGGTCCTCGGCCGTGAACGGGGCGGGCGGCGCGAAATCATAGAAGAAGCCGTCCTCGATGGCCGGCCCTATCGTCACCTGCGTGCCCGGATAGAGGCTCTGCACCGCCTGGGCCATCAGATGGGCGGTCGAATGGCGCAGCACGCCGAGTCCGTCGGGGCTGTCGGCCTTGACCGGCTCGATGGTGGCGTCCTCCTCGATCGGACGGCCGAGATCAACCAGCTTGCCGTTGACCCGCGCGGCGACGACGTCACGCCCGCGCGCGCCGTCGAGCAAATCGCTGACCGTGGTCCCGCGCGGCACGCTGCGATGCTGCCCGTCGAGCGATACGGTAACTTGCGCGCTCATTCGGCGGTGGACGTCGCGATGGTGAACGTCGGCATCGGCGGCGCGCCGGCGGCAGTCGGCAGGCGATGGACGATCATGAATGGATGCATGAAAGCATGAGCTGGGCGGGCACGCAAAACTGGCGGTCGGGAATACTCATGGCGCTATTGTAGCGCAAGACAAGCTGGTAGGCACGGGCGGATTTGAACCGCCGACCCCTTCCGTGTCAGGGAAGTGCTCTCCCACTGAGCTACGTGCCTTCGTTGCAAATCCGGGGCGGCCTGCTCCGGCCGCAACCCCAATGCGCTAACAAAAATCCACCCCGTGGGCAACCGAGGCTGCCGCCCTGTTGTCATAAATATAGGAGACGTCCGGAACATAAACATTTAAAGATGTCCGGGGCGGTTCAAGGCAAACGCGGCCCTCGCAACCGCGGGTCAGACGTTGGGATAGGCGTCGCTACCCATCTCGAGCGCGTCCAGCCCGGTCCATTCGACTTCCGCCGGAACACGATTGCCGATCGTGCGCTCGACGATCACGAAGAACGCCAGCGCGAGGCCGAACACCACCACCAGATTGACCGCGACGCCGATTAACTGCGCGACGAACTGGCCCGCGCCGCCGAACAGCAATCCGCGCACCGGCCCGCTGACCCCGTTCCATCCCTCGCCATAGCTGCCGTCGGCGAACAGCCCCAGCGCCAGCGCGCCCCACGTCCCGCATACGCCATGCACCGCGATCGCACCCACCGGATCGTCGATGCGAAAGCGGCGCTCCAGCGCGAGCACCGCAGCGACCACCAGCAGACCCGCAATCGCGCCGATGAGCACGGCCGCGGCCGGCGTGACGAAGGCGCACGGCGCGGTGATCGCGACCAATCCACCCAACAACCCGTTGCACGCCATCGCGACATCCGGCTTGGCGTAACGCTGCCACAGATAGAGCAGCGCCGCGAGCGCGCCCGCCGCCGAAGCCAGCATCGTGTTGGCCGCGATCAGGCCGATGCGCGGGTCGGAGGCGGCCAGCGTCGACCCGGCGTTGAAACCGAACCATCCGAAGGCCAGGATCAGCGTGCCCATGATCGCCATCGGCAGGTTATGCCCCGGCAGCGCGCCAATCGCTCCGTCGCGGCGAAATTTGCCGATGCGCGGCCCGAGCACCATCGCGCCCGCGAGCGCGGTGACGCCGCCGGTCATGTGCACCACCGAGGATCCGGCGAAGTCGACGTGGCCGTGGCCCAGCGCGAAGTTCACGCCCATCTGCGCCAGCCATCCCCCGCCCCATACCCAGTTGCCGTAGAGCGGGTAAAGAAACATCGACATGAACAGGCCGTAGATGAAAAACGCCGAGAACTT
>JAKAVN010000130.1 GCA_021827495.1 Deltaproteobacteria bacterium | reverse complement strand
CGCTGCCGTCGCTCTTCACCCCGCATCCGCCGCTTCCTCCACTGATCCGATTAGCCAATCAGACGAATTATATCGGAATGAAATTCGAGCGTTTATCAACCGCCTGCTAGGCGAAATCCTGCCTGCCCTTTCTCGCCGGGTAATACTAGTGTCGCGCAACGTAAATAATTATAGGACCCGGTGTAGCGATACTGCCTAAATGTTTGCGAAATCCCGCCTATTTCCGGCATAACTGGCGCGTGGATGCTAAACATATTTGCGTTACACGACACTAGCGCCGCGATGTGGGGCTTCACGGTGGTTCATCGGATGAAACCGACGGCAGGTCGCCGCGGCTCGATGTACGTGTATCTCGCGCCAGAGGGCGAGGTTCCAAGGTTCCACGCCGAGACCATAAGTGTACTGCCGGAAAAGCGGACTGGCATACGCCCAAGACCTTATGCATCAGCTCTACAGCACGGTAGCTGCATCAAGCTCTACAATTGTCGTTGGAAGGCGCGCAGCATCGCGACTACGGAAGCGCGTTATGAGCTCGAACGTTACCTGCACTCACCCTGCTTGCCCTTTCGGCTGACCGAAACACGCGATTATTTCGCAAATTATTTCAGCACCACTATCTCTGGCGTATGGGTGTCTGTTGACTCCAATGACGATACCGACAAAGGAAAAGTCGAGTCCAACTTTCCGGCATATGCCCTTCTGCAACTTCGCGGCATCGGAAAGCTTCCATATCGAATCGTAGTTTTCAAAGAGGAGGTTAGCCATCGCCACGTTCCTCGCGGCTTCTTCTTCACCGTAAACAAGCAGGTCCACGGCGGGCTGCCTGCAGACTTCATCAGCAGGCGCCCTAAATTTGATTACCTCAAAGACCACCTTCTGGTGTCAGTCGACTGCACAAGTATAAATGCTACGGTTCGCGAGGACTTTTTCATGGCCTCACGAGATCGGGTTCGGAAGAACGAGGCCTACGACCTGATTGTCGACGAGCTCGAACAGGCCTTGCGAGAACATCCCGGCCTGCGCGAGATCAACGCCGCCAGGAGGAAAAAGGACATCGAACGGCATATCAGCGACCGTAACGAAACGGCGACCTTTTTCAATGAACTACTACGGAGCGATCCGGCGCTTTCCGCTCTGTTCAACTTGGGCGATCAGCTCGTGACAAGAACCGGCCTTGGAACTCCGGTCCCGTTCGTGGGCCAGAAATTTCCGACATACTTTCGCTTGGCGAAAAATCCGCGTGAAGGGCTGCTGAAGAAATGCCCAATCAACAGAACGACCCGCATCGAATTCGAAACAGACGTCGTCAACGATTATTTTAGTCGCTCAGATTCGCCAGGGCGAATAACCACCGATCCACCTAACCTGATAGAGCAGTCCCATCTCTGGAATGGCGCATTCACTGCACGATTTCGCACTCCGTGGGACGCAAAGCCCGGCGACTCGATGACGGTCAATATAACAGTCGAAGACGTCCAGACCGAAACTCGAGGAAAACCCTTCGTCTCGGCGTTCACGATGCTGGTGTCGTGTAACGCAAATATGTTTAGCATCCGCGCGCCAGTTATGCCGGAAATAGGCGCGAGTTCGCGAACATTTAGGCAGTATCGCGACACCGGGTCCTATAATTATTTACGTTACACGACACTAGAATCAATTCTTCGTCCGCACGGGATAGGGGCCTCGTTCTGACGTTGGTTACGAAATGGGCCAAAGCGTTTATATCTACGCCGAGCATATTTCGACCCAAGGATATTCCCTCTACGATACTCGTACCTCCTCCCATAAACGGATCGAGGACCCAGTCTCCCGGAGCTGAAAACTCGGCAATCGCAGTTCGAGCAAATTCTGGCGAGAACCGAGCAGGATAGTGATAGAAGTCATGCGTGAGGCCACGAACGTGGCCGTTGAAATCCAGCGCGTCGTGTAGTCCCGGAGCGTAGGCGACGCCCCGTTCCGGCCCGTCAAGTGTCCCGCCCATCGTTTTCCGCCTCGATCTCTATAGACGTTCAGCTCACCCTATCTCGATCCCCGCGGATTTTCCCTCTCAGAGGATCTCGAAGTTGCCTAGCCAACCCGGAGCGTCTCCCGCCTTCCAGTAGCCGTCGCACGGCGTATTGAACGATGTATTGGAGTGTCAGCCGCGGGCGATGCTCCTCTGCCAGTGCTTTCAGCAGTGCGTAGTCTTCGCGGTCCAGGGTAACCGCGGCGCCGCAGGGCGCGGCCGCCTACGGGCTCGCGGGCGCCGGCGCGGGGGCGCTGCCGCTGGGGGGCGCGGCGGCCGGTACCGGGGCGCGGTAATCGCACTCCTTGTTGGGGCATTGCCAGCGCGCGCCCTCGCGCTTGGTCACCTTCTCGACCAGGTAGGCCGAGCCGCATTGCGGGCAGGGCTGCGCCACGACCCGGTCCCAGCTCGCGAACTTGCACTTGGGATAGCGCGCGCATCCGAAAAACAACTTGCCGCGGCGGCTGCGCCGCTCCAGCACCTCGCCCTCCTTGCAATCAGGGCAGTTGACGCCGGTGCTGACCGGGTCCGATTTCAGGCGTTTGATACCGTCGCAGTCCGGATAGCCCGAGCAGCCGAGAAACTCGCCGAAGCGCGAGCGCCGGTGCACCATCGGCTTGCCGCACTTTTCGCAGACCTCGGCGGTCGGCTCGGTCGAGAGCGCCTGGCGCTCCTGTGGCACGATGTTGCCCTGGTCGTCGCGGATGAACTCCTTGGTGTTGGTGCACTTGGGATAGTTGGAGCAGGCCAGGAACTCGCCGTTGCGCCCCCACTTGATCATCATCTCGCCGCCGTCGAGATCGCACTTGAGCCCGGTCGGCAGGCCCTTGCGCTTGACCGTCGGCATCTTCTTCTTCGCCTCGCCCAGCGACTTCTGGAACGGCCCGTAAAAGCGGCGCAGCGTCTTGACCCAGTTTTCCTTTCCGTTCTCGACCTCGTCGAGTTCCTCCTCGAGCTGCGCCGTGAAGCTGACCTCGAGAATATCGGGGAAGGCCACGATCAGCAATTCGGCGACAGTGCGGCCGAGCGAGGTCGGACGCATCCGCTTGCTCGGGTCCTCCTCGACGTACTCGCGGTTCAGGATCGAAGTCATGATCGCGGCGTAGGTCGACGGGCGGCCGATGCCCTTGTCCTCGAGCTCCTTGATGAGCGTCGCCTGGCTGAAGCGCGGCGGCGGCTGGGTGAAGTGCTGCTCGGGCTCGAAGCCCAGGAGCTTAAGCGTCTCGCTCTCGCGCATCGCCGGCAGCGTCGCCGCCTCGTCGTCGTCAGAGGCCACTTCGTCCTGACCCTCGGTGTATACGCGCATGAAGCCGTCGAACTTGACCACTTGGCCGGTGGCGCGGAAAACCGCCGCGCCCGCCTCGATATCGACGGTGGTGCGGTCGTAAACCGCGGGATTCATCTGGCTGGAGACGAAGCGGTTGAAGATGAGCGTATAGAGCGCCAGTTCATCCTTACCCAGGTAACGCGCCATCGATTCAGGGTCGCGCTCGACCGCGGTGGGGCGAATCGCCTCATGGGCCTCCTGGGCGGCCTTGGAAGAGCGGTAGAAGTTGGGCCGCTCGGGGATGTAGTCGGCGCCGTAGCGCTTGCCGATATACTCGCGCACGGAGGCCAACGCCTGGTCGGAGACGCGCGGCGAGTCGGTGCGCATATAAGTGATAAGGCCGACCGCGCCCTGGTCGCCCAGTTCGACGCCCTCGTACAGGCGCTGCGCAATCTTCATCGTGCGCGAGGGCGAAAAGTAGAGCTTGCGTGAGGCCTCCTGCTGCAGGCGCGAGGTGATGAAGGGGGGCGTCGGCGTGCGCCGCACCTCCTTGCGCTCGACCTTGCGCACGACGAAGGGGACGTTCTCGCAGGCGGCGATGATCGCGCGGGCCTCGGCCTCGGGTAACTTGTAAGCCTTGTTGTCGATGCGCTGGTCGCGATGGCTGTAAAGGCGAGCCTTGAACGGAGGCGGATTGCCGGCCTCGAGGCGCGCATCGAGCGTCCAGTACTCTTCGGCGCGAAACGCTTCACGCTCCTTCTCGCGCTCGACGATTATCCTGAGCGCCACCGACTGGACCCGCCCGGCGCTGATTCCGCGTTTGACCTTGTCCCACAACAGCGGGCTTATCTGGTAACCGACGAGCCGGTCGAGTACTCGCCTTGCCTGCTGGGCGTCGAACAGGTCGTGATTAAGCGGCTCCGGATTTGCCACCGCCTGACGCACCGCCCCCCGCGTTATCTCATGCAGCAGGACGCGACGGACGCTGCCCTTGATCTTCCCGAGCTGGTCGGCGATATGCCACGCGATCGCCTCGCCCTCACGGTCGGGGTCGGTCGCCAGATAGACGTTGTCGGCCTTTTTGGCCTGCGCCTGGATTTCCTTGAGCACCTTCGCCTTGCCGGCGATCACATGATACTCGGGCTTGAAGTCGTCCTTGACATCCACCCCGAGCGTGCTCTTGGGCAAATCCATCACGTGACCAACCGAGGGGATCACTTGAAAGTCGGACCCCAAATAGCGCTTGATGGTTTTTGCCTTGGCAGGCGATTCGACTATTAAGAGATTCTTTGCCACCCTTCCTCCAGCCTGCGGAATTCAGCCCCGGGCCGCCCGGCAGCTAAGGGACCGGGCCTAGGGTAGTGTGAAGAGCTTGCCAGGATGCTGAACAACCAGACCCCTGAGCTCAAGCTCCAATAATAAGTTAAGCACAGTTTGCGGGGGAAGCTGGCAGCTTTCAATCATCGCATCGACATGGAGAGCATGAGCATCCGTTAGGCAGTTTAAGATTGTTTGAATTTGTTTAGTCTCGTCTTCGACTAAATCCGCGGGTGGATTCCCCCACGTTGTCGCTCTTGATCGCTCGGGAGCCATTCTTGCGCCAGCGGCTTGCGACGCAAGCTGCGCTCTTGGAAGGCCCTGGGCGGTTACTGTTGCCGCAGCCGCAGCCGCTGCTTCGGAGGCCGCCGCCGCTGCTTCGGAGGCCGCCGCCGCGCGCTCGGTCAGCGATGACGCCTTGCCGGCCATTTGAGGTGCGAGGTCTTCGATCACATCCTCGACACACTCCACCAGCACGGCGCCATCCTTGAGCAGGCGATTGCTGCCGCGCGTCTTGCCGCTGAGCGGGCTGCCGGGAACGGCGAAGACCTGGCGATTCTGTTCGAGCGCCATCCGCGCGGTTATCAGTGAGCCGCTCCTCTCGGCCGCCTCGACGATCACGACGCCGAGCGAGAGACCCGACAGGATGCGGTTGCGGCTGGGAAAATTCTCGGGCAGCGGCGCGCTGCCCAGCGGGAGTTCGCTCAGGATGGCGCCGCGGCGTTCGATGATCGTATCGGCGAGCCCGCGATGCTCGGGCGGGTAGGCGACGTCGATACCGCATCCCAGCACTGCGACGGTGCGGCCGCCGGCTTCTAGCGCTCCGCGGTGGGCCGCGCCGTCGATTCCGCGGGCAAGCCCGCTGACCACGACGAAGCCATGCGCGGCGAGTTCAAAGCCCAGCCGCTGCGCCATCCGCAACCCGGCTTCGCTGGCCGCTCGCGCCCCGACCACCGCCACGCAGGCGGCGTCGTTGGGCTCAAGCAGGCCGCGCGCGATGAGGTAGGGAGGAGGGTCGGCGATCTGTTTCAAGTTGGGCGGATAGTTGGCGTCGGTCCATCGCACCAGACGCGCACCGAGCCGGGGCAATTCGCACAGCTCCTTCTCCAGCGGCGCGAACTCATTGAAGCCGGTGATCGCGCGCGCGACGTTGCGCCCGACGCCGGCCGCGATGATTTCCTCTTCGGCGGCTTTGAAAATCTGTTCGGCGGAGCCGAACCGCTCCAGGAGCAGGCGGCAGGTGCGCGGTCCGGCGCCGTGGACACGTCGCAGGGCGAGCCAATAAGCGTCGGCGGTCACGGACATAGCGTCTCGGCGCAGCCCTGGCGTCTTTGAGGCGGAACGAAAAACTTACGGAGCCCCTGGACCGCGCTGCGCGTACTTGTATAACAAGCCGTGATTTTGAGCCAATCGGAGGCCCAAAGCTGCGCGCCTTCCAGCTTGACCGGGCATGCTCAATGAAATAATTAAAAGTTAACCGCTTGGTCTGCCGCTCAATGTGTTGTCCGTTTGCCTAGGGGTGAAAAATTGTAGCGTTTTCGTGACGGTTTGGTGGGCGAGATAGCCAGGGGCGTGGGCGGAGGAGCAAAAGAGTAATGGATTCAAGCCAGGTGACAGAACGAGCCCGGATGTCGGCGGTCGATAAGCAGATTCTGATTTTCAGCGTCTACCGCGATGCCGAATTGCGTGGGGCGCGCCTGCTGTTCAACCTGATCGGCCATATGAAAGACGGTGATTCGCAGCTCAAGATGGCCAAGCATCTGGCCGACGAGACCCGCCACGCCTGGCTATGGACCCGGCGCATCGCCGACCTCGGCGGCACTCCGCTGATGCTGGCCGACGGCTACCAGCGCCGGCTCGGCCTGCGCATCGGCGTACCCAAGACCGTGGTTGAACTGCTCGCGCTGACCGTAGTCGTCGAGGAACGTGCGCAGAGCCGCTACATGGCGCACGCCGCGTTGCCCAACGTCGACGACGAGACCCGCGAAGTGCTTAAGGCCGTCACCGAGGACGAAACCTGGCACCTGTCGTGGATCGAAAAGAAGATGCGCGAGATCGCGCGCGCGGATGGCGTCGAAGCCAAGGCCGATGAGGCGATCGACCGCTACCGCTCAATCGAACGCGAGGTTTACGCGACGCTCGCCGCCGACGAAGTCGAATTGATGCGCACCTAGGCGGCGCATCCTTTGCCACAGGCCATCCCCGATTTTCCGTTGAAATAGCGAGTTGCCCCGCTCAGGCGCCGCGCGCGCCCAGCGCGGCGTTGAGTTCCACCCGCATCGCCTCGGCCGCCTCGGCCGCCGCCTGTGCGGGTGCGCAGCCGGGCCGCTTGAGATAGGCGTACATCAGGCTGCGGCTCGCGTTGACCACCAGGCCGGTGCTGTCGGCGCGCGCCGCGCGCACCGCGTCGGCCGCGCTTGCGCCCTGTGCGCCGTAGCCGGGCACCAGAACCGTCGCATGCGGCATCAGCTCGCGCGCGCGGGCGGCATGCCGCGGATAGGTCGCTCCGACCACGGCACCCACCGGGCTTAGCCCGCTGGGGCCGACGAAGTCGCTGCCCCAGCCTTCGACCCGCCGCGCAACCCATTCCCATACCGGCGCGCCGTCGGCGGCGCGGTCCTGGAACTCACCCGAGGACGGATTGGAAGTCTTGACCAACACGAATACACCCCGGCCGGCGCGCACGCGGGTTACGAATGGCGCGATCGCGTCGCTCCCGAGGTAAGGATTCACCGTAACGGCGTCGCATCCGAAATCGCCGTTACCCAGGAAGGCCTCGGCATAGGCGGCCGAGGTCGATCCGATATCGCCGCGCTTGGCGTCCGCGACCGTCAGCAGTCCCAGCCCACGTGCGAGCGCGATAACCTCGGCCAGCGCGCGCATCCCGTCCATCCCACGCGCCTCGAAGAACGCGAGCTGCGGCTTTACCGCACAAATCGAGCCGGCGCACGCCTCGACAATCGCGCAGCAGAAGTGGGCCAGCGTCTGGCCCGCAGGCAGGCCGGGCGTCCCGGGCGCGTCGAGCTGAGGATCGACGCCGAGCATCGCGATGCTCCGTTTGCGGCGCTGAGCCTCGAGCAGTCGCTCGGAGAAGTAGTCCATCGCGGCCTCATCATTCCACAACGCATTCGCTGGCCACAACGCGCCCGCGCGCGGCAGCGCGTCTCTCGGCTTGCGCGCGGCGCGGCGAGCCGCGGGGACTCGGCGGGGCGCCGTCGGGCAGCACGATCTCGCCGCTGCGCCACAGGTACCAGCAGGCGGCCGACCGATACGGACGCCATCGTCCGGCCAGCGCGCGCAGCCGTTTCGCGTCGGGCATCTTGCGCATCCGGTAGAGCCGCCGCACCGCATTGCGCACCCCGAGGTCGTCGACCGGCAACACGTCTGGCCGCCCGAGATTGAACATCAGGAACATCTCCGCGGTCCATCGCCCCACCCCGTGCACGCGCGTCAGATCGGCGACGATCTCCTCGTCGTCCATCCGACTGAAGCGCTGGAAGTTGAGCGCGCCGCTGGCGACGTGCGCGGCGAGGTCCTTCAGATAGAGACTCTTCTGGCGCGAGAGCCCGGCCCGGCGCAGCTCTTCGGGCGGCGCGTCGAGCACCTGGCGCGGGGTGGGAAAGCGCCGGCCCCCAAACAGCGCGACGAAGCGCGTGTAGATGGTGCGGGCGGCCGCGCCGGCAAGCTGCTGAAAGATGATCGCGCGGCTGAGCGCCTGAAAACGCTCGCGGCGCAGCGCGATCTCAATCGGCCCGACCGCGTCGATTACCCGCGCCAGCACCGGATCGGCGCGGCGCAGATGGACGACCGCCTCGCGCGCGTAGGAAACTCCGTTGTTGACCATCGGAGCCGCATCGTAGCACAGCGGCTAGCCGTGAGAATGCGGCGAGAGCCAGACCCGCTCCAGGCGCGTGGGGCGCATCGGGTTGAGCACATAGCCGTTTACCCAGGGCTGGCGAATCACGTAAGCCACTGGATTATAGAGGAAGACCCAGGGCGCGTCGGCGGCCACGAGGTCCGCGGCCTGGTTATACAGCGCATAGCGCCGCGCCCGGCCGGTCAGCGGCGCGGCCTCCGCCAGCAACTTGTCGACCTCGGGGTTGTAGTAAAAGGTGTCGTTGTTTGCGCCCCACTGCTGGCGCGACAACAGCACTTCGAGGAAGTTCTGCGGGTCGGAAAAATCGGCCTCCCATCCGAGGTCCACCAGCGCAACCGTGCCGGGCTGGCGAATCGCCTCCAGCAGCGGCCCCCATGCCACCGGCTTGAGCGCGACATGCACGCCGACCAGCGCCAGGTCCTGCTGGATCGACTGGCCGATCATCATCTCGGTCCGGTCGGCGCGCATCCACAGCGTGGGCGAAAAGTCCTTGCCCGGGCCTGCCGCTTCGAGCAGGTGGCGCGCCTTGGCGGGGTCGTAAGGGTAGCCCTTCGCCCTGGGATTGAAGCCCGGCAGTCCGGGTGGCAGGACCCCCTCGGCGACGACGCCGCGGCCGTTTAGCAGGGCGATGATCTTGCGCTTGTCGATCGCGTAGTTGAACGCACGCCGCACGCGAACATCGTCGAACGGCTTCATCCCGCAGTTCATACCAATATACTCGGTCGCGAGGTCCACGATGTGGAGCGTCAGCGCCCGCAGCCGCGGCGTCTTCATCACGTAAAGAAACTCGGCCGGCGGAATCCTCGAAACGTCGATATCGCCGGCCTCAAACTTGAGCCACTGCAAATCGTCGTTGACGCCGATTTCCTCGACCACCGCGTCCAGGCGCGGAACGCCCCGGATGAAATAGCCGGGATTTCTCACCAGCACCAGGCGCTGGCCGCCGATCCACTGGGCGAGCTTGAAAGGGCCGCTGCCGACCACGTGGCGCGAGAAATCCTCGCCCCACCGCTCGACCTCCTCGCGCGGCACCGCCGCCGCGAACGGCATCGCGAGCTTCTGCACGAAGATCGGATCGGGCCCGTCCAGGTGAAAAACGACCGTCCACGGGTCCGGCGCCGCGATACCGCTGACTGCTTGCGCCTGTCCGGCCTGAAATTCCGCCGCACCCGCTATTTCGCGAAAATATTCCATCCCTTTCGAACGCGTGGCCGGCTTCAGCACGCGCTCGATTTCATACTTGAAGTCGGCGGCGGTAACCGCGCGGCCGTTGGTGAAACGCGCGTCGCGGCGCAAATGGAACGTGAACACCGTCGCATCGGGCGATTCGTCCCAGCTCGCCGCAATCTCCGGGACCAGGTCGACGCCGCCGTCGCTATAGCGCACCAGCGTGTCGAAGATCATCTGTTCGAAGGTCCATGAGGCGGTGTCATAGCCGGCGGCAGGGTCGAGCGTCGGCACGTCGTCCTGCACGGCAAGATGCAGCACCTGCGCGCCGGGCGCAAAGTCCGGCATCGCGGGCGCGCCCGCCCCGCGGCATCCGGCACTGCCG
>JAKAVN010000129.1 GCA_021827495.1 Deltaproteobacteria bacterium | reverse complement strand
TGCATCCGCCATCACCGCACCTGATTGCGCTGCTTGCCCAGCCTTGCAATCCGGGATTTTCTTCCCTTACAACCGTTCGGGCTTGAGCGCCGTGAAGACGCGGCGACCTTCGCTGCTACACGGGGTGCTTTCCCCAGGGGTGCACCGGCCTGCCGCGCCTCGTCTGTCGATGGTTCTACTACTTCCGCTACATACAAGGGTGTTGAGGAAGGGGTGTGACTACTCAGATTGATCGCCACTGTGATGATGGTGAGCAACTCAGTTGCCGGGTTCGGTCGTTTTCGCCGGGCGCGGCGAGCGCCGCGGTGGTGTGGAGTGGTGGTTCATGCGAGTGCGGGGCTGAGTCTGGCGATACGGAGGAGGTTGTAGGCGGCAGCCACCAGATAGGCGTGCAGTTGGGTGCGGGCGAGGCCCCGATAGCGAGTTTTGCGCAGGCCGCCCACGGTCTTCATCCAGCCGAAGATCTCTTCGACCCGCTTGCGTACTCTTTGACTCACCGCGTAGCCGACGTGACGCGCGTGTCGAGGCCGGCGAGGAAGCTCGCCGGCGCCTGTCGGACCAGACGATGAAACTGCGCGAGCATATTGAGAAGGTCGCACACGCCTGAAGCGGCCCGTATTTTTCCGCTCCCGCAGGCGTCTCGCGCGCGTGTTGGCGCGAGGCGCCCGCAACGCTAGTAAAGCAGGTACTTCGAGCGAAGCACCCGGAAAGTCACCAGCGCCCGCTGCCAGTGCGACACGATGGCTTTCGGATCCTCACCCGATTTGATTTGCTCCAGTACGCTGCGCGAGCCCAACATCCCAAGCGTCGAGTCAACCTTGAAATCGTGAGGATAAAGGCGATGGAGCGCCGCGACGAGTTCGACGCCTAGCGTGGGGGAATCAAGTGCGTTGCGATCTTCGAGTGTGATTCTAACCCCGTGGCACAGCCGGTTTTCATACCAGTCCGCCGCCGGAGTGAAATTCGCCGGTTCGAAACGGATCCCTGCGATCCTGCGGCTGTCCAGGTAGGCCGAGAACCTGCCCGAGTCAATCCATGGAGCGCCGACCAACTCGAAGGGCGAGTCCGTGCCGCGGCCGACGCTGATATTCGCACCTTCGATCATTCCTACCCCCGGATAGAGGGCGGCCTCGGTGAGCGTTCTCATGTTGGGCGAGGGCGGGATCCAGCGCAGGCCCGTCTGGTCGTACCATTCGGATCGCCGATAGCCGCGCATCCTGATGACCTGCAGCCGCGCCCCTATCCGGTTCTCATGGTTGAACATTTCGGCGAGTTCTCCGATGGTCATCCCAGGGCGCGTGGGCAGTGGAAAATAGCCAGTGAACGATTTGAGCGCCGCGTCCATCACCGGACCCTGAACAGCGGCTCCCGTGATGGGATCTGGGCGGTCGAGGACGTAGAAGTTGATACCCCCGCGCGCTGCCGCCTCCATCGCGTACGCCATCGTGGTGACATAGGTATAGAAGCGTGCTCCCACGTCCTGGACATCGAATACAAGAGCGTCGATCCCTTCGAGCATATCGTCGCTCGGCCGCGTGACGTCTCCATAGAGACTGTAGAAGGGCAGCGCCGTGTCCGGTTCCATCCCCGAGGCAACCCGTCCATCCGCGTCACCGTAAAGCCCGTGCTCGGGGCTGAATATCGCGGACAACGTGGGGCCCGAAGCGTGCGCCAGCAGGTCGATGTTGCGGACGCCGGCGCGCGTCATGCCGGTCTGGTTTGTGATCAACCCAATGCGAGCCCCTTTGAGTCCGTCAAAGTCGTCGGCGGCAAGCACGTCGAGGCCCGTCGCCACCATGGCCTGCCTCCGGGTTTCGCGCGCTTTCGCCAACCGGCAGAACGCGTTCGGAGCTGGTTCAGCCGCAATCACGCGCTCCTCGGTCACGGGGCCTAGCCGATCCGACACCAGCGCGAGAATTTTCTTGCGCAGCGGACCCGCATCGCCGGCGCCGTTGGGATATGTCCGGTTGGTCAGGATAACCACGTAAGTCGCGGAGACAGGGTCGACCCAGAGCATCGTGCCGGTGAATCCGGTATGTCCATACGAGCCGACCGGCAGAAGTTGATCGCGGTTCGAAGCCAAAGGCGCCGCGAGATCCCAACCGAGCCCGCGTGGACGGACCGCTCCATCCGGCGATTGCGGGATAGTCATTTCGCCCATCGAATGTACAGTGAGTATTCGGACGCCCCGGGATTGTCCGTTATTCAGCAGCATGCGTGCGAAAATCGCGAGATCATCGGCGGTGGAGAACAAACCGGCGTGCCCGGCCACGCCCCCCATCCTGGCGGCGGTCGGGTCGTTGACCAAGCCCAGGCGCAGCTTGCCGTCGACATAACCGGTGGGCGCGATGAGATCGCGCTTCGCGACCGGCGGTCTGAAACCGGTGTCCGTCATTCCAAGCGGTCCGAAGATGCGGGCCTGGCAGTAAACGTCGAGCGCGAGCCCTGATACACGCCGCACGATTTCACCGAGCGCCTCGAAATTTATGTCACTGTACTGGTAGTGCGTGCCGGGCGGGTAGAGCGGCGCCTGCGCCGCGATCATTTTCAGTGCGGCGCCGTTGCCGTTCCATTTCCGGCCCAAGTCCAGGTCCGCCCTTAGCCCGGAATAGTGCGTGAGCAGCTCGCGCACCGTAATCCGTTCCTTGCCATGGAATCCGAAGCGCGGCCAGTAGCGTGCGGCGGGCGCATCGAGATCGAGCCTCCCGCGCTCGTGGAGTTGCATTATCGCGATACTGGTCGCGACGGGCTTGGTCAGGGAGGCGAGGTCAAAGATCGTGTCGGGGGTCATCGCGAGGCGCCGCGGTTCGAGTTCGCGGTATCCGAAAGCGGCGCGATAGATGACCCTTTTGCCCTGTCCAATCTCGATTACGGCCCCGGGAATTTTACCGGCTTCGATTTCGGCCCGAACGATGCCGCCGATCGGCTCCAGATCAAGCGCACGCGAGCAATCGCCCGCGCGGCCCGCCGGCATCGCCGCTAAGGCGTACGCCGCGGCCATCACCTGGAGCAGCAAAGCCGCCAGGATCTTGCGGCCGAACCCGCTGGTCGCCAGCTTTCGCACAGGATTGATTCTATCACTGCGGGGCGTCGTCTTTGCAGGGCGTTCCCTCGGCCTTCAGCCCGGCTGAGGTGTACGTATTGCGCGGGTTCCATAGCATCCAGCCGTCGGAACCGAACTTTTCCGCGGCCGAGATTTGCGCCCGTATCTCCTTGCCCGTGAACTCCCGATGGTCGAACGCATAGTCGCGGAACGCCTGCAGCCAGGGGCGGAAGCGAATTGAAGGAATCCCGCTCCGCTCGCGTGCGTTCCGCAGCGACAGAAAAACGATTTCATAAGGGTGTTGCACCGGCAGCCGGTAGCCGGGAATGCCAAACTGGAAGCACGACGGATACAGCATCGGCGAGATGTAATCCACGACCGGCGAGAGTTCTTCGAGCCTCTGTCCGATATGGGTATCATCGAGGTTCCACGCGACATAGCCAAAGATATCGGCGGCGACGTATACGTTGTACGGCGTAAGTTTTCCGCGCGCCTCGCCCAGAAAACCCGAAATCGCGGCCAGCCGGCTTTTCATATCGGTCGGCCGGGAAAACTTCAGCCCCGGGCTATCGGGAAAGCGCACGTAGTCGAACTGGATTTCGTCGAACCCCAGCTTCGCCGCCTCGACAGCGATCGCTATGTTGTAGTCCCAGACCTGGTGGTTGAAGGGATCGGTCCACGCGAGTTTCTCGCGATCCCTGAAAAGCGCACCGTTGGCTCTCCTTACCGCGAGCTCGGGCCTCGCCGTCGCGAGTAGATCGTCCTTGAACACCACGATTCGGGCGACCGTGTAAATGTGCTGGTTGTGCAGACGACCCAGCAGCCCGCTGGCGTCGCGGATCGTTATCGTGCGCTGTGCACCCACCTGCCCGGCCAGCGGGACCGAACTTTTGAAGGCGACCATGCCGCGGTCGCCCTTGACGTCGATCACCACGGCGTTGAGCTCGCTACGGTTGATGAGATCGATTCCCGTCTCGCGCAACTTCGCGCTGCCGACCCCGAAGAACGAAAGGTACAACGCCTTGGGCTGGAAGGGCGTAAGCGCGACCTGCCGCGAAGCACGGGCCAAGTCGCCGATCGCGACCGACTTTCGCTGGTAGCCCCAGGCCTTGAAGCCAATCGCATCGCCCGTACCGCTGATCTCGGCGGCGCCGTTGCGGTCGGTCTTCATTACTTTGTCATTGAAAGTGACGAACGCGCCCTCCAGCGGTCTTCGCGTCGATGCATCGACTACCGTGACCGTGTACGCTGCCGCGGAGCCGGGCCCCAAAATGCGGGCCATTAGCAACGAGAGCACGATGACGTGAAAGGCGATTTTCACGCTCTCGGTTTCATGCGCGAATCGTACGCATT
Organism: Deltaproteobacteria bacterium; assembly: GCA_021827495.1. GTDB lineage: Bacteria > Desulfobacterota > Binatia > Binatales > Binataceae > JAKAVN01. Next base: position 5,773 of record JAKAVN010000129.1, on the reverse strand, counting down.
TTGGCATTGAGGCTTCACCTGCTGGAGCTGGGGGATGATGCGAATTACGAAAGTCATTTCTGATAGTCATGGCGCGTGCGCGGCGCGGCTTTATCCGAGGCTTTGCCGGAGAGCAGCATTTCGAAGGCCTGCCCTTGGTCGTGATCGGTCACGAGGTAGCGCGGCAGCGCCATCACGTTGTCGCTCACTGAGACGTTACGCCTGTCGATAGTGAACGCCGCGACGTAGCCTGCCTTCGCGGCAGCCGCTATCAGCTCGTCGTCATAGATGCCAAACGGCCACGCCAGCATGTCGACCGGTGAGCCGAACCTGCGCTCCAGCACCTGCCGCGGCTTTGCCAGTTGCGTCTCGACCAGCGTGCGGTATGCGTTGGCGGCGAGCCGCTTCTTCTCGGTGTGGAAATTCGGATGCCAATAGGAGTGCGATTGGATCGAAAATAGCCCGGTCGCCTTGAGTATTCCCAGTTGCGCCCACGTCATCGCATACGAGGCGTTGGAAATCGCTGAAGGATAGATGAAAAGCGTTACGGGGATGCGGTAGCGCTCTATCAGTGGCTTCATGACAGTAAAGACCGTGCGATGCCCGTCGTCGGCCGTAATCGCCACAGCTCGCGGGGGCAGCTGCCCTTGTCCTTTGACCCATTTCACCACGTCACGCAGGGGAACGACGGTATAGTCATGGTCGTGCAGGTACTTGAGCTGCCACTCGAACACCGGCGTCGTCACTGTCATGCTGTCTGCGACCACCGGTCCGAAGCGATGGTACACAAGGATCGTGGCAATGGCGTTTCTTTCTGGCGGAGCTTCGCCGCCGAAACCTCGGGTCCAAGCCGTACACAGCGCGAACGCGATCAGGCCAGCCAGCGCGATAAATCCAGGGCGACCGGGTAGCTGCGCAACCCCACCGTCCCAACCGCTTCGACCACCTCGGCGACGCGTCATCCTACCGCTGCCGCAGCGACTTGAGCGGCCGCGTGTTCAGCACGTCGTCAGCCTCGATCCATCCGCGCCGCGCCTGGTTCACGCCGTACTCGAGCAGCTCGAAATCGCGCGGCGAATGTGCGTCACTCGATACCACGAGTTTCACGCCGGCATGCTTGGCGGCCATGCACGCAGTGTCGGTGAGGTCGAGCCGGTCGGGTTGCGAATTTACCTCGAGTGCGCACCGCTCCTCGTGCGCCACCCGCAATACCTCGGCCAGGTCGAATTCGCTTGGTTCCCGATGTCCGATCAGGCGGCCGCTCGGATGGCCGATCACGTCGACATTTGGATTGCGAATCGCCTTGATCAACCGCCGCGTCATGTCACGCGGATTCTGCTCCAGCTTGTAGTGGACGCAGGCGACCACCCAATCGAGCTCGGCCAACACGCCATCGGGCAGGTCGAGGCTTCCATCCTCGAGAATGTCCACCTCAATCCCACGAAGCAGTTTCACGCCGCGCAGGCTTCCTCCGATCCGTTCGATCGCGCGTCCCTGCTCGCGCAACCGCTTGGGATCCAGTCCGTGCGCCATCGCGATGCGCCGCGAGTGATCGGTGACGGCAAAGTACTCAAGCCCCATCTCGGCCGCCTTGCGCGCCATCTCTTCAATCGACGCGCGGCCATCGGTGTATGTCGAATGCGTGTGGAGGTCTCCGCGAAGTTCGTTTCGGCTTAGCAGATTGGGCAGGCGGCCTGATTGCGCCGCTTCGACCTCTCCGCGGTCCTCGCGAAGTTCCGGCGGCATCCACGTGAGGCCGAGCGCCTTGTAGACCTGCTCCTCGGTCTTTCCCGCGATCGTCGAGCGGCCCCGAAAGAGCCCGTACTCGTTGAGCAGGAACCCGCGCGCCTGCGCGATGCGGCGGAGGTGCACGTTGTGGGACTTCGAGCCGGTGAAGTACAGGAGAGCGGCGCCAAAACTCGCTTGCGGCACTACGCGAAGGTCAACCTGCAGGCCGCCCCTGAGTACCAGGCTGGCCTTGGTCTCGCCGGCGCCGGTGACCGTTATCACGTCGGGGAAAGCCGCGAACTGCTTCATGACAGGGTCGGCACGCGCGGCAGCCGCCAGCAAATCGAGATCGCCTACGGTCTCGCGCCTGCGGCGAAAGCTACCTGCGACCTCGAGTTGCTCGACCGCGCGGCATTTGCGCAGATGCGCGACGAGCCGCTCCGCGATCCGCGCCGCCTCCACGTATGAAATCCGTTTGCCCGCAGCGTGTTCGCGACGGGCCAGCGATTCGAGAATCCTTTCCTCCATTTTGGCCCCGAAGCCCCGCAGTTTGCGCAGTTTCCCGGCCCTGGCTTCGCGTTCGAGGTCATCCTTGCCGTGAATATCCAGGTGGTCGATCAGCAGCTTGAGCCGTTTGGGGCCGAGGCCGGGGAGGTCTCTCAATTCAAGGAGCGCAGGCGGAAATTTCTCAGCAAGCTCCCGATGCAGCGGCAGTTCGCCGGTCTTGATCAACGTGCTTATCTTGCCGGCCAGGTCCGCTCCGATCCCGGGAATTTCGTCGAGCTGTTGGGGGGAGAGTTCGGCAACTGCAACGGGCTGGTCGCGCACCGAGCGGGCGGCATTCCGATACGCGCGCACCCGAAAGAAGTTTTCCCCACCGACCTCGAGCATGTCGCCGATCTCGTCGAGCACCTTTGCTACTTCCTCGTTTTGCATCATCGCGGTTACGCGACGGTCAGATGCCCTTCACCCAAGGCGCGCAGCCCCACGAGCCAAAGAGGCTGCCTGCGGCGAAATTGCCGCACTTCGCGTGTCGGCTTTCCAGGCGAGCAAAACATGGCGGCGTCCAAAGTCGAATACACGTCGAATCCACATCATGGGCGAGGGGGATGCTCGAGCGCCAACAGGGCGTAGTTCGCATCACCGAAGTCGTGCTGAGGCCGATGCTCACCCTGCCCGCCGGATCCGACCCCGGCGTGGCCGAGCGCGTACTGGAGAAGAGCGCCAAGCTCTGCTTCGTCCCTGCGCCGCTTTCAGCGCCCGTTCGCCTCGAGCCCCGAAGGAGCATGAATTATGCCGCGGCCCGGACCCCTTTTGGCGCCCGCTGACCTCCATCTACTGGCCTCGCCCTGGTTGTGCCTCCGTTTGCGCCATGTACATCGGGTGTTGTTGGCGCGATTGGCGACACCACCCATCGCTCCATCCGTTTAAAACAGGACCGGCCGGCTGTCACACGCTTGGAGCGGAGCGGCCGTCGTGGTGGCCTCGCCCAAGGTCGCCAGGCGCAGCGCTCAGTACGCGCCGCGCAAAATGTCGATTATCTCGCGCGTGTGGTAATTGATGAGGTAGGCGTCGCGGCCGAGCAGGTAAAGCCTGGAGTGCGGCGGCAGCGGGCCGAGGTGCCCGAGCACGCACGGACTGACCGGCGACATCCGCTTTTCCAGGCCGGGCGGCAGATGGCCGGTGCGCTCGAGATGCTTTTCCAGTCCGGGCGGCAGATGGCCGGTGCGCGCGTTTTTTTGCAGCCCCGGCGGCAGGCTTTTGACGTCGCCTCCGCCGTAGCACTGATGGAAGTAGCCAGCGTCGGCCGGGCGGAAGAACGGCCCGCCATAGTTGCCGTCATTCGCGTCCCGGTGATGCTTTTTGCCCTTGGGATTCGCTGCCGACTCACCATCGTCGTGCGCGCGCGCGAGCCGCATCGCGGGATGCGCATCGCGCCCGGCGGTCATCGCGTTCCGAGTGATTCCCGCGCTAGGGAGCGACGGTCCGGCCGCGCCGAGGACCGGCGCGCGCATCGCGGCAACCAGCATGCTCGCCAGCGCCGCGGCGCCAATCGTGCGGGTTATTTTCTTCACACCAGATCGGTTCATTACGCACCTCTGTCAGAGCGTCTTACGCCTCATGGATGAACAAGAGAGGGCGAACACTTACGCCAGCAGCACTGCCACAATCCCGGTCAGAAAAATTCCGTCGAAGGTCCCTGCGCCGCCGATCGAGGCGACCGGCGCGCCCAGCTCGCTCAGCCGTCCGAGGTTCATCAGGTCCGCGCCGATGAGCGTTCCCAGCACGCCGCTGATATAGGCGATCGCGCTCGCGTGATGGGGCAAGCCACCGCTCAGCAGCGATCCGACAATCGCCGCGACGATCGGCGGGATGAACATCGGGGTGGCGATTCCTATGCCCGCGATCGGCCGGGCCGAACGATGCACTACGAAGGTCACGATCGCGGTGCCCAAGGTCGCTCCCAGGAGCACTCCCGGGTTGACGGCGAGGATCCACGCGCAGATGCATAGCGGCACGATCGCGCCGCCCACGTTGATCGCCACCACCGTCGAACGGCCCGCCGCCAGGTGCATCGGCACCCGGTAGCGCATCCCGAAATGGCTCACCGTCTCGAACGGAACGGCCGCGCCGCCCTCGATGCGCGAGACGGGGATGTTGATGTAACTGCCGAACAGGCTGACGATCAGCGCCCAGAAGGCGGCATGGGGCGGCAGGCCGAGCGCGTTGAAGGCGTAGTTGATGACGCCGATTTCGAGCAGCGCGAACAGGAAGGCGACGATGAGAAAAAAGACTATCCAGTAAAGGAAAAGAAATGGCGCGAAGAACATGGCCCGGAATGATACCAAAGCGCCGCCGGACTGGCACCCGCCGCTGGCGCGGGCGCCAGCGCGGTGGTGGCGGCTCTTGCGCGCGGCGCCACGGCGGGTAAGATCGCGCGCGAGAGGCTATGAAGCAAACCGAACGCAGTGAATTACTCGCCCTGCTCGCCCGCGAGTCGTACTTCGAGCGCCCCGCGCTCACGCTTACCTCGGGGCGTTCCTCGAACTACTACATCGATTGCAAGCGTACGCTCTACCTGCCGCGCGGCGCGTACCTGGCCGGCGAGTTGATGCTCGAGCTGGTGCTGGCCGAGGGAATCGAGCAGATCGGCGGGATGGCGGCCGGCGCGCTGCCGGTCACCGACGCGCTGATCGCCGCGGCCCACCATCACGGCGCCCGCCTGCGCGGCTTCTTCGTGCGCAAGGAGGTCAAAGCGCACGGCTTGCAGCAGCAGATCGAGGGCGCGTTCCGCAGCGAGCTGCGCGCGGCGGTGATCGACGACGCGATCACCACCGGCGGCTCGAGCCTTCAGGCCGTCGCCGCGCTCAAGCAGGCCGGCGCGGCCGTGACGCACGCCTTCGCGCTGGTCGACCGCGGTGAAGGCGCGGCCGCGGCCTTCGCCGCTGCCGGCCTCAAGTACCGCTGTCTCTTCACCGCCGAGGAGGTGCGCGCCGAGCGCGCACGTATCGGCGATGGCTGAGCGCCGCCGCCGCGCCGCCGCGGTCGACGCGCCGGCGGGCGCGCCCGCGCTCGGCGGCGCGACCCGCGTCGCGGCCGTCTTCGGCGACCCGGTCGAGCATTCGCTCTCGCCGGCGATGCATAACGCGGCGTATGCCGCGCTCGGGATGGACCGCGTGTACGTGGCGTTTCACGTCACGCCGCCGATGCTCGCGGCGGCGGTGCGCGCGCTTGGGGCCCTGGGGATCGTCGGCGTCAGCCTCACCGTGCCGCACAAGGAACGGGCGCTCAAGCTGGTCGCGAAGTTGAGCGCCGAGGCGCGGATGCTCGGCGCAATCAACTGCATTGCGAACCGCCCTGCGGGCCTTTATGGCGACAACACTGACGCGCGTGGATTGGAGCGCGACCTCAAGGGCCTCGGCGTGGCGCTGGGCGGCGCGACGGCGGTGGTGATCGGCGCGGGCGGCGCGGCCGCTTCGGTGATCGTCACCTGCCTGCGCGGCGGCGCGGGCGAGGTCGTGATTGCCAATCGCACGCCGGCCCGCGCCGCCGCGCTGGCGCGGCG
>JAKAVN010000128.1:3680-10247 GCA_021827495.1 Deltaproteobacteria bacterium | reverse complement strand
ATAGACCAGCGCGGCGCCCGCCGCGGCGCCGAGCGCCTCGCCAAGCGCACCGGCCGCCGCGGCGCCGAAGCGCGCGGCCAGCGCCTCGCGCGGGCGCGCCGCGGAGAAGCCCGGCCCGTCGAGCCAAGTAACTGGACAATCGACCTTTTCGAGCAGGGCGGCGAGCGCCGCGTCGCCCTTGGGCGCGATTATTTCGCGCGGCGCGATGCGCGCGATCTCCTCCCGGGCACCCGCCATTGCCGCGATCCGGGTGGCGAGAAATTCTCCGGTAGAAACGTCGACCGCCGCCAGCGCGAACCCGCCCTCGGCCACGTCCCCCGCGCCCAGCGCAAGCAGAAAGCTCTTCTCGCCGGCCGTAAGCACGGTCTCCTCGCCCACCGTGCCGGGCGTGATCACGCGCACGATCTGGCGCGGCATCAGGCCGCGCGGCGGCGTCAATTGAAACGGCGCGTCCGGCCCCGGAATATGGCCAGCCACGGCGGTGCGCGGGCGCTGCGCGGGCTGCGTCTGCTCGCAGATCGCGACCTTCAATCCGGCCTTGAGCAGCTTGGCGATGTAGGGCTCGGCGGAATGATACGGTACGCCGCACAGCGGCACGCCGTCTTTCGAGCGCGACGTAAGCTGGATATCGAGCACGCGCGCGCCGACCTCGGCGTCCTCGAACAGCATCTCGTAAAAGTCGCCGAGGCGAAAGAACAGGATCGCGTCGGGCACCTTCTGCTTGACGCTCAGGTACTGGGCGATCAGCGGTGAATTCTTGATTGGCACGCGCGCAAAAGAATAACCGGCCGCCATCCCCGCGGCAAAATCCGTACGCCAAGAACTATCACGGCCCCGCCTGCCAGGCTTCAAGGCCGGTCTGCTAAGCTTGCGGGGTGGACGACCGCCACGCCAGCGCGATGCTCGAAGCCGCCAGCGCAATCATCCTGGCCGGCGGACGCGGCTCGCGGATCGGCCAGCACAAGGCGACGCTCCGCTTGGGCGGCGTGACGCTGATTGAGCGCACGGTCGCGGAGTTGCGCCGCGCTTTCGACGACATTGTGGTGGTCGCGGCGCCCGAATCGGAAGGCCCCGAGTTGCCCGCGCTCGGCGCGGTGGCCGGCGAGGTGACAATCGTCCGCGACGCCGCCGCCTTTCAAGGGCCAGCCGGCGCGCTGGCGCGAGGGTTGCACGCAACGCGCCACGAGATCGCGTTCGCCTGCTCGTGCGACCTGCCGATGCTCCGTTCGGAGGTCGCATCGTGGCTGCTGTCGTTAATCGATGGCCGCGGCACGGCGGATCTCCGATACGATGCGGTGATTCCCAGGATTGGCGGACGCTTGCAGCCGCTGCACGCGGCGTATCGCCGACGATGCGCCGGCGCGGTTGACGCGATGCTCTCCCGCGGCGAGCGCCGCCTGAGGGCTGTCGCCGGCGCGGTCAACGCCCGGATCATCTCCGAGGCCGAATACCGCCTCACCGATCCTGACGCGCTTAGCTGCTTCAATATCAACACGCCGCGGGACTACGCGCGCGCATTGAAGCTCGCCGCCGCGAAAACCTGATGCGCCCGGCGGTGGAGCGATGATGCCTCCGAAAGCCATCGGCGCGGCGCGGGCGCTCACGCCCGCGTGGGCTGCCAGCGCAGCACGGGGCGGCGCGCGGCGTGCGCCTCGTCGACGCGCGAGAGCGCCAGGGTATGCGGCGCGGTGCGCACCATCTCGGGATTGCTCAGCGCCTCGTCGTAGATCTTCTCCATCGCGGCGACGAAGCTGTCGAGCGTCTCGCGGGTCTCGGTCTCGGTCGGCTCGATCATCAGCGCGCCATGCACCACCAGCGGGAAATAAATCGTCGGCGGATGGATTCCGAAGTCGAGCAGGCGCTTGGCGATATCGAGCGTGCTCACGCCGGCGCGCTTTTCGAGATCGTGCGTCAGCACGCACTCATGCATCGACGGCTCCCTGGTCGCGCTCGGATAGTGCGGCTCCAGGCGCTTGCGCACGTAGTTGGCGGCCAGGATCGCAAAGCGGCTCGCCTCGGCGAGTCCGTTGCCGCCGAGCGCTAGGATGAACGAGTAGGCCCGCACCAGCATCCCGAAATTGCCCTGAAACGCGCGCAGGCGGCCGATCGAGTCGGGCCACCCGTAGTCAAGCCGCCAGCCGCCGGCGTCCCGGCCCAGGCGCGGCGCCGGCAGGAACGGCTCCAGATGCTTCTTCACCGCGACCGGACCCGCGCCCGGACCGCCACCGCCGTGCGGCGTCGCAAAGGTCTTGTGCAGATTGAGCTGCACGATATCGGCGCCCATGTGTCCCGGCTTGGCGACGCCCAGCAGCGCATTCATGTTGGCGCCGTCGAGGTAGAGCAGCGCGCCGCGCTCGTGCAGCGCGCCGGCGATCGCGGCAATCTCGGGCTCGAAAATCCCCAGCGTGTTGGGATTGGTCACCATCAGCGCCGCGACCTCGTCGCTCAGCAGCCGGCGAATCTCGGCCGCCTCCAGGAAGCCGCGCCGATTCGACTTGGCGACCACGACCTCGAAGCCCGCCAGCGTGCAGCTCGCCGGGTTGGTGCCGTGCGCGGTATCGGGGATGATCACCTTGTGGCGCGCCGCGCCGCGCTTGTGATGGTACGCGCGCGCCATCAGCAGCCCGGTAAGCTCGCCCTGCGCGCCGGCCGCCGGATGGAGCGACACGGCGTCCATCCCGGTTATCTCGGCGAGCGCCGCCTCAAGGCGCGCCATCAATTCGAGCGCGCCCTGCGCCAGATGCGCGGGGGTCATCGGATGCAGCCCGGCAAAGCCGCTCAGCGCCGCCATCTCGTCGTTGAGCACGGGATTGTACTTCATCGTGCACGAGCCGAGCGGATAGAACTGGAACGCCTGCCCGAAGTTGAGCTGCGAGAGGCGCAGAAAATGGCGCATCACCTGCGGCTCGCTGAGTTCCGGAAAACCAGTGATATCGTCGCGGCAAAGCCCGGTTCCCAAAATCGCGGCCGCGTCGGGCTCGCCGATGGCGCGCGCGGCGACGTCGGCGCCGGATCGTCCGGCCGCCGACTCCTCGAAGAGCAGCGGCACGCTGCGCACGTCCGGCGCCCCCGCCGCTGCGACGGACGACGGTTCGGCCTCTTCCGTGCTGCGTGCGATCCTGCCCGCGCTTGCCATCTTGCCCTCCGCCGCCATCATCGGCCTCCGGCCAGCGCGCCGGCCAGCCGCTCGAACTCGGACTGCGTATTCATCTCGGTGACGCTGACCAGCAGCGCACTGCCAAGCTCCGGCCAATAGCCGCCGAGCGCGACCCCGGCCAGGAGGCCGGCCCGCTCGGCGCGCGCGAGCGCCGCGGCCGGGTCGCCGACGTTGACCACGAACTCGTTGAAGAACGGCGCGTCAAAGCGCGTGCGTATCCCCGCCGCCGCGAGCGCGTCCGCCGCGCGATGCGCGAGTTCGACGTTGCGCGATGCCAGCTCACGCAACCCCCGCCGCCCCATCATTGCCAGGTACACCGTGGCCGCGAGCGCACAGAGCGAATGGTTGGTGCAGATGTTCGAGGTCGCGCGCTCGCGCCGGATATGCTGCTCGCGCGTGGCCAGCGTCAGGCACCATGCGCGCCGCCCGAAGCGATCGTGCGTCTCGCCCACCAGCCGCCCGGGCATCTGGCGCAGATTCTCCATCCGGGCCGCCATGAAGCCGACTCCGGGGCCACCGAACTGCGCCGCGAGGCCGAAGCTCTGCCCCTCACCGACGGCGATGTCCACGCCGAGTTCCCCAGGCGGCTTCAACAGGCCCAGCGCCAGCGGCTCGGCGGTGGCCGAGACCGCGATCGCGCCGGCGCGCCGGGTCAGCGCGGCGACCTCGCCCAGCGGCTCCACGATTCCAAAAGCGTTGGGATAGCCGATTACCGCGCAGAGCAGCCGCTCGCCGGCGCGGCGCTCGAGCGCCGCGATATCGATCGCCCCGCTTTGCGGATCGAACGGCACTTCGACCACTTCGATATTCTCCAGCGCGCTCAGGTAGGTCCGCACCGTCTCGCGATAGTCGGGCCATAGCGCGCGCGACAAGGCGACCCGCGTGCGCTTGGGCGCCACCCGATGCGCCATCAGGACCGCCTCGGCGGTGGCCGAAGCGCCGTCGTACATGCTGGCGTTGGCGACTTCGAGCCCGGTGAGCTGGGTGATCATGGTCTGGAATTCGAAGATCGCCTCGGTGGTGCCCTGGCTCGCCTCGGGCTGATAGGGCGTATAGCTGGTGGCGAACTCGGCGCGCGCGGTAATCGCGCGCACGGCGGCCGGGATGTGATGGCGGTAGGCGCCGAAGCCGAGGAAGCTCGAAAAGGCGCTGGCGCCGGTGTTTTGCGCGGCCAGCGCGCCAAGCTCGGCGGCGATTTCGGCTTCGTTCTTTCCAGGCGCCAGGTTGATCGCCGCGCCGGCGCGCAGGCTGGCCGGCACGTGCGCGATCAGGTCGTCGAGGCAGCGCGCGCCGATTGTGTCGAGCATCGCCCGGACGTCGCGCTCGGTATGGGCAAAGAATCTCATCGGTTGGGTACGTTCTCCATCGTCATTTCGGGATCATTACGCTAGTATGTCGAATCCGCTATCGATTAGTTGTTATCGACTATGTATTGCGGCCGTCGCGACACGATTACTCTTAGGCTGGCGGGCATGCCAGTTCCTTACGCCGCGGGCGGCTTGCCGCGGCGGTAAAACGGCAACCCGACCACCGCCGCACCCACCCGCCGATTGCGGATCTCGACTTCGACCGCGGCCGGCGCGCCGGCCGCCGCCGCCAGGTACGCCATCCCCAGCGGCCGGTTGAAGCTCGGCGCGAAAGTTCCGCTGGTCATTATTCCGATCTCGGCGCCAGTCTCGCGGCCCTCCGGAAACACCTTGTAGCCCTGGCGGGCGACACTGCGCCCGTCCTCGGTGCGGATTCCAACCAGATGCCGTTTGACTCCTTCGCGATGCTGCGCCGCGAGCGTGGCGGCGCCGACGAACTCGCGCCCGAGCTTCACGAACATACCGAGGCCCGCCTCGAGCGGCGAGGTCGCGCGGTCAAGCTCGTGGCCGTAGAGCGGCAGGCCGGCCTCCATCCTGAGCGTGTCGCGCGCGCCAAGCCCGCAGGGCATCATTGCGCGCGGCGCGCCGGCTTCGAGGATCGCGTTGAAAAGCTTCGCGGCCGCCGCCGCCGCAACGAAAAGCTCGAAGCCGTCTTCGCCGGTGTAGCCGGTGCGCGCGGCGACGCAGCGCACGCCCGCGACCTCGGCCTCCATCACGGCGAACTGCCGCATCTGGCCAAGCGGCGCAGGACTGAGCCCCTGCAAAATTGCTTGCGCCTCGGGGCCTTGCACGGCAACCAGCCCGGTCTCCTCGCTGGCGTCGCGAAATCCGGCGTCTTTCGCGCCGAGTTCGAGCAGCCACTCGCGATCGGCCGCGATATTGGAGGCGTTGACGCACAGCATGAAGCGCGCGTGGCCGAGCCGGTAGACGATCAAGTCGTCAATGGTGCCGCCGGCGGGCGTGCACATCAGTGTATATTGCGCCCGCCCGGCCTCGAGCCGCGCCGCGGAGTTGGTCATCGCGCGCTCGAGCAGCGCCAGCGCGCCGGCGCCGGCAAGCTCGAATTCGCCCATGTGGCCGAGGTCGAAAATTCCGGCGCGCGCGCGCACGGCGCGATGCTCGTCGATTATCCCCGCGTAGCTGAGCGGCATCTCGAAGCCGCCGAACACGGTCATCCGGGCGCCGAGCCGCCGATGCAGCTCGAACAAAGTGGTACGTCTCAGCGCTTCCATTGGTGTGGATTCTAGCAAAGGGCCGGATGGCCAACGAGGCGGCGCGGCGCACGTTCACCCACAGCTTATCCGCCGCGGCGCGCACAGGGACGATTTGCGCCCGCCTGGACGGTACTATATGTCCGAAGGCTAACACCGGGGATCGGTACCGAATGTCCGCGATAATCATGGACGGGCGCGAAGTCAGCCGCCGCCTGCGTCCCGAGCTTGAGCGTCACGCCCGTGAACTGCGGGAACGCTACCATTGCGCCCCGGCGCTGGGCGCGGTGCTGGTCGGCGACGATCCGGCCTCGCGCCAGTACGTCCGCAACAAGCGCCGCTTCGCCGAGGAACTCGGTTTCGAAAGCCGGATGGTCACGATGGCCGCGCAGGCGGCGACCACCGGGCGTCTGCTGGACGAGGTTGCGCGCCTGAACGCCGACGCCTCGGTGGCGGGCATCCTGCTGCAACTGCCGCTCCCCGAGAAGGTCGACCGGTTCAGGCTGTTCGACGCGATCGACCCGGCCAAGGACGTCGACGCGGTGGGCGCGGCCAACGTGAGCAACTTCTACCGCGCGCAATGGGGACGCTTCATCCCGTGCACTCCGCGCGGCGTGCTGACGCTGCTCAAGTGCTACGGCGTGCCGGTGGACGGGGCGCGCGCGGCGGTGCTCGAACAGGACGAAAACCGGCTGTATGAGAAGAAAGCGGAGATGCTCTGGCTTTTGCAGACAGAACTACTTAATCTTGCGGCCGAGGGGACCTCCGACAAGGCGCGCTGATGGCTTCTCAACCGGTAAAAAAGGTCGTGCTCGCTTACTCCGGCGGGCTG
>JAKAVN010000128.1:0-3670 GCA_021827495.1 Deltaproteobacteria bacterium | reverse complement strand
CGGCGTGCCGGTGGACGGGGCGCGCGCGGCGGTGATCGGCCGCAGCGATATCGCGGGCAAGCCGATGGCGCTCATCCTGGGCGGCCGGATGTGCAACGCGACCGTCACCTGGTGCCATCGTCACACCCGTGACCTCGCCACCATCTGCCGCGAGGCCGACATCCTGGTCTCCTGCGCCGGCGCTGACACCGGCCAGCCGTTCCTGATAAGCGCCGACATGGTCAAGCCGGGCGCGTGCGTGATCGACGTGGGATTTCGCCGCGTGGGGCCGGGCAACTTCGCCGGCGACGTCGACTTCGAGCGGGTCAAGGAAGTTGCGGGATGGCTGACGCTGAATCCGGGCGGCACCGGCCCGATGACGGTGCTCGCGCTGATGCAAAACCTGATCGACGCCGCGCGCTATGCTTTGGGCCTGGCGCGGGCAAACTACTCTTTTTGATTGTGCAACGGTTCCAGAGGCTTAGCGCTCTCATCTGGCCCCCGCTGGCGGTTGCGTCTAAACTGCTTGCCTTAATAAAGGTTCATATACAAATCCTATGGCATCACAGCCCGGTAGCGACGTTCCAGGCAGCACCAAGCGCACCGTCGGCAACAGTCCAGATGGTGGCGGCAAACGCACCCTCACCGACGTCATCATCGGACCGCCGCGCGACGTTCGCGACCCCGGAATCTTTCATAGCCTCTCGCTGATCGCATTTTTGGCGTGGGTCGGTCTGGGCTCTGACGGGCTCAGCTCATCGTGTTACGGCCCGGAGGAGGCCTTCCTCGCGCTCGGCCACGACCAATATCTGGCGGTGTTCCTGGCCGTGATGACGGCGCTGACCGTCTTCATCATCTCGGCCTCGTACTCGCAGACCATCGACCTGTTCCCCTCGGGCGGCGGCGGCTACCTGGTGGCGACCAAGCTGCTGGGGCCCTATCCCGGCCTGGTGTCGGGATGCGCGCTGGTGATCGACTACGTTCTGACCATCGCGATCTCGATCGCGAGCGGCGCCGATGCCATCTTCAGCTTCCTGCCGACCAATTGGCTATGGCTGAAGTTCTGGCTCTGCCTGGTGGTGGTCGTGCTAATGGTCGGGATGAACCTGCGGGGGGTCAAGGAATCGGTGCTCTCACTGTTGCCGATCTTCCTCACCTTCGTGGTGATGCACATCTGGCTGGTCGGCTACGCGCTCCTGATCAGGAGCCCGGAACTGCCGGCGATCACCCGCAGCGCGATCAACCAGGTGCACACCGGCATCAGCACGATAGGCGTGCTGGCGCTGGCGATCATCTTCTTTCGCGCTTACAGCATGGGCGCCGGCACCTACACCGGAATCGAGGCGGTGAGCAACGGCTTGCCGATCCTGCGTGAGCCCCGCACCACGACCGGCAAGCGCACGATGCTCTACATGGCGCTTTCGCTGGCGGGACTGGCCGGCGGCATCCTGGTCGGTTACCTGCTGTTCAACGTCGTGCCGGTAAAGGGCCAAACGCTCAACGCGGTATTGTTCGAACGGGTGGCCGGCGACTGGCGGCTGTTCGGCCTGCGGGTCGGGCTGCCGATCATCACTTTCACCCTCATCACCGAGGGCGCGCTGCTGTTCGTCGCCGCGCAGACCGGCTTCATTGACGGGCCGCGCGTGCTGGCGACGATGGCGGTGGACCGCTGGCTGCCGCGCCGCTTCGCGCAGCTCAGCTCACGCCTGGTGACCCAGGACGGCGTGTTCGCGATGGGCCTGGCGGCGATCGCAATCCTGGTGTTGACGCGGGCAAGGGTCGACTTGCTGGTGGTGCTCTACGCGATCAACGTGTTCGTCACGTTCACGCTCTCGCAGCTCGGGATGAGTGTGCATTGGTGGCAGGAGCGCGGGCGGGAGCCGCGCTGGCGGCGCAAGCTGGCGATCAATGGCGTCGGATGCTCGTTCACGGCGCTCATCCTGATGCTGACGATCACGCTGAAGTTCGACGAGGGCGGCTGGGTGACGGTCGCGATAACCGGCGGCCTGATCGTGATCTGCTACCTGGTGCGCCACCACTACCGCTACATCGGCCGGGCGATCGAACAGCTCGAGGCCGACATCCTGCCCGAGATTTTCGCCGCCAAGGAGAGCCCGCCTGAACAGTACGACCCCACGGCGCCGACCGCGGTGCTGCTGGTCAACGGTTTCAACGGCCTGGGACTGGCGACCCTGCTGACGCTGCGCCGGCTGTTTCGCGACCAGTACCACAACGTGATCTTCGTCGGCGTGGGCGAAGTCGAGTCGTCGCGGATGAAGGGTCCCGAAGAGGTCAAGCAGCTCGAACAGCAGGTGGCCGACGATCTGAGCGAATACTGCCGCTTCGGCGCCGACCTGGGGCTGCATTCCGAGCTGCGCGTCAGTATCGGCCCCGACGTCGTCGCGGAACTGCGCAAGCTCTGCCTGGAGGTCGCGCACGAGTTCCCGCAGGCGGTGTTCTTCGCCGGCAAGCTTATCTTCGAGGCCGAACTGGAAGGCTTCATCAGCCGCTTCCTGCACAACCACACCGCGCTCGAGTTGCAGAACTGGCTGCAGGTGCACGGGCTCAGCCTGGTGATCCTGCCGGTGCGGGTGATGCCGTCGGCGGCGCGGAGCGAAGCGGAGATAATGCGGCGGCAGGTGGCCTAGCCGACACCGGCGTGGCGCGGCGCGTGGGGTTGCGAAACGCGTGCGCCGCTTGCTACAGCACCCACCAAGCGGTAGCGCGTTTCGCCGCCCGGGAGAGGAACCGATGGCTTCAGGCCAGTTCAGACACGTGCTCGACGGCTACAAGGTTCTCGATTTCACGCAGTTCGTCGCGGGGCCGACCGCGACGCGGCTGATGGCCGCGATGGGCGCCGAGGTGATCAAGGTCGAATTCGCGCCCGACGGCGACCGGTCGCGCTTCATCCCCTACGTGCGCGACAACCGCAGCGGCTATTTCGTCCAGCACAACCTGGGCAAGATGAGCCTGTGCCTGGACGCGCGCCATCCCGAGGGCGCCGCCATCCTGCGCGAACTGGTCAAGCAAGTCGACGTCCTGATCGAAAACTTCGCTCCCGGAGTGATCGCGCGCCTGGGCTTCGCCTACCCCGAAGTGAGCAAGCTCAACCCGCGCATCGTGATGTGCTCGGTGTCCGCGTTCGGCCAGACCGGACCGCTCGCCAACGATCCCGGCTTCGACTTCATCGGCCAGGCCTACGCGGGGATCACCTCGCTAATCGGCGAGAAGGACGGGCCGCCGGTGATGCCGATGATGGCGATCGGCGACGTCAGCACCGGCGTGCACGCGATGGGCGCGATCGCGTGCGCCCTGCTCCATCGCGAACGCAGCGGCGCCGGCCAACACCTCGACGTCTCGCTGCTCGACTCCTACTTCGGCTACCACGACATGGGCGTGGAACTGTACACCGCGAGCCACGGTACGGCGCGGGTCGAGCGCTCCGGCCGCCATTACCCGGGGCTGTCGCCGTGCGGCATCTTCAAGGGCAACAAGCTCTACTTCATCATCATGGCCTGGATGGACGGCCATTGGGCGCAGCTCTGCGCCAAGGCGATGGGCCGTCCGGAACTGGCGAGCGATCCGCGCTTCATCGACAACGCGGCGCGGCTCAAGAACCGCGAGCAGGTGGTCGAGGTGATCGAGGGATGGCTGGCCTCGATGCCGGACGACGAGAAAGCGCTCGAGGCGA
>JAKAVN010000127.1 GCA_021827495.1 Deltaproteobacteria bacterium | reverse complement strand
TCCGATCTGCCGGAAGCCGTGCCAATTGACAGACCGCCGGATGCTGGAGCGGCCGCCACCGGCGCACTCGCGGAGTCGACCGTCACCGACTGCATCACGCGATTACTCGACGCATCGGCGATCTCAATCGTGACCGGCCCCTGCACATGATGCGAGCTCATCAGATCGCTGGTGTCCGACTTCAGATCGCCGAGAAAACGCGCCGCCGCGAACGGCGCCATCGCGTCCATCGGAAAGTCGTCCATCAGGAGCCGCGCGCGGCTCTCCCCGGTCCATCGCACGCCGTGGACCTTCGATCCCGCGATTGGCAGCGCGCGCACCATCCGCTCGAATGCGCCCTGAAAAGTCGCGGCGTTACCGCCGGCCGCAAGCTGCGCGGCATTGCCGCTGGCGGCGCCCGCCGACTCGCCAGCGGCGGGGGGTCCGCCGACCGCCGCCAGCATCTGGTCGATCTCGCCCCGGGCTTTGTCGTCGGGCGCGAGCGCTCTCGCCTTCAGGAAGTAGCTGCGCGCGACGGGCTTGTTCTCCTGCTCGGCGTAAGCCACGCCCAGGTTGAAATAGGCCTCGAAGAAATCCGGATGCGCGGCCACCACCTGCTTGAACTGGACGATCGCGACGTCGGCGTTGCCGCTGGAAAGATACATCGTGCCCAAATCGGTGCGCACGCGAGGATCGTCAGGCTTGCGGCTGAGGTAATGCTCGTAGGCGGCGATCGCTTCGTCGTAGTGGCGGCGGTCGTAGTCGATATTGCCGATGCCGCGCAGGGCCGGGAGATTGTCGGGGGCGAGCTTCAGCACGTGGGCGTAAGCGTCCTCGGCCTGTGCGTCATACGACGGGTCGAAGATCGCGGCGCGCTCGGCGACCTCGCCGAAGCGGTTCCATGCCGCGAGGTCCTTGGGCGCGGCGTCGGCCTTGGCCTTCAAATCTTCGATGAACTTGCGCGCCTCGGCGGGAATTTTGATCACTTCGGGATGGCCGGGGGGCGGGTTTCCAAGCGCAGTTCCCTGCGCGGGCGCATTGACGAGTTCGCGCTCGCGCTGCGGGAGCTGGCCCAGGATCAAGCCCGCGGCGGCCAGGCCGATCACGAAGATGGATGCGAAGACCAAAACGAACGCGGGGGTGAGGTGCGAGGCGGCCGTGGCCGGCGCAAGCGGCGCCTGTGGCGCCGCCGCTGGGGGCGCGGTGGCCGGGCCGGTGGTGGCGTCCGCCGCGAGCGCGGCGGACGCCACCACCGGAGCCGCGCACTCGACGCAGAACTTCGCGCCGGACACCACCGCCGTACCGCATTGCGGACAAAATCGCATCGACGTTTATACCCGGCCCGCCCGGGCCGTGCGTTAATCCTGCGCCACGCAGAGGGTGTGCCCGGCCGCCTCGCGGCCCGGCACACCCTGAAGTCAGCCACCCAAGAAAAAATCATAGCCGCGCCTGCCCGCGCAACCGGGCGCGCATCACGGGTTCTCGCCGAACCGTTTGTGAGCGCATGGCGACGCATGCGGTATGGGCCGGAGTTGACATAAAGTCTTTTGAACTGTACAACTCTCCCGTTTCATTCAAAATCTCGATCTAGGGAGACTCATGATGAAGAAGCTGTTAATTACGCTTAAAAAGGTGCGTTTTGGTGCGGTGTTTGGTCTTGCCGCGTGGGTGACGTGCATCGTCTTTGCAGGCACCAGTGCCGCCTTCAGCAATTCCTCGGTCGCGGGCGGCTATGGATGCCTCGGCAATGCGACACTCGGCGACAGCAGCGGAATGCTCCAAGGAATTTCCGAGGTGATGCGCCTGAACTTCGATGGCGCCGGTCACGTGAAAGGCGCGATTGTTCTTAATCTTCAGGGAGAAGTATGTAACATCGCCACGACCGGAACATATAACGTCAAACCGGGCGGCTTGGCGGCGATGAACCTCACCTGGAATACGGCGACAGGGGATACCGACAGCGACACGATATGTTCGAACCTCAACGCGGATGCCATTTCGCAGCACACCGCCTTAGTCATCGAGAAAAATGGCGCGAAATTCGATTTCCAGGCGGCGGACGATTTCCTGACCGCGCCATCCTCGGGCGGTGACAGTGACGTCACGAGTCCATTCACGGGTAGTTGCACGAAGCAATAGCTGCAGAGTCAGACCTGATGATGCGAACGGCGCCGTTTAACCAACGGTGCCGTTTTTTTTTCCGATGGGTGCAACCGTGTACTCAAAACCAGCGATGGTCTACGGTAAGGATGGTTGGCCGGTCAGCGGCGCACAGTGGTGCGCCGTTTCGCCGGCTCAGCCGGAGTCAAGGAGAACACCATCATGAAGATATACAACTCGTTCGGTCCCAATCCGCGCGCGATGCGGATGTTCCTGGCCGAAAAGGGCATCACCGTCCCGATGCGCGAGGTTGATCTGCTGGCCGGCGAAAACCGCCGCCCGCCCTATACCGACCGCAATCCCGGCGGCCAGCTCCCGGCGCTTGAACTCGACAACGGCCAGACCATCGGCGAGACCGTCGCCATCTTCGAGTACCTCGAAGAAAAGCATCCCAAGCCCGCGCTCATCGGCTCAACCGCCGAGGATCGCGCCGAGACACGCCAGTGGCAGCGCCGCGTCGAGTTGAATATCACCGAGCATGTTTACAGCGGCTTCCGCTATGCGGAGGGCTTCGACCTGTTCAAAAACCGCATGCCGGTCTTTCCCGAGGCGGCCCCTTCGCTCAAGGCGCTGGCGCGGAAGCGGATGGAATGGCTCGACGGGCTCATCGCCGGGCGCGATTGGATCGTGCCCAACCGTTTCACCATCGCCGATATCATCTTGTTTTGCTGCATGGATTTCGCCTCCGGCGTGGGTCAGACGATCCCCGCGTCGGCCGGGAATCTCCAGGCATGGGCCAAGCGGGTGGCGGCCCGGCCCAGTGCGAGTTCGAGCCTGCATCCCGCCTCCGGCCAGCTCAAGATGCGCGGCTGAGGTATTCTGTGCGCGGCGGTCCGCGGCTTCATCTGGAGCCGTCGGAGCTGCCGCGCGCCGTGTCTCAATGATGGACTCGCAACTCGAACAGATCGCGCGCCGGCTCACACTCCTGGTACGCGAAAAGACCGGCGATCCGGCCGCCGCTGTCGGCGAGCCCAACTCGCTGCCCGGGCATGCGGGGCTAAGTTACAGCTTCGAGCTGACCACTCACGCCGGGGCGGTTACGCGCACCGAGCGGCTGGTAATCAGACTTGCGCCCGAGGGCGTCCCGATAGCAGGGCCGACCGACGTCGTGCGCCAGGCGCGAATTATGGCCTCGCTCTGGGGAACCGCCGTGCCGGTGCCGCCGGTCAAATGGTACGACAGCGACCCGCGATGGTTCGGGCGGCCGTTCTTCGTGGTCGGCTTCCTGACCGGCGACAAGCTTGCGATGGGCGAGCACACTTACTCGCCGGCGGAGACGCGCTCGATGGTGCCCCTTGCGGTCGAGGCGCTCGCCGCGCTGCACGCGGTGCCATGGGAGCCGCGCCGCGAGGCCTGGGGCGAGCCGCTTTCGCTGGCCGACGAGATGAAGCGGCTCGACAATTTGCTCGACCGGCCGACCCTCGACGCGAAAGTCGTCGGACGCGGACCGCTCTTGCGCGAGCGCTTGCGCCAAAGCCTGCCGCCGCCCGAGCGGGTGCATGTCGGATGCGTCCACGGCGACTTCCAATGGTCCAATTGCCTGTTTGAGCAGGGCCGCCTCAACGCGGTCATCGACTGGGAACTGTCGCAGATAGGCGCGACGTTGATCGATCTCGGATGGCTTTGCCTGTTCTCTGACCCTGAAAGCTGGGAAACCCTGACCTTGGTGCCGCCGCACGTTTTGCTTCCTGACGAGATAGCCAAGCTTTACGCCTCAAAGACCAGTTCGGCTGTCGATGACGGACAGGTGCGATGGTTTCGGGCCTTCGCGGGATATCGGTTCGGCGTCATAACAGCGTTTAACGTGATGCTGCACAGACGCGGCAAGCGCCTCGATCCGACATGGGAAGATATTGCCCTGTCGGGTCCACGCCTATTTGAACGTGGCTTGGAGTTGCTAGGCTAGCGCTCCTTTGCTACGGCTGTAGCTGGGCGGTTGCATCGCGTCGAGGGAGGGCGACGAGATGAAAGCCACTGCCAGACAGTCGGCCGAGTTCGTTGAAGCGCCCGAGCAGGCGGCCAGGGCGGCCGAGGCTATTTTGGGCGCAAATCCTTTCGTTGGCCTGGATGCAAATCAAGTTATCGTACAACTGACGAGCTTCGTCGGTGAGATTCTCAAGCAGCCCGAGGTTCTCGGCGGCCAGTTGACCAAAATGGCGATCGAATTCGCCAAGGTCGCCGCCGGCGTCTCGGAGGCCGTTCCGGAGGAGAGCGACAAGCGCTTCGCCGACCCTGCCTGGTCCGACAATCCGCTCTATCGCCGGGTGATGCAGGCTTATCTTGTCTGGCGTTCGACGATGCAGGCGATGGTGTCTGAGGACACCAACGGCGACTGGAAGGAGGCTGAACAGCGGCGATTTGCCATCCGGCTTGTCACCGAAGCGCTTGCGCCGACCAACCTGCTGATTGGCAATCCGGCGGCGCTCAAGCGCGCATTCGAGACCGGCGGGGCCAGTCTGGTGCGGGGACTGCGCAATTTTATCGACGACCTCTGGAACAACAACGGGATGCCACAGACGGTCGACAAACGCCCGTTCACGGTAGGCCGCAACCTCGGGATCACGCCCGGCGCGGTGGTTTTTCGCTCGGAGATGATCGAACTGCTCCAGTACACCCCCACGACCCGGCAGGTCTACGAACGGCCGCTGCTGCTGGTGCCGCCGCAGATCAACAAGTTTTACATCATGGACCTGGCGCCCAAGCGCAGCCTGACCGAGTACGCAGTCGCTCGCGGGGTGCGGTTTTTCACCGTGAGCTGGCGCAATCCAAAGCCCGAGCATCGCAACTGGGGCCTCGACGATTACGTCACCGCGTGCCAGGAAGCGATCGCCGCGGTATGCGAGATAAGCGGCAGCCGCGACCTCAATTTGCTTGGGGTGTGCGCCGGCGGAATTACCTCGACCCTGCTGCTCGGCCATCTGGCGGCCACCGGCGAGCGGCGGGTCAACGCCGAGACGCTGGTCGTCACGATGCTGGATTCGAGTATGCCGTCGATGACCGGGATGTTCGCGACCGAGGAGGCCGTGGCCGCGGCGATCGCGCGCTCGCGGCGCAAGGGCGTACTCGACGGCGCCGGCATGGCGCGGCTCTTTGCATGGCTGCGGCCCAACGATCTGGTCTGGAACTATTGGGTCAACAACTACCTGATGGGCAACGATCCGGCGCCCTTCGATATCCTGTTCTGGAACGCCGACTCGACCAATCTGCCGGCCCGGCTGCATGCCGGTTTCCTCGAGCTGCTGCTGCGCAACGGCCTCACGCGCGCCGGCGCGGTCGAGATTCTCGGCACGCCCATCGATCTGCGCAAGGTCGATTGCGACATGTACCTGGTCGGCGGAATGACCGACCATATCTGCACTTGGCGCACGGTCTTTCACGGTGCGCAGTTGTTCGGCGGACGGACCGAGTTCGTGCTCAATTCCAGCGGCCACGTGCAGACGCTGGTATGTCCGCCGGCCAACTTCAAGGCCAGGTACTACCTCAACCCCAGGCTGGACGGCGACCCGGACACATGGGTGAAGGAAGCTACCGAACAGAAGGGCTCGTGGTGGGACCACTGGCTCGCGTGGCTCGACAGGCATTCCGGCGACAAGCGTGACGCGCCGGCCGGCCTAGGCAGCGGGCGCTTTCCGCCGCTCGAGCCGGCGCCCGGAAGATACGTACTGGAACATTAGCCGGCGGCAATTCTTCACCGGCTGATTGGCGGCGAAACAGCACAGAGGAATGAAAAAAGGGTAGCAGTAAGATGG
Source organism: Deltaproteobacteria bacterium (assembly GCA_021827495.1). GTDB lineage: Bacteria > Desulfobacterota > Binatia > Binatales > Binataceae > JAKAVN01. The sequence goes on along the minus strand of JAKAVN010000127.1, from coordinate 4,436 downwards.
GAGACACTCAGGAGTTGCACGAATCTCAGATCGTGAGCGAGGGTCAGGACGCCGGTGAGTCCACCGACGCTCCTGCGGCCAGCGACGCGCAGGGCGGGGCGGCGCCCAAGAAGCCGCGGGCCAAAAGAACCTCGGGCAAGACGGTTGAAAACAGGGTCGCGACGATCGAACAGCGGATGGAAACCTTCGCCCAGGAACTGGCGCAGCTCGTCCGGATGACCGAGCAGCTTGCGCATCTGGGGGAAAAGATCGCCAAGCTCGAGGAGAACCTGCCGGCGCGCGCGAGCAATGGCGCGGGCGCGGTCAATGACGAGGCCGGACTCGCCGATCAGGTGCGCAAGCTCGACGATCGCTTGCAGCAGCTCGCCAACGTGCTGGCGCAACAGGCTTGGAATCGCATCTAGGCTGCGCTTCGCCGCGGGCATGGCCGCACCGCGCGCTCCGGCCGCAGCTTGCGTGATGCGCCTGGCGCGCGGGCAGCATGGCTAGCGCGCGGCCAGCACTCGGCCAGCACTCGGCCAGCACTCGGCCAGATGGCGTCATCCATCCTCAGCGCTACTCAATTTCATAGACCACGTTGACGTTGGCGCCGACGCTGAGTTCGTGCGGCAAGACCGGCATGATCGCGTGCTGCACTGAACTCATTGGCGCGCCGCCCATCGCTGCGCCGCTCATCGCCGCGCGCAGTACGTTGCCGTACACCATCTGCTGTTGTACTTGCGCGTTGGTCGAGATGCTGAGAGCCTTGCCCAGCTTCACGCCCATCGAACTAGCCACCGCCTGCGCCTTGCGCTCTGCGTCTTTGCCGGCCGCCACGATGGCGGCATTATCCGACGCGGCGGGATCGTTTAGCGTGAAGCTGACCGAATTGAGTTGCGTGGCGCCGGCCTTGATACCCGCTTCAATCAGCGCTCCGAGTGAATCAAGCTTGCTGGTTTTGGCGGTCACCGTGGTGTGCGCGGAGTATTTCCTGCGCGCCGGTGCTGGCCGAAACGTATTCACCGGCTGCACCTCAAGAATTTCGAAATTTTGGACCATCAGGACGCCGTGATTGCCGAGCCTGGCTTTGAGGGCGCGTTCGACCTTGTCGCTGATCTGCGCACCTCGGCTGACGGCTTGATCCGCTGTCGCGCCATGCGTCTCGACCTCGAGCGAGACCGAGGGCATCTGTTTCATTGCGGATTCGGGCCGCGCATCGACAAATATGCGTCGTCCATGTTCACTCGGTTCCGCATTTGGCTTTGCCGCTGACGAAGCCGGTTTATCCGCCGGAAAGAACTGGAAACCGCTACCCTCAACGTTCGACGCTCCCGCGGCCAACCCCGCGTCGACCAGGGAGCCGAGGGCCGCCATATTGTCCGTACCGGCCATGATCGTGGCTTTGTACGTCCAAACCGCAGGTGACTCCTCGGTCTGGCTCGGCGGCGTGTTGTCGGGTTCGTATGCGGGGTTGAGCGTGTAATCGGAGGTTTCGATCTTGGCCTCCGCACCGAGCTTGGCCTTGAGCGTATCGACCAGTCTTTGCGTCTTCTCGGTCTGTAGCTTGGTGCATTGCTCTGCCGACGGCGCGGTGTTGTTGACCGCGAACGAGACGATCATCAAATCGGGCTTGGTTTTGATTTCGCCGAGGCCGCTTACTGAAATCGTCCGTGTCCCGGGTTTGAGCGGCGCCGCCTGCGCGAGCGTGGCTCCCGCCCGGAAAACCATCAGCATCCCTAACGAGCCGACAAGTATCGCAGAGCGCATAATTTTTCCTCCCGTTCTTGGAACGATCAAAGGCGCCAGCGTTGCAACCTTTGCGCTGCCGACCCCGGCCGATTGTCAAAAGACTGGCGTTAGCGCGAGGCCAGGACCCTACCGCGACGCCAGGACCTCGGCCAGATGGCGGGTCTCGATATCGAGCCCGGCGCGGCTCAGCCCGCCGCCGATCTGCATCAGGCATCCGCAGTCATTCGCCACCACCGTGTCGGCGCCGCTCTCGCGGATGCTCGCGACCTTGTCGGTGAGCATCCCGCCCGAGATGTGCGGGAACTTGACCGAGAACATCCCGCCGAACCCGCAGCATTCCTGCACGTTGCGCAGCTCGCAGAGCCGGATTCCGCTGACCGCGCTCAGCAGCAGGCGCGGCTCCTCGCGCACGCCCATCTCGCGCAGCAGATGGCATCCGGGATGGTAGGCGACGGCGCGCTCGAAGCGCGCGCCCAGGTAACGCACCTTCATCACGCCGACCAGGAACTGCGAAAACTCGTACACCCAGGGCCGCAGCGCCGCGGCCTTGGCGGAAAGCTTGGGATCGCCGGCCAGCAGGTCGGCGTAAGACATTTTGACCATCGCGGCGCACGATCCCGAGGGAATGACGACCGGCGTTCCGGGCTCGCATGCGCCAAGGAAGCGGCGCGCCAAGTCGCGCGCCTGCTCGCGCATCCCTTCGTTGAACGCGGCCTGCCCGCAGCAGAACGCGCGGCGCATCGGGCGCACCTTGAGCTTGAGTTCGCGCAGCACGCGCGCCGCCGCGTCGGCCGCCGCGGGATAGAACTCCTCCGCCAGACAGGTGGCGAAGAGCCGGACTTCAGTCATTGCCGTGCCATACCGCCACGGCGTGGATCTCGCGTGGGCCGTGGACGCCGAGCACGATGCGCTTTTCGATGTCGGCGGTGCGGCTGGGGCCGGTGACCAGGGCGACGCGATGGCTGGCGATGGCGGCGGCGCCGATCACGGCCAGCACGGCGGCCAGGTCGGGCAGGATCCGCTCGGCGTTGACCAGCATCACGTTGACCGGCGGCAGCAGCGTGAGCGAGCCCGGACGCTCCGGCGCCGCGACCATCGCGAGCGTGCCGCTCGCGGCGATCGCGTAGTCGGCTTCGATCACCGCGAGATCGCAGCGTGCGAGATTGCCGCGCAGCTCGGCGCGCGCCTGGTCGTCGGCGATGGCCGCGGTGCGTATGACGCTTAAGCCGGCGCGTTCGAGCGCGGCCACGATTGGCGCGAGATCGTTGGCGATGCCCGCGCCGACGGCTGCCGTGCGCGCCTTGAGCGCCGCCGCGACTTCGACGATCCGCGCAGCCGTCTCCCGCAGCGTGAGCGTGCCGAGGAAATGCCCGCCCAGCGCCTGCAATTCGCGCGCGAACTGCGAGGTGAGTTCCACCCGGCGCGCCGCCGCGGTCATCGGTACGGCCGCGGCCGAATCGGCCGCGCCGCCGTGCGCCGGCGCGCCATGGCGCTCGAGCGCCTCGCGCACGTTGGCGATGAGCTTGTGGAACTCGCCCACCTTACGATTCGGCTCCGCTATTTGCGGGCTTGCTGCGCGCCGGGCTGCGGGCCGCGCGCCGCCGGCGCAGGTGGGGCACCGGAAAGTCGCGCACGCGCGTCCAGTTGCTGAATGGCGGCGGCATCCAGCGCACGTAGCCGCGGCGCGCGAACGGCCGTATCACCAGCGCGGCCAGCCGGCCCATGATGCGCACCGTCAACGGATGGTTCGCCATCCGGGCGAACGTTCGGAGGCCGGCGCGCGCACGGCGCGCCGCGCGCGGCCATTTGGGCACAGGCAGCGTGCCGTCGCCCTTGCCCGCGGTCTCCTTCCAGCGCAAGTGCAGCAGGATGCGCGGGATGTCGATCTTCACCGGACAGATTTCGCGGCACGCGCCGCACAGCGTCGAGGCGAACGGCAGATGAGCGGTGGCGCCGCCGAACAAACTGGGGCTCACGATCGAGCCGATCGGCCCCGGATAAGTCGAGCCGTAAGCGTGGCCGCCGATGCGCCGGTACACCGGGCAGACGTTGAGGCATGCCCCGCAGCGCAGGCAATAGAGCGCTTCGCGCAGCACCGGGTCCGCGAGCATCGCGCTGCGCCCGTTGTCGAGCATCACCACGTGCACTTCGCGCGGGCCGTCGGCCTCGCCGGCGCGCCGCGGCCCGCTTAAGAAATTGGTGTAGGCCGTGAGCTTCTGCCCGGTCGCCGTGCGCGCCAACACCTCCAGGAAGTGGCTCAGGCCGGCCATCGAGGGGATGACCTTCTCGATGCCCATCACGGCCACGAAGGTCTCGGGCAGCGTGCTCGACATCCGCCCGTTGCCCTCGTTTTCGACCAGCACCAGCGTGCCGGTCTCGGCGATCGCGAAGTTGACGCCGGTAACACCCATGTCGGCGGCGAGAAAGGTGTCGCGCAGGCGCTGACGCGCGACGGCGGTAAGCGCCTCGGGCTCGGCGGTGTAGGGAATATTCAGCTTGTCGCGGAAGAGCGCGCCGATGTCTTCCTTGGAAAGATGAATCGCGGGCGTGATGATGTGTGAGGGGCGCTCGCCGCGCAGTTGCACGATGTACTCGCCGAGGTCGGTTTCGACCACCTCGCATCCGGCCTCAATCAGCGCCGCGTTGAGCCCTATTTCCTCGGTCGCCATCGACTTGCCCTTGACCACCCCGCGCGCGCCGCGCGCGCG
>JAKAVN010000126.1 GCA_021827495.1 Deltaproteobacteria bacterium | reverse complement strand
GTTTGCGACCTCCGCGCGCACGCTCGAGCAGGCGCGCAGCTTGATGAAGGGCATCGGATGCGCCGCGCACGAACTCGACATCCGGCCCGCCGCGCGCCGGATGCTCGAGGACATCGGCCATCCCCATCGCGATGACGCCGCGGTCTATGACGTCGCCTTCGAAAACGTCCAGGCCGGCGAGCGAACGAGCCACCTGTTCCGCCTCGCCAACCTCAACGGCGCGCTGGTGGTTGGCACCGGCGATCTCAGCGAACTCGCGCTGGGCTGGTGCACTTACGGCGTCGGCGACCAGATGTCGCACTACAACGTCAACGCCAGCGTGCCCAAGACCCTCATCCAGCACCTCATCCGATGGGTCGCCGGCAGCGGACGGCTCGGCGCCGCGGCGAGCGCGACGCTGCACGAGATTCTGGCCACGCCGATCAGTCCCGAACTGGTGCCCGGCGGCGACGGCCTCGAAGGGCCCGCGCAGGACACCGAGGCGATGATCGGCCCCTACGAGCTGCACGACTTCAGCCTCTACCACGTCCTGCGCTTCGGCTATCCGCCGACCAAGGTCGCGTTCCTCGCCTACTGCGCATGGCACGACGCGCATCGCGGCGGATGGCCCGACGTGCCGCCCGAGCATCGCCACCAGTACGAGATCGGCCAGCTCAAGGCTCATCTGCGCACCTTCCTGTATCGCTTTTTCCAGACCAGCCAGTTCAAGCGCAGCGCCGTTCCCAACTCGCCCAAGGTCGGCTCGGGCGGCTCGCTCTCGCCGCGCGGCGACTGGCGCGCGCCCTCGGACAGTGCGGCCACGGCGTGGCTCGCCGCGCTCGAGCTCGTCCCCGACCGCGAGTAGCCGATCCCCTTTTCAATTGATCGCCCGGCTTCTTTCTGAGCCCTCGCCCACAGCGGATGGGAGTCGTCTCGCCCGGCAATTCCTTACCTGGGCTACCCTCTGAGCCCTCGCCCGCATTATTTGTGGGAGAGGGTGTGGGTGAGGGTTCCTCGATGCACGCGTCCGCTTCAGGCGCGCGCCTATTCTTAGTGCTTTTTGTAGGAGCCGTTCGCGAATGGCCCTCTTTGTTCAATGCGCCGGCGAGACGCATCAAGGATCAGGAATTTTCGATGGACCCTCACCCTACCCTCTCCCACGGACGACGTGGGCGAGGGCATAGAAGAAGCGGAGAGAATGAGTCCTCGGCAAATTCCGAATCGCTGCCGGGCTTGGGAACAGCCTACGATAGTGCTACGTTGCTCTTCGTAACTTTTCGGAGCGTTATGAGGATTACACCCGCGATTTCGCTCCGAAGTGACGGCCTCTTGATGGTCGCGGTGAGGAGGGGGAATGCCTCGCTCAAACGAACTCCGTGCAATCTCGATTCGGCAGCCTTGGGCGCATGCGATTCTGCATCTCGGCAAAAACGTCGAGAACAGGCCTTGGCGCACGCACTACCGCGGGCGCATTCTGATTCAAGCGTCGCTCAAGGTCGAGCGCGAGGAGGCCCTGAAGCTCAAGCTCGACCCGGACGAGCTGCCCACGGGTGTAATTGTCGGATCGGTCGAGATTTTCTGTTGCGTCGATAACTCGAAAAGCAAGTGGGCCGACCCGGGTATGTGGCATTGGCTGCTCAAGGACCGGCGTATTCTGACGAAACCGATTACATTCAAGGGAGCATTGGGGTTTATCCGCGTTCCGAAGCGTCTGCTAAAAGGTGCCCGTTTCCGCAAGCCTGTAGGCGGGAAACGCGCGGCGCATGAGGCGAAATAGCTGGTGGCGAACGGCAGGAAGAAGGGCAACAACCGCAAGGCGCCGCGCGAGGCCGCGACGTATCGCCATCCCGAGGCGGAAAGCCCGCTGCGCCCCGAGGTCGGCACGCAGGCGCAGTTCAAGAAGCGCAAGCCGCCTGCCACCTACCGTTACGATTCGTCGCTGTCGCCCGATCTCGAATGGGACGGGCAGAACCATGCGCGCGAGCAGGGCGAGGCCCTGATCCACGAGATCCTCGAAGCGAAGTCGTTGGAGGACGCCAGGGGCGCCGCCGCGCGGCTCAAGGCGATGAGCGGTCCGTTCCTGAATTGGGCGGGCAAGGCGGAGCGGCTCTCGTTCGACGTTCCCACGCTGCCGCTGTTCGTCCACGAGCGGCTCTCGACCAAGGGCATCATCGAGACGCTCAAAGGCCACAAGCTCGACCCGCAGCTCGGACTCAACCTGTTCGGCGATCCCGGCCGCTCGATCACCGACCAGGTGCTCAAGGCCTACGAGTACCGCGACAAGTGGGTGAACCGGATGATCCTGGGCGACTCGCTGGCCGTGATGAACTCGCTGCTCCATTACGAGGGGCTGGGCGGGCAGGTGCAGATGATCTACATCGACCCGCCATATGGCGTGAAGTTCGGCTCAAACTTCCAGCCTTTCGTGCGCAAGCGCGACGTCAGCCACAACGACGACCAGGACATGACGCGGGAGCCCGAGATGGTGAAGGCGTACCGCGACACCTGGGAGCTAGGGCTGCACTCTTACCTTACCTACATGCGCGACCGGTTGTTGCTTGCACGTGAGTTGCTGTCGCCCAGCGGCAGCGCGTTCGTACAAATCAGCGACGAGAATGTCCATCACGTTGGTGGTGTCGGTCGAGTGGTGGAAAAGGAGTTAGCATCAGGATTCGACGCGCGAGCGATTGATTATCCAGTCGCTATGCGGCCTGCGCTTGCGAGTTGCTAGTGGCCAGGGCCTGCCAGCCGACCAGGCGGCGCAGCGTGATCTGGCCGCTGCGCAATAACCCAAAGAGCGGGAACAGGACGGCCTCCTCGCTCGGCAACGAGGCTTGGGTTTTGGCGCGGCGGCGAAACTCCTCGTTGATTCGCTCCAGCGCATTGGTGGCGCGCAACGCCTTCCACTGCGAACTCGGGAAACTGGTAAAGGTGAAGAGTTCGTCGCCGGCCTCGGCGAAGCTTGAACTGACCGCCTGCGAGCGCAGCTTCCACTTGCGCGTGAACGCGACCGCGCCTGCGCTACCGCCTGGCGGCGGTCGGCGTAAATCATACGCCGATAGTCCTCGGCGAGTGCCTCACGCGGATGGGCCGGGGCTTTGGCGAGCAGGTTCCACAGCTTGTGATTGGTGCGGCGCTGAATCGCGAGTTGCGGCCATTGCGGCTTGAGCGCCGCGGCCAGCCCCGGATTGCCAGCAATCACCGCCAGCGGTGGTGCGCCAAGATTGCGGGCGCACAGCGCGCGCACCGCGTCGAGCCAGGCTTGCGCGCTCTCGGCGCCGGCCAACCGCGGATCGAGCGCCACACGCTGGCCATTGGCGCACACCCCCAAGGTGACCAGGTACACTCCCAGAATCGCCTCATCGACCCGCTCGGTGCGCCGCTGATAGCGCGCGATCATCCGGCTGCGCCATTCGCGGCGGGGCCCTTCATGGTCCTCGATTCGCGCCCGCGGCATCGCGATCGTGGGCGCGCCAAGGCTGCTGGTCAGCTGGCGCTCACGCGTGCCGTGCCGGTATCCAGCCCGAGCCGCGCCCACACGCTGCGAGCGCGCCGCGCCCAGCGCCGCTTCCAATTCTTCCTCGACGATGGCTTCGATCGTCGCCCGCATCCGCTCCCGCATCAGATCCTCGAGCGCAGCTTTCCGCTCCCCTAACACCCTGCTATCGCTTGCCATGGCGTCATCCTCCGGCTCCCGCCCTCAAGCGGGTGCGCGTTGTGGCTCAACTCGCCGGATCATGACGCCTTTTTTTCTTTTCCACCAACTTCCAGACACTACCCTCGACCTGCTCAACTACTGGCAGCGCGACGGCCGCCAACATCGGCTCTTCTTCGCGCAAATCGAAGCGGCGGAGGCGATCATTTTCCTGAATGAGGCGCGCGCCGACTTCCGGCAGGGAATCGTCGTGCCAGCCGACGAACCGGGTAACGACGCCAAGGCCAAGGGCATCAGGGCGTTTCAACGCTACGCGTGCAAGATGGCGACTGGCGCGGGCAAGACGACTGTGATGGGGATGGTGGCGGCCTGGAGCATCCTCAACAAGGTCAACGACCGCAGCGACGGCCGCTTCTCGGACACGGTGTTGATCGTCTGCCCGAACGTGACGATTCGCAATCGCCTCGGAGAGCTTTATCCTGAGACTGGCGAGGCGAGTCTCTACCGGACACGCGACCTGGTACCCCAACATCTGATGGCCGACCTGACCAAGGGTCGCGTCGTGGTGACCAATTGGCACGTGTTCGAGCCGCAGAGCGTCCAGACCGGCGGCACCGGCGGCAAGGTAATCAAGGCTGGTGTGCCGGTCCGTATAGAGGAGACGATAACGATCGGGGCGAAAACAACGACGGCGCGTGGCAAACGCTACCTGACACCCGATGAATTGTCGCGCCAGGCCGCGGCAGGGCTGATCAAGGTCCTAAGCGAGGAAAAGGACAAAGAAGGAAAGCTCAAGCGGGTAAAGATCGAGTCGTACAAGTACGTTGAAAGCGACACGGCGATGGTCAACCGCGTGATCGGGAAGGAAGTTGGCGGCAAGCAGAACATCCTCGTGTTCAACGACGAAGCGCATCATGCCTATCGAATCCGCCAGGCCGAGAACGGCGACGATGAAGAAGAGGAGGACGACAGCGAGCAGTTCTTCAAAGAGGCGACAGTATGGGTTGAAGGCCTCGATCGGATTCACAAACTGCGCGGAATGAACTTCTGCGTCGATCTGTCGGCGACACCCTATTTCCTTGGCCGCGTCGGTCAGGAAACGAATCGGACGTTCCCGTGGGTGGTGTCCGACTTCGGCCTGACGGATGCGATCGAGTCCGGCCTGACCAAGATTCCACAGCCTGTCGTCCGCGACACGACCGGCAATTCCGTCCCGAGCTATTTCAACATCTGGCGCTGGGTGCTTGCACAGATGACCAGCGCCGAAAAGGGCGGTCGAAAAGCAAGCCCCAAGCCCGAAGCGGTTTTCAAGTACGCCGCCACGCCGATCCTGATGCTGGCGGGACTATGGGAGGAGTTGCGCGCGGAATGGGAGCGCGACCGTGCGGGAGACCCGCGCCCGCCAGTGTTTATCATCGTGTGCAAGAACACGAAGATCGCCGACGTAATTTACCGATGGCTCGGCGAGAACGAGGCGCCCTCGGGAATCCCGCCGGCGAAGATCGCGGGCTTCCTGAACACGGACGAACGAAAAAATACGATTCGGGTGGACTCAAAGGTCGTCGCCGAGACTGACACGGGCGAGCCCAAAAGCGATGAGAATGCATGGATGCGTCTGACGCTCGACACGGTGGGTAAGACCGACTGGCCAAGGGACAGGCAAGGGCGGTCCATCTACCCGGAGGGCTTCGAGAAACTCGCGAAGAAGCTCGGGCGGCCACTGCATCCGCCGGGGCGCGACGTGCGCTGCATCGTGAGTGTCGGGATGCTAACCGAGGGATGGGACTGCAACACGGTTACGCACATCGTCGGTCTGCGCCCGTTCATGTCTCAGCTACTGTGCGAGCAGGTGGTGGGCCGCGGGCTGCGCCGCTCCAGCTATGAAGTCGGGGACGATGGGAAGCTGACGGAGGAAGTCGCGAAGGTCTTTGGCGTCCCATTCGAGATTATCCCGTTCAAAGAAAACAAGGGCGGCGCGCGGCCGTCAGTGAAACGCCACCATATACACTCGCTGCCCGAAAAGGCGGCATTCGCGATCAAGTACCCGCGCGTAGACGGCTATCGGCAGGCGATCCGCAACCGCGTGACGATCGACTGGAGCGTCGCGCCCACGTTAACCATCGATCCGATGAAGATACCGCCGGAAGTCGAGGTCAAGGCGGGCGTCCCGAGCAACAAAGGCAGGCCGTCGCTTTCAGGACCAGGAAAGCTCGAGAAGGTCGATCTGAATCCGTATCGCTCGGGCCGCAGGTTCCAGGAACTGGTTTTCGACATGGCGGCCGAATTAACGCGCGAGTACGTCAATCGGCGCGAATGCGAAGCGCCCGCGCATGTGTTGTTTCCGCAGTTGCGGCAAATCGTGGACCGATACCTTCGCGAGAAGGTTCAGCCGCTCCCGCCAGCGCAAAAGATCGACGTGTTCTGCTCGCCGTACTATGGATGGGTAATCGAGCATCTGAGGGACGCGATCAAGCCGGACGTAGCCCAAGCCGAGACGCCAATCGTGCCGATCTACGAGACCCGGCGCGGGCCCGGCGCAACTGGCGAAGTAGATTTTTGGACGAGCCGTGAAGTACGCGAAGTTGTACGGAGCCACGTGAACTACCTTGTCGCCGATACAAAGAAGTGGGAGGAGTCAGCAGCATATTTTATCGACACGAATGACCTTGTTGATGCATTCGCGAAAAATGCGGGACTGGGATTCGCAATCCCATACTTCCACAACGGCGAGGCGCACGACTACGTTCCCAACTTCATCGTCAGGCTCAAGACCGAGCTGCCCATGCATCTGATTCTCGAAGTGAAGGGCTATGACGAACTACAGGAGGTCAAGGCCCAGGCTGCGCGGAAGTGGGTCGAGGCGGTCAACGCGGACCGGACTTACGGACGATGGGCTTACGTAGTCGCCAAGAAACCCGCAGACGTGATACAACTGATTTCCGCCGCCGCCCAAGCCTGGGACGGAGCGATTGAGCCACCAGTGACCGCACTCGAGATCGTCCCCGACCGCGAGTAGCAATTTCCGCCTTACAATAAGCGGGATCGCTATGAGCACCCTCATAATTTACCCCGCCGCCGCTGCCACAATGCGGCCGGGCGGCCGCCGCGGGTTCACCAGGCGCGATAGCCTCCGTCGACGGCGATCGTGGAGCCGGTGACGTAACTCGAGGCCGGGCTGGCCAGGAAGATCACCGCCCCCCGTATCTCCTCCCGTCGGCCGAGCCGCCCGAGCGGTGTGAAAGTCTCGGTCCTTTCGCGAATTCCCGGGATGGCGATCCCCTGTTCGTTAGCCTCGGTGGGGATCATGCCCGGCGAGACGGTGTTGACGTTGATCCCATAGGCTGCCCATTCCACCGCAAGCTGTCGGGTCAAATTCGCCAGCGCCCCCTTGCTCGCCGCGTAGGGCGCCATCCGGTAGGCGCTGTAAGGCTTCTTGTAAGGCGCTGCCAGCTCGGCGTAGATGGATCCGATGTTAATGATCCGGCCGGGCCTTTGCCTTTCGATCCAGCGGCGCGCCACCCTTTGCGCAAGCATCATCGCCGCAGTCACATTGACCGCAAACACCGCTTCCCAGTCCTGCCGTGAAATCTTTTCGGCCGCTCCCACGACCGTAGCGCCGGCATCATTCACCAAGATGTCGATCTCGCCCAGTTCAGCGACCGTGCGCGAGACGATTCGGTCGAGCTCGCGGTCAACCGTTATGTCAGCGGCGATAGGCAGCGCGCTCACATTGAAGCTGCGCAGGTCGTCCGCAACCCGCTCAAGCCGCTCGCCGCGGCGCGCAACCAGGGCGATGTCGGCTCCGGCGATGGCCAGCGCTTTGGCGCATTCAACCCCCAACCCCGAGGAGCCACCGGTCACCAGCGCGACGCGACCGCGCAGCGAAAATAGTTTCTCAAGCGATTCCATCAAGGCATCTCGCATGCCGCCGCCAGCCGGAGTCGGCGAAGACCTGAATCGGAACTTCCATTATCGCCTTTCCGGCCAAAACGACGATGGCTCAAATCCATCCCGCCACGCGCGCCGCAGATTCTCATCGGCACGCCTAACAGGTTGCGGAAAAACCCGGCGAAAGACGATTGCGGCGAAGGGTAAGCATTACTACGATCATGAAAGTGGGTCTTGGATTAATGTTGTTAGGGGTCAAAAATCCTTTTTCCGCAACCTGCTAAGCAGTGCGTCGAGGAAACTCGACCGGCGCGCGGCCGAATGAGGCATGGTACAATGCATTCTCGCGGCGGGCAACGCCGAGACGACGCGCCGCCTGGCGAAAGAGGTATCGCGGTATGTCGAACGGTAATTCGCAATCTGGTCGTCCATGGATGAAGGCGCGCCCACGTGCGATCGCGCCTACCGCCTGGGCGGTGATTTTCGCTCTGGCGGCTGCCACGCAGCTCCGCGCCGCACGCGCTGCCGAGCCTGAAACGCCGCCCTCACCTACCGCCTTCGTGCTGAGCGGCAAGAACGATTTTCTGTTCCAATGCACCTCGTGTCACGGACTCGATGGCAAGGGTGATGGTCCGGTCGCCGAGGTACTCAAGGTGAAGCCGACCAACCTGACGCTCTTGTCGAAGCGAAATGGCGGCGTCTTTCCAGATAAACGCGTATTCAAGGTAATCGAGGGCGCTGATGCGATCCAGGCGCATGGAACGCGGGAGATGCCGGTGTGGGGCCCGATTTTCGAAGTGCAGAGCACCAACGCCTTCGACCGCGCCCAAGCCAAGCGCGAGGTGCGGGAGCGCATCCAGCGGCTGGTCGACTATCTGAAATCGATCCAGCGAAAGTAATCCACTCGTTGCAGCCGGTGCCGTGCCCCGGTGGCCCGGCGGGTTGAGGTTCGACGCCCTTTAGACGCTCAGCCGCCGATCTGGTACATCGAGCGTTCGCGGGTCGAGCGCCCCTCGAGCAGGTGATGGCCGGTGGGCTTGAGCTCGACCGCACGCACCAGGATGCGCGCCACCGCCTCCATCCCGCCGCCCCCACGAATCGCCTTGCGCACGTCCATCTCATCGTCGTTGAGCAGGCACAAATGAAACTTGCCGTCGGCGGTCAGCCGCATCCGGTTGCAGGTCGCGCAGTAGGGCTCGCTCACCGGGCTGATGAAGCCGATCACGCCGCGTGCGCCGGGGAGCTTGAAGTTGCGCGCCTCGTCGTAGGGATTGTTGGATTCATGCTCCACCATCGGGCCGAGCGCGGCCTCGATGCGCCGCCGGGTCTCGATGTTCGAGACGTAGCGCTTGATCGAGAGCGTCGCGCACTTGCCGCCGCCGAGCGGCATCAGCTCGATCCACCGCACATGCCAGTCGCGCTCGATGGTCAGACGCGCGAGGTCCATCACCTCGGCCTCGTTGTAGCCCGCCGCCACCACCGAGTTGAGCTTTATCGGCACCAGCCCGGCCGCCTCGGCCGCCATGATGCCTTCCCATACCCGCTCGAAGCTACCCCATCGCATCTGCCGCTCGACGGTCGCCGGATTGAGGCTGTCGAGATGGACGTTGATGCGCTTAAGCCCGGCCTCCTTAAGCGGCATCGCGAGCCGGGGCAGCAGCAGCCCGTTGGTGGTGAGCGCGAGGTCGCCGAGGCCCGGTACCGCGGCCAGCCGCTCGACGATCTCGAGCAGGTCGGCCCTCAGCGTCGGCTCGCCACCGGTAAGGCGGAATTTGCGAAAGCCGACGCTGACAGCGGCGCGCACCACCAGCTCGATCTCGGCCGGCGTCAGCAGCTCGTCCTTGGGGAGGAAGCGCAAGCCGTCGAGCGGCATGCAGTAGACGCATCGCAGGTTGCAGTTGTCGATGACCGAGATGCGCAGGTAATCGATTTCGCGGTTGAACGAGTCCCTTGGCATGCTTGGCCCAGTAACGCCTGTCGCGCTTGTTCCTCGTAATCCCGCTGTATGGCTGCGCCGCGGGGGGTCCGCCTCTGGTGCGAGATTGTAGTCGGGCGCGGCGCAGGCTTACAACCGCATCCTAACCGGCCGCCGCCGATTCGCTTTGCGGCCTGGCCGATCTGTCAGAGCGCTGTGCAATCTATTACAGTTGCTGCCCGTAGAGATGGCGCCCGCGCCGGAGCTTATCCGCCCACACCTTCCATCAATGCCCCCCGAGACTTCCCGCACAGCCGCCGAAAATAATCGCCCGATCATAGAGGTCGCGGGCCTTCGCGTCGACCGCGACGCGCTTATCCTGGACGCGGTCGACTGGCGCGTCGAGGCCGGCCAGCACTGGGTCATCCTCGGCGCCAACGGTTCGGGTAAGACCTCGCTTTTGAGCGTGCTCACCGGCTACCTCGCGCCGACCGCCGGAACGATAAGCGTACTCGGCGAAACCTACGGGCGCGCCGACTGGCGCGAGTTGCGCACGCGCATCGGGCTGGTCAGCTCGTCGATCCGCCAACTGATGCCGCCGCACGAAAACGCGCTCAACGCGGTCGCCAGCGGGCGGTGCGCGGTGATCGGGATGTGGGGCGAAGTCGGCAAGGCCGACTCCAGACGCGCCGCCGAGATCCTGCGCGAGGTCGAGGCCGCGTACCTAAGTGAGCGTCCGTGGCGTTTCCTCTCCCAGGGCGAGCGCCAGCGAGTGCTGATCGGACGCGCCCTGATGGCCGACCCGCGCCTGCTGGTGCTCGACGAACCGTGCGCCGGGCTCGACCCGGTCGCGCGCGAGCACTTCCTGGCCTTCGTCGAACGGCTGCTCGGCCGCCCC
>JAKAVN010000125.1 GCA_021827495.1 Deltaproteobacteria bacterium | reverse complement strand
GAGTAGGCCGGCCTCGTGGTGCGCCAGAATTCGAAGCCAGAGATCGTAGTCTTCGCACGCGGCCATATCTTCGTCGAAGCCACCAACTTCGTCGAGCAACTCGCGCCTCAAGATGGCCGCCGACGGGCTGATGAGACAGGCGTGGAGCGCGGCGGCGAAGATATCGCCGGAGCGCTTGCGATGGCGGCGGGCGGGATTGACCTGTAGGCCGCCGCGCAGCCATCGCTCGCCGGTCTGCGAGATTGGGCAGCCGGGATTGTGGCGCATGAAAAGGCTCTGGCGCGCGAGTTTCTCCGGCATCCACAGATCGTCCGAATCAAGAAAGGCGATCAGGCGGCCGCGCGCCAGCGCGATTCCCCGGTTGCGGGCCGCGGCCGGCCCGCGCCGCTCTGTCCTGGCGGACCGTAGATTGTAGCCCCCCGCGGACAATTCGTCCCAGGTGCCGTCGGTGGAACCGTCATCGATAACTATCACCTCGAAGCGCGCGCCGCGCTGCGCGACGACCGAGGCCAGCGCCTCGCGCAGCATCGCGCGCCGGTTGTGCGTCGGGATGATTACGCTTATCTCAGGCGTCATCGTGAAGGAGGCGCCTGCGGCGCGCCGCCGCCAGCCGCAAGCGTGCGCGCGCGCCGTGCGCCGCGCGCGCAGCCGGCGATGCGCCGGCGCAGATCGTCGATTCCCTCGGCACTCAGCGCCGAGCACAGAATCGGCTCGACCCCGAGCGGCTTGAAACGTGCGAGCGCCGCCGCGCGCTCGGAGCGGCGGAGCTTGTCGCACTTGGTCGCCACGGCGATGAGCTTGACCCCGCGCCCGGCGGCCAGCGCGGCAAGATCGATCTCTTCGCGCTCGGGCCCGCGCCGCGCGTCGACCAGCATCACCAGCCCGGCCAGGCGCTCGCGCCGGCTCAGGTAATCGTTCATCAGCGCCGCGATCCGCGCCGCCTCGGACTGCGGGATCTTGGCGAAGCCGTAACCCGGCAGATCGACAATCGCGAGATCGCCGCCTACCGAAAAGAAGTTGAGCGCGCGCGTGCGGCCCGGCGTGCGCGAAGTGCGCGCGAGGTTCTTCGCCGCCGCCAGCGCGTTGAGCACCGAGCTCTTGCCGACGTTGGAGCGCCCGGCGAGCGCGAGCTCGGCGCGATCCCATCGCGGATAGCCCTCCGGCGCAAAGGCGGAGGTGACGAATTTCGCATCAAGCCGCATCGTTCGAGCTTAGCCGCAGTTGCGCGGCGCCGCACACGCTATTTTGCGCGCAGGTCTGGCCTTCACGGCGAGCCTGCCGCAAGGATGCACGGCGTAGCGGCTCGGCCTTGCTAGGAGGCGCGCAGGCTAACGGGCGAAGGTGCCAACGAGTTCGCCGGTGGTCTTGACGTGCCCGCGCATGGCTTCCTCGACCTGCGCAGCCGTGGCGCCTGGCTTGAGATTAAGCGTTGCGTCCAGCGCCGTCAGATCAAAGTGATAATGATGCGGCGCGTCGCCCGGCGGCGGGCACGGGCCTTTATAGCCAATCCGGCCGATGCTATTAACGCCCTGAAGCCCGCCGTCGGCAAGCTTCTCGCTGGCGGGCAAGTTGGCGTCCAATCCACCAAGGCTGGCTGGCAGGTTGTAGACTACCCAGTGGATGAATGGTCCGTGCGGGGCGTCAGGGTCCTTGACGATAAGTACGAGAGTCGCGGCATCCTTGGGAACGCCCTGCCAGTTCAGCGGCGGCGTCTCAACATTGGGACTCTTGCATGTATAGCCGACCGGAATCGGTGCGCCCGCCGCGAAAGCCGAACTTGTAACGGTCAGTCCTGTGGAAGCTTGGGCGAGCGCGAGGCTTGGCAGGCCCACAAGGAGGAATGCTATCAGCGTGAATTCGAGCTTGACGTGAGCCATCATAATAACGACCTCCTAATTGATGGGATTCGTCGCAAGGCAGCTTATACGCGCCATGCATCGGCTAGCGGATAGTAATCCGCTGAGAAGCGCGGTGTACAGCAGCAACTGTGGACAACGCGGTCAGCGGCCCTATTGTGGCCTCTTGACCCTCGCAGACAGTTTTGCGAAGGTCGCTTGTGGTTAAGGCGGGCTTAAGGTAGCATCTGGTTTAGGAAGATATTAAAAGCGCAGCGATTCTTGACCGGAGGGGGCGGTGTCGAGGATACGCTGAAGTCGGAGAAGAAAATGGCCACAGAAGCAAAGTACAATCTGCCCCGTGTGATGACCGTGAAGGAGCTTTCGTCTTACCTTCGCGTTCATCCGTCGACCATCTACAAGCTGCTGCGGCGCGGCGAACTGCCGGGCTTCCGCATCGGCACCGACTGGCGCTTCAACGCCGAGGTTATCGATCGCTGGTGCCTCGAGCGCAACATGAAGCCCACTGATGTTGCCGAGGGCCTCCGCGGCAATTAACTCTCAGTCCCGCATGGCCAGCCGACGCGAATAAATAGTGTCGGCTGGCTGTGTGTGGGCGGGGCAAATGCAGTTGACGCGGATTTTGAGCCGCTGCGTGCTCGGCATCGGTCACATCGACGCGCACCGCGCTGGCCTGTCCACCGGCGTTTTCGATTAGCTGAACCGTTTCGCGCGCCCACCCTTGCTTCGTCGAGGTCGGGCGCCAAGTGCATGGCGGCGTTGCGGCCGATCCCCGATCCGCCGCCGCTAAGGACAGCGGTCTTACCCCCGATCTCCATATTTAGGCCTCATTCGGCGGCAACTTGGGCTAGCCGACTCTGCCCAGTACGACGCCGGCCACGAGCCCTATCAGAACGTAGGCTGTGAGCGCGATATAAATGCCATCGCGTTCCTTGACGAAGAGCAGGAAGCAGAAGGCCACCCGCGCCAGCGGCACCAGCGTCAGCACCATCAGGCCGATCGTCATTATCCCGTGCGGGTCGCCGTGCAGCGCGGTGGAGGCCAGGCTGCTCCAGCTCTCGCGATGCTGGTAGTTGGCATGGCCCTGCAAGCGATGGAAGTGGGCGACATAGTAGCCTGAGCTTTGCCACGCCATGCTGAACAGGCCGAAGAGCAGGACCACGATCGCGGCTATCAGGATGGTGCGCAGGATAACCGGAGTCCAGACCCGCAGAATTCGTTCTTCGTCGGTGGTGGTGCTGTTGCTCATTTAGAATCCGCTAATCGCACGCCATCCCATCTCGATGGCGATCAAGACCAGTATCGCGACAAACATCATGCGCAGCGATTGCACGTTGACGTGCGGCAGCAAGCGGCTTCCCGCGAGCGCGCCGGCGGTCACCCCCAGCGCGACCGGCGCCGCGATCACCGTGGCGACGTCGCCCCGCGCCAGGAAGACCAGCGCGCCCGCGCCCGCGGTCACGCCGATCATGAAATTGCTGGTCGCGCTGGAGACCTTTAGCGGCAGGTGCATCACGTAGTCCATCGCCATCACCTTGAGCGCCCCGGAGCCGATTCCGAGCAGGCCCGACATCAGGCCCGCCACCAGCATCAGGAGCGCGCCGCCCGGCACGTTCACGACTCCGTACTCCACTTCATGGCCGCCGGTATCGGCCGGTATCCGGCCGCCCAACTGCAAACGCGCCGCCAGCTTGTCGCTGCGGGGCAAGATCGAATCGCCGACCTTGGTAACGGTGAAGTAGGCCGACTGCAGCATCATCAGCGCGAACAGCAGCTCCAACACCCACGCCGGGATGATCCCGGCCAGGTAGGCGCCGGTCACCGCGCCGGTCACGGTGGCGCACTCCAGCGCCATCGCCACGCGCAGGTTGGTCCAGCCGTCGCGCACGAAGGCGACGCTGGCGCCCGCGCTGGTCGCGACCACCGAGATCAGGCTCGCGCCGACCGCGATCTGGATCGGGATGTGTGCGAAAATCAGCAGCGCGGGCACGATGAAGACTCCGCCGCCCAGGCCCGAAAGCGCGCCGATAAAGCCCGCGCCCGCGGCGAGCGCCAAAAGTCCACCCATGATCAACATCAGCCGCTGTTCTCCCGTCTCCGGCGCCAGCCCTCAGAATACGCGGGACCGCCAGCGAGTTGAATCGGCGCACCACGCCGGCGCAGCGAGGCTCATCATGGGCGGCGCCATCACGGCCCCACTTGAGTGTCGGACAATTCGAGGCTTGCCGGAGCCGGGGATCGCGCAGTCGAGCACGTGTCAGAACGGGCGCGCGGGGTGGAGTTCGAGGGCGAGCCGCGGATTGGCGCGCAGCCCCCGCTCCATCTCGTCAGTTATCTCGCGCACCGCCCGCAGCGGTTCGCTGGAGCGCCAGATCGGGTTGCTGACGATCAGATAGTCCGCCCCGGCGCGCACCGCCTCGGCTGCGCCGAAGGGGTATTCGCTGGCCTCCCATCCGCGGCTGCGGCCCATCCCCGAACTTATTACCATGAAGCGCCGGCCGCAGGCCGCGCGCACCCGCGCGGTCTCGTGCGGTGAGGTAAGCACGCCATCGAGCGCGGCGTCAGCCGCCAGCTTGGCCATCTGCACCACGCGCCGCGGGGCCCAGCCGGCCTCCGAGGCCGGTGGCGCCGGTTGGCCGCGGCTGAGCGCCGCCAGCATCGCGACCGCGATGATCTGCGGGCGGCGCAGTCCCTCGCCGCGGCACACGCGGGTCACTTCACCGCGCACCCGGTCCATCATCTCGAAGCTGCCGTGGGGGTAGAGATCGAACATCCGCACGCCCAGGCGGGTCGCCTCGACGGCGGCCTTGCACACCGCCGGCGCGCTGTCGTGAAACTTGAGGTCGAGGAAAACTTCGCCGCCACGGCGGCGGATTTCGCGCACGAAGTCGGGGCCGCTGTTCAAATAGAGCGGCTTGCCGACCTTGAACATTCCGACCACGCGCGCCAGCGCGTCGACCAGCCGCAGCGCTTCGCGCGGCGCGCCCAAGTCGAGCGACACGATCAGCCGCTCACGCAGCGCGCCGTGCCGGACCAGGCTTGAAAATGGCCAGTACTGCGTCATCGTCCCACGCTCAAGTAACCGTCTGCTATCCGCGCCCTGCCACATGCTTGCCACGCTCAGGGCATTAGAGAGGCCCGTATCATCGAATAAGGCGGCCCCATCGAGCAACCACGCATCCATTGAAATGATGCCAACGCGAGACGATGTCAAGGCGCGCATACCAGATCGTTTCGCGTTGGCGCTAATCGGCACCTAAAGCGGCCGCCGGCGCGGGCCGCCAAGCCGCAAGGCGTAAGCAGGAACAGGAATGCATCGCGCCTGCGACCGCCCATCCCAATGTCCCCGCCTCCATCCTCATCGGCGGCGCGCGGAACTCCTGAAACGGCGATTTTGGGCGTGGAGCCTGATGACGGCCATGTTGGGCGGATGATGACCTGGCGGCGGCGGAGGATTAGACTGCTCCACGAGCCGCTGCTATTACACGGCATCGGCTTTGACGATGAAAGGTTTGTCCTTGCAATGAAGGATTTGTCGCTCGGCTCGTCGATTTTTCCCACCGCGCATTGCGCTGGCTGCGGGCGCGTCGTGCTGGTGTACGTCAGCCTCGACGCGGACGACCGCGAACGCCGATGCTGCGTGCATTGCGACGCGGAGATCGCCCAGCCGCTGCGATGGGTCAAGCCCGGCGAGCTCGAACAAGAGGGCTATTACTTCGGCGCGCCGCCCGCGACAGGATCCGCGGGCGGCGGATGCGCCGGCGGCGGATGCGGGACGTGTGGGACGCGCAGCCACTAGCGGAGCGGCCCGAATCCACAGAGCGCCGCTTCGGCGGAATGATTCAACATGAAGAGCGCTCAACGTTGCCGCTGACGCCGAGAGGTGCGGCCAGCTTTGCGAGCCGGTTTGATGTCCAGTCGCTACCGATGAAGCTTCGTACGGGACGCCCTCTTTGTTGAGCCGAATCCGCGGTGTGGAGGCGGCGATGTTCAGCGGCAAGGGCAGACAACTGACGATCTACATCGGCGAGAGCGACCTGCATCAGCATCAGTCGCTCTACATGGCGATCGTCGAGTGGCTGCGGCGCGAGGGGCTCAGCGGCGCGACGGTCACGCGCGGCGTCGCCGGCTTCGGTATGTCGAGCGTGGTCCATACCTCGGCCATCCTGCGGCTCTCGATGGACATGCCGATGGTGATAACCGTGGTCGACCGTCCCGAACGGATCGAGCGCATCCTCGCGCCGCTCATCGAACTGGCGCCGAACTCGCTCATCACCGTGCACGATGTCGAAGTCGTCCATTCGGGAATCGCGGTGCGCGAAGGCTTGCCCGACGTAAAGGTCGCCGAGGTGATGCGCCGCGAGGTGGTCACGGTGCGGCCCGATAGCCCGCTCACCGAGGTCGTCGAACTGCTGATCGACAAGGACTTCTCCGCGGTGCCGGTGGTCGACGACGCGCGGCGGGTGGTCGGGATGGTGAGCGACAGCGACTTGCTGGCGCGCGGCGGAATGTCGGTGACGCTGAGCCTCAAGCGCGCCGCCGACCCCGAATTCGTGCGCCAACTGCACGGCGAGCTCGAGAATCCTGGCCGCCGGGTCGCCGAGGTGATGACCCGCGAGGTGGTGACGGCCGCGCCCGAGGCCTCGCTCGGCGCGGCGGCGCGCCTGATGGTCCAGCGCCATCTGAAGCGCCTGCCGGTGGTCGACGGCGAGCGCCGCCTGGTCGGCATCCTGGGCCGGCTCGACGTGCTCAACACCATCGCCGCCGCCCATCTTCCACAGTGGCATCCGGCGGCCCGCCCCGCCGTCGGCGCCGGCGCGCTGGTGCGCGACGTGATGAACCGCGAGGTCGCGACCGCGCACGAGTCGGCCAACCTCGGTGAAATTCTCGAGTTGCTGGTGACCTCGGCGCACAAGCGCGTGGTCGTGATCGACGACGCGCGGCGCGTGGTGGGGATCATCGCCGACAGCGACCTGGTCTCGCGGGTGAGCCGCGAAAGCCGGCCGGGACTGGTCGAGATGCTGATGGCGCGGGTGCCGATCGAGCGCATCTCGGCCACCTCACGCCGCCATGTGGCCAAGCTGCGCGGACGCTCGGCGGCCGAGTTGATGACGCGCGAGGTTGTAACGCTGCGCGAGGAGATGCCGGTGGCGAGCGCGCTCGCGCTCTCGGCCGAGCGCCACGTCAAGCGCCTGCCGGTGGTCGACGCCGCGGGCGTGCTGGCCGGCATCGTCGGCCGGACCGAACTGATGCGCGCGATGCTCGGCGCTCCCGTCCCGCAATGATGCGGGGCGATTGAACCACGAACACGCCGGGAGTGAGGGCAAAATTGGGCGCACTTTTGTGGGTTGGGATCGGCGGCTTCCTCGGCGCCATCGTGCGCTATCTGCTGGGCGGATGGGTCGCGGCGCGCTGGGGCGCGCTCTTTCCGTGGGGCACTTTCGTCATCAACGTCAGCGGCAGTTTCATCCTGGGCTTCTTTCTCGCCTTCGCGCAGGATCGGCCGTGGGTTCATCCGTCCGCGCGGCTGATGTTCGCGGTCGGCTTCGTCGGCGCCTACACGACCTTTTCGACCTACACCTACGAATCGATTCGCCTGATCATGGATGGCCAGTTCGCGCTCGCCGCGTTCAACATCCTCGGCAGTGTGGTGGTGGGGCTGATGGCGGTGTTCGCCGGCGTGGCGCTGGGCAGCGCGGTGTAGCGGTGGGGATGCGCAATGCGCGCCGGAACATCGCCGCTTTGATTTTGCGCTGCGTCCTTCATTGGCGGAGAAAATCTCACTTTGGCGCAGGGCCGCCTTTCTCGTTACCCGGCGTGATCTCACCGCTCCCCTGCTTCAGCTTCAGGTACTGATCCCAAGGGATGGTGGGACGGTTCGGAACCTCGAGCGGCGCATTACCTTGCGGCACAATATCGCGATCCCTGGCGATGTCCTCAGGCGTCCTGACGACTGCGCCAAGCGCCGCCCCCACCGTTCCTTGAGACACCGCCGCATTCCGCTGCGTGGTGGTGTCGGGCGTGCCCTGCGCCGATGCCGGATGAGGCAGTATTATTGCGGCCAGTATTATTGCGGCCGGTATTATTGCGGCAAGGATCAGCAGGGCCAGGCCCGTTATGTGGTTCCAAGCGTTCGCGCTCACAGTGGCCAATCCCACAAGCTTGGTCGTGCTCGACCCGCATCGGCGAAGCATATCGGTAGTTCCGCCCATCGCGCCGGGAAATCGCCGGACCGATTTCATCGGCTCGCTTAGAGGAGGCCTCCCATAGGACGCATCCCACGATAGCGCAAAAAGCGGCCATCGCTGAAGCCCTGGATTTGAAGAGGACGAAGCTCGCCACGAAGACGCCGGCACGAAGACGCCGGCACGAAGACGCCGGCACGAAGACGCCGGATGGACCTCCCGGAGCCTCGGCGAAGTCACCGAATTAACCAGGCGCGCTCGTGTGGAGGCCTGTTAGAGAGAATTGATTTGCGTCACGTTGTGGCCTCGGCTAGTAGTAATAGACGTTTATCCATCGAATTGGGGGAGGATCCATGAGTCGCTCAAGATTGTTGGTGTCAGTGGCGACCGTGAGTGCGGTTGCGATGTTGGGGGTTTTAACTGTCCAGCGCACGCTGCGCGCACAGAGCGAGGCGCCTCAGCCCTATGCCGGTCCTAACGTACCGGTCGGAGGCAAAGTGACTGCGTCCGGCCCGGTGGAGCGGACTCCGGAAGCCATGGCCGCCGATGAGGCGCTCGCGCCCGCGGGCCCCGCGCCTGCCATCGCTGTCGAGGTACGGCCCACCATGCCTGCGGACCAGTACGCCGCACTTAAGGCGGCCGCAAACGCGCAGACGCCTTCGGCAAGGCCCGCGAGTGCGAGTGCGGCGGGTCCCAGCGCGGAGACCCCCGTTCTCACTGGGGTGAATTTTTTTGGCGCAAAGGAGGGCGCAATCGGGCCCAAGGAATTTCCTTCGGACGACGATATGGACGTCTCGCGAGCACAGGTCGCCTAGGTTACCAATGCGTCGCTGTGGGTCTTCAACAAAAGCGGCACCGTCTTGGCGCAGCATTCCCTTAACGCGCTGCTTGGCACCAAGGACTTTCTGGGCGATCCACAGGTCCTGTTCGACAGCACCTGGAAGCGATGGGTCATATCAGTGGACGACTTTACGATCCCGGCCTCTACATTCAACTACCTGTGGCTGGCGGTGTCGAAGACCTGGGATGCAACCGGCGCGTGGTTCGTCTACAGTATCTCATTCAGCAACGGCGAGTTTGTGTCGCCTAACTTACTCGACTACCCGCATCTTGGCATGGATCAGGATGCCCTATTATTCACCGGCAACATTTTCAGCAGCTCTACCGGCCGCTATGTCGACACCACGGCATTTGCGATCGCCAAGGCCCGGACCTACAACGGGCTAGGCTTTAGCTTCGGGGCATTTACCGGGCTTACCGGCACGTTGATGCCGCCGGTTCAGCTTGGCGCTCCCTGGTATTCGCAGTATCCGTTCGACTACTTTGCCGTGGCTGACCGCGGCAGCGGAGAATACCTGTACACGATGAGCAATGCCGGCAAGTCCGGATATTCTCTCACGGGCCCGGTCCATATTTCTGGCACCGGCGCCTTCGGTATGCCGCCCAGTGCGGTACAGCCGGGCTGCGCCCAGACCATCGACACTCTGGACGGCCGTTTCCAGAACGCTTGTTACCAGGTACCCCCTTTCAGTTCCTACTCCGATGGCTTGCTCTACTGCGTGCATACTATAAGTAATGCAGGACGCCCCACGCCCGTTTGGTACGCATTCGATCCGTCGACGAACGGTGTCGCTGCGTCCGGCGCGTTCTTTCATAGCCTCACATCGGATGACTTTAACCCGTCGATCGCCGCCGACGCCGTTGGTGACATCTTCGTGACCGAGACCGCAACTGATCCTACGGGTGCTGTGAAGCCTATGGTCTTGTTTGGCGGAGCGCTCGCAGGTAGCCCTGTGACCCTTAGTGCCACTGCGGCGGCGGTCAGTTCGGTCTGCCTGACCGGTAACAGCTTTCCCAAGAACACGAGTCCCCAGCGGTGGGGTGATTACTCAGCCGCGCGATTCGATCCGGCGACCTCCGTGAACGGAACTGCCGGAAGCGTCATCGGCTGGATAACCAACCAAAAGGTCGTGGGAGCGAAAATCTGGGGCACCAAGATCGCGAAGATCAGGCAGTAGGGCGAGTCCTAAGCAGCAACCGACCTGAGGACGACCCGCTGGCGCGGCCCGCGGCGGCGGGCCGTTTAAGGACGCGACCCATTTCCAAGCCACAATAGTTACCATGCCAAGCGGGGCGGGGCCGGAGCTTTCCGGCCCCGCCCGTTTCGTCTCATCGCCGCGCGGGCATCCAGGCCCGCAATGCGCTAAGCTCTTGCGCACGGGAAGGTGATGACCCTGATGCTCGCACGTGCGGGATTGCTCGCCGCGCTTATCGCCGCCACGCTCGCGATAGTGGGCTGCACGCATGCCGACGGCCAGTCCGATGGACGAACGGCCGCCTCC
>JAKAVN010000124.1 GCA_021827495.1 Deltaproteobacteria bacterium | reverse complement strand
CATAAGGTATCTATCTTGTAGCTGTCTACCTTGCACGGCAGGTGCTCTCCCCTTCAGGCGGCATCTCGCCCGGCAAATCCAGACCTCCGCAATTCAGTGCCGGCCGCTATGACAGGCGCGCGCGGCGCAGCCCAGCGATCTTCTGGCTAAGGCGCGGCAGGACGTCGGCCGCGCCGCCGCGCAGGCTCAAATCGCAAATCCGCGTGATCTCCGATTCGTAGAGATTCACTTCAATCAGGCGGCCTCCGCGCTCCTTGACCTCGATCGCGAACCCGGCCGCCGGGTAGACCGTGGCCGAAGTCCCGCCCAGGATCACGAGATCGGATCGCGCGGAATGCTCGGCGCATTCGCGCAGCACGGCGGGCGGAATCGGCTCGCCGAACGCGACCGTGTCGGCCTTCAACAGCCCTTTGCACTGCGGACACGGCGGCGGCAGCACTTCGAGGCTGATCTCCCCGGACTGAAAGCGCGCGCCGCACTGGAGGCATCGGATGAGTTTCCAGTTGCCGTGAATCTCGGCGAGCGCCTTGTGCCCGGCCTGGCGATGCAGGTCGTCGACATTCTGCGTGATGAGGAAGCGCAGCACGCCGATCCGCTCCAATTCGGCGAAGGCATAATGGCCGGGGTTAGGCCTGGCGCCCTTCAGCGGTGCGAACAGCTCGTCGTCCTGGCGCTTGATCCGCTCCTCCCATCCCTTCTTCGGATCGGCGAGGAAAATTTGATAGCCGTTCATCGGCGGCTCGCCGTACTTGGTCCACAGTCCGCCCGGGCCGCGAAACGGCGGGATGCCGCTCTCGACCGACATCCCCGCGCCCGTCAGCGCGATCGGATAGCGTGCCGCCAGCACCATCTCGGCCGCGCGCGTTATCTGCTCATCGGTCACACGCTCGACGTTTTTCGCCATCGCAGTCGCGCCTCCTCCCGGCGCCCCAAGCGGCTCCGCCTATGCCACCACGCAAGAGACGGCTGTCCCAAATCTACGACACTCGCGCGATTCGGCGCCAGACGCGGCCGCCGGATTGCCGCAACGCCTTGGGCCGCCACGCTCACACGGCCGCGATGAACTCCTCGAGCGCGCGCGCGACCATCGCCGGTTGCTCGAGGATCACGTGGTGATGCGCGCCGGCGATTGTCACCAGCGCGGCCAGCGGATTGGAAGCGGCCGCGCGCGCGGCCGCCTCGGCGGTCATGATGCGGCTCTCCGCGGCGCGGACCAGCAGCAGCGGGTCGCGAATCCGCGCGATCGCCGCGAGCACGTCGATGCCGTCGCTGCCGAGGAAGCTCTCGCGATCGAACTTCATCGTCCATTTGCCTGCCGAGGTCTTTTCGAGACTCTTTTCGGCGATCATCCGCAACGTCGCCGGCGCAATCTCGCCCTCCCTGGGCATCAGGCGAAACCGCGCGAGCGCGGTTGGGAGGTCCGGATAGGCGACGGTTGGCAGCCCCTTTAGCCGGCGCAGGTAATGGTTGCGCCACTCGCTGGAGCTCAGCGCGGCGTCGATCGCGACGATCGCGCGCGCGGCGCCCGGATACTCAGCGGCAAACGTAATCACGCTGATTCCGCCCATACTGTGTCCGACGACCAACGGCCGCGGCGGCGCGCATTCCGCGACGAAGCGCGCGAGGTCGTGCGCATACTCGAGCGGGCCGTAAGCCGGCGGCCGCACCCATTCGCTGTCGCCGTGGCCGCGCTGGTCGAGCGCGAGCAGGCGGAAGTCCGCCGCGCGCATCGCGGCCGCCAGCGGCTGCCACCACCAGGCGTTGGCCGAATTGCCGTGGAGCAGCACGATGGTGCGCGGCGCGCCGGGATTCCATTCAAGGTAATGCAGGCGCGGCGAGGAGCCGGTGAAATTGCTCAACGGTTCGCTCATTTACCGTGTCCCGTCCGCGACTTCGGCCAGAAACGGAGCCATCGCGGCGACCAGCCCAGGGGGATTGTCGCGGCGCCCTTGAATTTTCTAACCTTCCGAAACTCCATCCAGGAATGCCGGGCTCCTTTTCCTTACCCGCGGTGCCGCGCGCCGTCTCAGCCGGCGTCAGGCCCGCGGCTTTGCAACACGCAAGTCCGCATGCCACGATTCTAGCAGTGGCGCGTACGACCAATTCGATACGGATCGGGGCGAAGCTGGCCCTGCTCGGCCTTGTGGGGCTGCTGCTCGCGATGGGCGCACCGGCGACGGCGCGCGCGGACGCGGCCAGCGCCGCCAAGGCTCACTCACTGGTCGACGCGGCTATCAACATGACCGACAGCCAGCAGGCGGTCAAACTGCTCTGGCAGGCGACCAGTATCGATCCGTCGGTGGAGGACGCTTACGTCTATCTCGGCTTGTACTACAACTCGCGCTCGCAGTTCGATCAGGTCGTCGCGGTCTACAAGAAGCTGATCAAGTACGAACCCAACTCGCTCAGCGCTTACCTCAATATCGGCGAAGCTTACATGTCGTTCACGCCGCCCAAGGCCGCCGAAGCGCTTCCCTACTACCAAAAGGCCTACCAAATCGATTCGACGTCGGCGTTCGCGGCGCTGAGGCTGGGCGAGGTTTACGCGCAGTTGGGCAATCGCGAGCAGGCGGCCCACTATCTCAATCAGGCGGCCACCAACAGCACCAAGAACCCGGCCGTGGCGGCCGAAGCGCGAAAGGTGCTGGGCGACTTGGGAGCGATGTAGCCTTCCGCTCCGCATCTCCTCAAGGAATGTCCGGCCCTGACTCCCTCTCCCGTGCCTTGTGTTGTGTATGGACCGTCCTCAGTCAAGCCCGAGTCGTCACGGAGTAGGTCCTGAGCCAAGCACCGGACCGAGCAGGGAGTTCACCATACTGCCCATCGAGCCCGTCGCCCCGCTGCCGTATGGAGAAGCGGCTGGCGCGGTTGGATAGGCCGCCGGCGGATAGGGCATGGGCGGATAGGCCGGCGGAGCACCCGCGTAACCAGCCGGTGGCATCGTTGGCGGATAGGGCTGCGCGTAAGTGGGAAGCGGCGGTACGTATTCCGGCATCGGCTGAGCGTAGGCCGACGCTGGCGGCGGATAAACCGGCGCTGGAGGCGGCGTCATTTCGGCGGGCATACCGTAGGAATTTCGCTCCGCATGCCTGTCGAGCTTAAAAAGCTCGTGCCTCAGGTGCTTGCTCTCCTTGGCCCAGTGCCCTGCGGCGCCCCGGTCGCCCGACTCGCGCGCGCGTTGGTACTGCGCCTCAGCGTAGTGGAGTCGCGCCCGCAGTTGATTACGCCGGGCTATCGAATTGCGCGACCCGGGATAATACGGCGCCGCCGCCGGTGCCTCATACTGAGCCGGCAATGTCTGGTAGGCCGGCGGGCCGTACGGCGCGTCGTAAGGTTCGCCAGCGGCGACGCCCATCGGCGCCCCGATCAGAATCAGCCCAACCAGGCCGGAAAGGAGCAGCCGGCGCGAAAGAAATTTTCGGACGGAGGAGACATTCATAACACGAGCCTCCAGGGTAGAACTACGTAACCGGCGAGCTGTGGTTTCTGCTACGTGCAAGCTTTCTCGTGCGCCTCGACTGGGAAGGACAGCTGCGTGGCAGGCGCACGCTGGACAGATTGGCGGGTTTTTCTCCGAGCGGCAGGCATCGAGAAAGCCGGGCGCGCCGGGATTAAAGACAGCGTGGGATATCGAAGACTTATGGCGGGAAGAATCAGTGGTGAACGAGGCGGTAAAAACAGACCGCCGGGCGCAGATAGCAGTGGCGTCGCGATACCACCTCGCACACCAGCGCGCGAGCAGCCTCGAAATGACGTGCTGCCCTCGCGCCCGCGCCTATGCGGCGGTTATCGGTGCGGAAACGATTCCTCCCGACCGATGAACCGCCAGCTCTGGGGCACCGTCAGATGCCGGTTCCAAAGCGAACATTCACAACGCCCGCGAAATTCCCGCAAAATGCCAACCAGGTGAAGTTCCTCACCCGCGCGGCTGCGCGGCACCGTCAGGCGCGCGCCTTGCCCAGCTTGGCCCGACGATCGGCGGGCGCGCTCTTGCGATGCAACGAGCGCCTCGCGCCAACGACTGGCTTGGCAGCGGCGCCCTTAGCCGCCACCGGCTTGACGATCTCCGTCTTGACCACGGGGGCTTCAACTTCCGTTACGGCCGGCTGGGTCGCCGCCAAAGCCGCCTGCTCGGCCCTCACTATCCGGGCCCGCTCGATCGCCTCCAGCTTACGCGCCTTCCAGTCGCGCAGCCCGCGGCGCAGATATTCGGGATTGACATCCAGCATTTCGCAGACGTTGTCAAACGAGAACACCCATTTCTTGTCTTCCAGGGTGATCCACTCCTCGGCGTCACGGAACAGGCGTTGGCCCTTGTTAGTGGACGAGTCGATGCACTTCATGAAGCACTCGACCGCATCCTCAAGCACGCTCAGCACCAAACGTTTTTCGCCCTCGAGCAGATGCTTGCGGCGCATCGCCTCGAAGTATTGGATCGGCAAAAGCGTGTCAGGCTCAAATAATCCCGGCAGCTTTTCGTCCAATGTTTCCTTTTCCTGCATCTTCGCTCCTTGCTCCTGCCTCACCAGATCTTGTGCTCCCACCCCTCCGACCTCCTTTTGATGGACGCCGCGTTATGGCGCCCTATTCATCTATTCAGCACTTTCCTGTTTTAGCGCTTCCTCGTTGCGGCAGTTATTCATCCGCGTTGTTTTCTTGATAAATTTCGTTCCACGCCATTTGGATCGCTTCCAGCTTGGACTCCGTGGAGGCGGCCGGATCATCCTCAAATTCATCCAAATCTGCCACCCACTGGCGCAAATCGGTAAAGCGCACCTGAAGTGGGTTGAGACCGGGATGGTTTTCCGTCAATACCTCGGCGATCTCCTCAGCTTGGTCCCATTTCAAACCCATTTGCCGCTCCCTCGCTAAAAATGCCGCAAATGCTAATAATTGCGGCACTAACGTGCCTAGGACAGCTCTTCAACTGACTTCTTTTCGAGCGCCCGGCTTATCGTATAATCCATGATTCGCTCGGCAAATGGCGTCGTAAGCTGGTTCAACTCCTCGACCAATGCCGAAATATAAGCACGATCTGTGCCGTTTTGAACCCCTTCCAGCTTAGACGCGCATTCTTCTATATGCTGCCGCTCATCCGCCTGAATTAGAGAAGCGTATTCCTCGAGCTGTCGGGCGAGCGCGCCTAGCAGTTGGGCAGCATCGTTGCGCGCGCTAATCAGCATCCGCTGCTCCAGGTCCTGCTCGCCGAGATCGATCGATTCCCCGAGCATACGCTCGATTTCCTCGTCGGTCAGCCCGTAACTCGGCTTGACGTCGATCGAATGCTCGCGTCCGGTGCGCTGATCGCGCGCGGTAACGTTGAGGATGCCGTTGGCGTCGATGAGGAAGGTAACCTCGACGCGGGGTACGCCAGCCGGCTGCAATTCGATCGGCCCCAGCTTGAAGCGCGCCAGCGAGCGGCAATCCCGCGCCAGCTCGCGCTCGCCCTGGACCACGTGGATATCGACGTGGGTCTGATTGTCGACAGCGGTCGTGAACATCTCGGCCACGCTGGTCGGAATGGTGGTATTGCGATGTATGAGACGCTCCATCACGCCGCCCATCGTTTCGATCCCAAGCGACAGCGGCACCACGTCGAGCAGCAGCATGTCGTCCCGCGAGCCCATCGAGCCCATCAGGACGCCCGCCTGCACCGCCGCGCCCAGCGCCACCACATGGTCGGGATCGAGCGAGCACATTGGCTCGCGCCCGAACAGCTCCGCCACCCGCCGGCGCACCAGCGGCATCCGCGTCGAACCGCCCACCAGCACCACTGCGTCGACCTCGGCGGGCGCAAGCTGCGCGTCGGCAAGCGCCATCCGGCATCGCTCCAGCGAGCGGCCGACCAGGTCGTCGGCCATCCGCTCGAACTCCGTGCGGCTGATGGTCTTGCGCACCTCGCGATCTGGCAGCCGAAGTACCAGCTCGGCCTCGTCATGGTCGCTCAGCCGCTTCTTGGCCGCCTCGGCGGCCAGACGCGCGCTGTTCCAGACGTGGCGATCCAGCCGCAGCTGAGGCGGAAGCTCACCGAGCAGCAGGTCGACCAGCAAGCGGTCGAAGTCGTCGCCGCCGAGATGGGTGTCGCCGTTGGTCGCCAGCACCTCGAAAATCCCACCCTTGATGTTGAGGATCGAAATGTCGAAGGTGCCGCCGCCAAGGTCGTAGACCGCGACCCGGCCTTCGGCCATCTGATGCAGCCCGTAGGCGAGCGAGGCAGCGGTCGGTTCGTTGACCAGGCGCACGACGTCAAGCCCGGCTAAGCGCCCCGCGTCCTTGGTGGCTTGGCGCTGACCGTCGTTGAAGTAGGCCGGGACCGTCACCACGACCCGCTCCACCTGCTCGCCCAGCGCGGCTGCGGCGCGGGCCTTGAGCGCGCGCAGAATCTCGGCGGAAATCTGCGAAGGGGTGAAGGTCCGCTTGCCTATCGCAAAGCGCACCACGGGCCCGCTGAAGTCGGCGAAGCTGTAGCGATGGCGGTCCTCGGCGGCGACCTCGTCGCCGCCGAGTCCCATGTAGCGCTTGACCGATCGCACCACGGCGCCCGCCTCGCCGCCCTCGAAACCGATGGCGTGGATGCGGCCGTCGCGTTCAACGGTGAGATGGGGTTCCATCGCGATCGCGCGCTCGCCCACGAAGACCTCGCCCTGGGGCGCTATCGCAACCACCGAAGGCAGCAACGGATTGCCGGTCTGTGGATCGGCGGCGATTTGCGGGCGCTCACCTTCCATAACCGCGATCAGGCTGTTGGTGGTTCCGAGGTCTATGCCGAATATACGGGACATGGGTAATGCTCCGCCCGCGGCCGCCACGCGGCCCCGCAAGCGGTTTGCGCTATTTCCTCAATGGGCCGCCGTGCCTTCGAGCGCGCGGTCGACATCGCGGGTGAGGGTCCGCAGATAGGCGATTTTGGAAAGTGCGGATTTGAGTTCGTTGACCAGGTCCTGACGCTCCCCCGCGCCACCGTCCCAGCGCGCGAAATTGCGCTCCAGCTCCTCCTGCGTCCGGGCTGCCAATCCTGCAAGTTCTTCCCGCCGCTCCCGCACCGCGGCGCAGAGCGTGTTGACGCTCCCGTTTTGCGCCTCGCGCAACTCGCCGATCTGCTGCTGTACCTCGAACACCAGTTCCGCCAGCTCAGGCGGCACGCGCTGATTGTTCTCGGCGAGCTTCTCGTCCATCAGCTCCAGCCAGTAGCGTCCCCGGCTCACCGGGTCGCGCAAGGTGCGATAGCTGCGAGTCAACAGCGCCGTGCTCTTGAGGCTGGCCTGCCTCACCGCGGGCGTCGCGGCCGCGAAGCGGTCGGGATGAACGCGACGGCCGGCCTCATGGTAGATGTGTTCGAGTTCACGCGAATCGAGAGCGAGCTTGCGCGGCAGTTCGAGCGCGGCGAAGCAGTCGAGCTCAACGCCAAGCGGCGCCCCGCATTGGGGGCAGATCAAACGCGGCTCGCTCGGCCACGCACATGACGGGCATTGCACCATTCCTGCGCCTTGACTTCCTCGTCGTCATACGACGAACGATTCTCCACATCCGCACGTCCGCTTGGCGTTGGGATTGACCACCTTGAAGCCCGAGGACATCAGCTCTTCAGAATAGTCGAGTTCCGATCCATTGAGGTAGAGGAAGCTCTTCTTGTCGACGATCAACTGCGCGCCGTCGCGTTCGAAGACCTTGTCGCGCTCCTTGGCGCCGTCGAGCTCCATGCGGTACTGCAAGCCGGAGCATCCGCCACCGACCACTTTCACCCGCAGCCCCATCCCCGGCTTTTCCGCCGAGAGCTGCTTGATCTTGGAGACCGCGTTTTCAGAAAGTAAAATCATTTTTCCGATCGGCTGCCCCCGGCTCATCTCTGGGCGGATTTGTCCGAATTCCGTTGTTCCGCGCCGCTCCCCTTGGCTGCGCCGGCTGCGGCCGCGCCCTTGCGCGTGCGCCAGTCGATGATCGCAGCCTTTATAGCATCTTCGGCCAGCACCGAGCAGTGGATTTTCACCGGCGGAAGGTTCAGCTCCTTCACGATCACGGTGTTCTTGAGCGCCATCGCCTCGTCGATATGCTTGCCCTTGACCAGCTCGGTGACGTAGCTGGAGGAGGCGATCGCGCTGCCGCAACCGAAGGTTTTGAAGCGCGCGTCCTCGATCATGCCGTTGTCGCTGATCCGGAGCTGCAGCTTCATCACGTCGCCGCACTCGGGCGCGCCGACCACGCCGGTGCCCACGCGAGGATCGTCCTTGGCGAAGCTGCCGACGTTGCGCGGATTATTGTAATGGTCGAGAACCTTGTTCGAGTAAGCCATGATCCCTCCGATCTCCTACACCCTGGTTACGCCCGCCAGTTGACCGCTTTCAGATCGATGCCCTCGCGCGCCATCTCGTACAGCGGCGACATCTCGCGCAGCCGCTTGACCTCGCGCGATACCCGTTCGGTCACGAAGTCGACCTCTTCGTCGGTGTTGAAGCGGCCCACTCCGAAACGGATCGAGCTGTGCGCCAATTCCTCGTTGGTGCCGAGCGCGCGAATCACGTACGACGGCTCCAGCGTGGCCGACGTGCAGGCCGAGCCCGAACTCACGGCCACGTCGTTGACCCCCATCAGCAGCGACTCGCCCTCGACATAGGCGAAGCTGACGTTGAGATTGCCGGGCAGGCGTTCGGTCGGATGGCCGTTTAGGTAGACCTCGTCGAGGCGCTCGAACAGCCCCGCCTGCAGCTTGTCGCGCAGCGACCGCATCCGCACGGCCTCGCTGTGCATCTCTTGGCCCGCGATCTCACACGCCGCGCCGAAGCCCACGATGCCGGGCACGTTGAGCGTGCCCGAGCGCATCCCGCGCTCATGGCCGCCGCCGTCGATCATCGGCGTCAGACGCACGCGCGGCCCCTTGGCCCGCACGTACAGCGCGCCCACGCCCTTGGGTCCGTAAATCTTATGTCCCGACATCGCGAGCAGGTCGATACCGTCGCGTTCGACATCGACCGGAATCTTGCCCACCGCCTGCACCGCGTCGCAATGGAAGATCACGCCCCGCTCCTTGGCGATGCGTCCGATCTCGGCGATCGGATGGATCGTGCCGACTTCGTTGTTGGCGTACATGATCGAGATCAGCACGGTCTTGTCGGTGATCGCCTTGCGCACCTGGCCGGGATCGACCATCCCGTACTTGTCCACCGCCAGGTAGGTCACGCTCGCCTTGCCGGCGCGCTCGAGCGCCCGGCAACTGTCGAGCACCGCCTTGTGCTCGGTGACGCAGGTGATGATGTGGTTGCCCTTGTCCTTGTAGAACTCGACAACCCCTTTGATCGCCTCGTTGTCGGATTCAGTCGCGCCGCTGGTGAAGATGATCTCCTTGGATTTGGCGTTGATCAGTCCGGCGATCTGGTTGCGCGCCTTGTCGACCCCCTCCTCGGCTTCCCAGCCGAAGCTGTGGTTGCGGCTGGCCGCGTTGCCAAACTTCTGCGTGAAATACGGCAGCATCGCGTCGAGCACCCGCGGATCGACCGCCGTCGTCGCATGATTGTCCATGTATATCGGCAGCTTAACCATCGATTCCGAAGCCCTCTTTCCCGTGCAAACCCATCCTGAAAATAGCGCCGTCCTACGCGCCTGTCAAATTAGTGGACTTACGAGGTCGAGTATACCGCCCAACCCCTCTGACTGTCAAACAGAACTATAAGCCCGGCACCGCCCGCAAGCGTAACGTTATAAGCACAACAGGGCAGGGCAAAACCTTCACCTTACCGACAAATCAGCAGCGGCGAAGCTGGGGTGCGGGGCTTGGCGCCCTGGTTCAGAAGCGGCCGGATTTGCGCTGCCCTCGACGTATCGCTATTGGCCGCGCGGCTTGAGCTCCAGCCGCCGCTCGTGCATCCAGTCCGCATAGCCGAGTTTGTACCACGCTGACGATCCGAGCCAGTTGCGATGCAGCACCTGCAGCGTCACCACTGTCACACCCTTGGATAAAAACCATTCGTAGGCGGCCTCCAGCATTGGCTTCATCACTCCCCTACCGCGCCAGTTCTCTTCCAGGTAGGCGTGGTTGACGTAACCGCGCAGCCGCGGCAGATAACCCTGGTGGTCGCGCAGGAGCCGCACCCAGAGATAGCCGGCAAGGTGGCTGTCGCCCGCGTCGGCGACCCAGATTGCGTGATGGTCGCGGGCCAGCACCGTCTTGAGCCACACCGGCGCCTGGCGAATCTCCTCCCAGTCAAAGCGCGCGCGCGCATCGATCGACTCGTGATAGGCCGCGATCGCCGCCACCAGCCGCGCGATTTCCGCGACGTCCTCGGCGCGCGCCGGCCGCACTTCAACTGCCATCGCCAAAGACCTCCATCAGCATCCGAATCAGGCCCGAATCTCAGCCGCCGAATGGCCCCGGATGCTCGCGATCGAAACGCACCACCAGCGGCCTGCGCTCGCTGTGCAGCGACTTGAGCGCAGCCTCGCGCGTCTGCTCGAACTCGCGCTCGAACCAGGGCGCGAGCCGCGAAAGAATCGCGCCGGCGTCGGGATCATCCGCCGCACCCGCAATCCCGCGCGCGATCATGCACAGAAAGCCTACCC
>JAKAVN010000123.1 GCA_021827495.1 Deltaproteobacteria bacterium | reverse complement strand
AAGATGTCCTGCGCCACTCTCCATGGCTGTCAGACAGCCGGAAGAAGACGGCGCAATCTTGCAACCCCTCCTTGTTACACAGGTAACATAGATAATCGGCACGAAAGGGTCAAGTCGGCCTATTACAACGCATCAGTGCGACTTTAGAGCTTTTCCAGACAAATCTCTATGCTGCGCGCAGCATTCGTCTGCCGCGCGCAAATCAACAGCGTGCGAGTCATCAGTGGACTCGCTTTAGCGCAAACGCTCTCAGCGCGCGCGTCGTGGCTGCTTTCAGGTCGCAGATTTGGTTTCAAGCGCGGCGGCGAGCGCGGGAAGAATCGCGGCCCAATCGCCGACCACTCCCAGCGTCGCGCGCTCGAAGATCGGCGCCTCGGAATCGTTGTTGATCGCGACGACGACCTCGGCGCGCTTGATGCCGACCGTATGGTTGGGCGCTCCGCGGACTCCGATCGCAAAATAGAGCCGCGGATCGATGGCCTTGCCGGTCAGCCCGACCTGCAACTGCCGCGGCATCCATCCCTGGTCCGTAACGCGCCGCGTCGCGCACATCCCGGCGCCGAGCGGGCGTGCGAAGCTCTTCGCCGCCGCGACGCCGTCGGGGCCGCCTACGCCCATGCCGACGCCGACCACCGTCTGCGCGCCTTCCAGAGGCACGATCGACGTATCGAGCAGCGAGTGCATGGCGGTCATCCGGCTGAGCACTGGCCCAAGCTGCGGCCGCACCGTTTCGACCACCGCCACCGCGCGCCCGCGATGGGGCTCGGCAAGCTCCAGCACGCCGGCGCGCACGGTCGCCATCTGCGGAAAGGTCTTCGACAGGATCGGCGCCACGATGTTGCCGCCGAAGGCCGGCTTGAGTGCGACCATCCGCCCTTCGCCGTCGAGCTCGAGGCCGATCGCGTCGCCGGTAAGTCCCAGGCCCAGGCGCGCCGCCAGCCGCGGTCCCCAGACGCGGCCGCGCTCGCTCGCATTGAGCAACACGCCCCACGGCGTCCGCTCGCGCACCAGATGCGCCATCGCTTCGGCCGCGGCCTCGGGCGTGTACGACTCGAGCGCCGGATGGTCGAGCACCACGAGGCGGTCGGCGCCGTAGTGCGCGAGCACTGCCGCGTGGCGCGCAAGCGCGCCCGGAAAGCCCACCGCGAAGAGCGCACCCCCGAGCCGCGCCATTAGCTGATCGCCGTGCGAGAGCAGCTCGAGGCTGCCGCGCGTAACCTCGCCCTTAAGATCGGTCTCGCAGGCCACCCACAAATCGCGGCCGCGCGCCGACTTGCGCATCGCGCCGCTGATCGGCCGTCGCGCCTTGCCGGCGCGCCTGCGCGCGCCCATCGCGTCGAGCGCCGCGGCCACGTCGCGCGCCGCGGCCCGGGGGTCGCGGCGTCAATCATGCGGCACTGCGGATGGCTGGTCTGGATCGCGCGCACCTCCTGCACCCAGGTCGGCGAGCCGGCCGCGCCGAACTGCGCCGGGTCGGAGTCCAGGGCCGCCGCGCGCGACGTTGGCGCCGTCGCGCCGGATGGTCTTGGTGACAGGGTCGAAGTTGGCATCCTCGACGAGCGGAATCTGCTTGATACAGACGGCGATCCTGCGCACGGCGCGGGCTACTCCTTCGACCGGCAGTAGGGGATGGCGACGATGCGCGTCCGAGGCTAACCGAGCCGGGCGCGCCGATGCAAGGCGGTGTACTGGTTCAAGAGGCTTGGGTGGTGGAGAAGGCGCCAGCGCGCGGCGCAAGTACCGCCGCCAGCGCGAGCGCCGCCCATTGCGAGCCTCCGCCGGTCAAAATGGAAGCCGCGCTAAAAGCGACAATGCGTTTTGCGAATAACCTCTGAAATCAATCAGTTAGCGTCAGTTTTTAGTCGATGCGGAGGGCTTCGTCGCATTTCACGAAAAAAATCGGCGCCGGCGAGAATAAACATTGCTGTATATTGGTGCCCTATTTTTGCAGGCACAGGAATTGCTTTCCAGTTCATTGGCGCTGCAATCTCCCCCCGAGAACACCAGCGCTTGTCCCCAAGCAAGGCCGGGCTACCGCCGTAGGTCCCCCAACATGCGGTCATAACGGTAGCCCGGCCGTCCCTCCAACAAGCGCTCCCTCCACCCTTCAACGCTGCGGTGCGCGCCAGTCCGCGACGCTTGGTAAGGGCTCGGACTCAGACAGACATTACCGATGAAATGGTTTTTTGAGGATAGCGGCCGTCCGCGCCCTCCCGAGGCCCATCCGCGCACCGCCATCCGCATCGCCGGTCCCCGCCGGCGAATTATTCGTAGGAGGACTTTTTCCAGATACCGCGCTGATGTATCAGGGCAATCTGCGTGTCGATTACCGCTTCGCGGTATTCCTAGGGCTTGGGAAGCTCCGCCAGCGCCGCCTTTATCGCTTCGTCGGGGCACGGGCTGTCCTCGAGTTGGCCGCTCAGATAACGGTCGTAGGCCGCCATGTCGAAGTGGCCGTGCCCGGAGAGCGTGAAGAAGATGGTCTTGCGCTCGCCGCTGCGCTTGCAGGCTTCGGCCTCGTCGATCGCCACGCGGATCGCGTGGTTGGTCTCCGGTGCCGGGATGATTCCCTCGGCGCGCGCGAAGGTGAGTCCGGCCTCGAAGGTCGCCCGCTGCGGCACGGCGATGGCCTCGACCAGCCCCTCATGGTGAAGCTGCGAAACCAGCGGCGAGTCGCCGTGGTAGCGCAGGCCGCCAGCATGGATTCGCGGCGGAACGAAACTGCGCCCCAGCGTGTACATCAGCATCAGCGGCGTTAGACCGGCGGCGTCCCCGGAGTCGTAGGCGTAGTGGCCACGGGTGAGCGTGGGGCATGATTCGGGTTCCACCGCGACCAGGCGGACCTAGCGCCCGGAGGCCTTGTCGGCGAAGAACGGAAAGGCGCTGCCGCCGAAGTTCGATCCTCCGCCGCAGCATGCGATTACCACGTCGGGATAGTCTCCCGCCTTGGCGAACTGCTTTTTCGCCTCCAGCCCGATCACCGTCTGGTGCAGCAGCACGTGATTCAGAACGGAGCCGAGCGCGTAGTTGGTGTCCTTGCGCCCGGCCGCCTCTTCGACCGCTTCGGAGATCGCGATGCCGAGTGAACCGGGAGAGCCGGGGTCGCGCGCCAGCACGTTCCTGCCCGAGTTGGTCTTCGTGCTCGGGCTCGCGATCACCTCGGCCACCCAGGCCTCCATCATCGAACGCCTGAAGGGCTTCTGCTCGTAGCTCACGCGCACCATATAGACGCGGACCTCGATGCCGAACATCCGCCCGGCCAGCGCCAGCGCGGAACCCCACTGGCCCGCGCCGGTCTCGGTGGCGAGGCGATGAACCCCGGCCATATGATTGAAGTAGGCTTGCGCGACCGCGGTGTTGGGCTTGTGCGAGCCGGCGGGGCTGACGCCCTCGTACTTGTAGTAGATGCGGGCCGGAGTGCCGAGCGCCTGCTCCAGCCTAAGCGCCCGGTACATCGGCGACGGACGCCATTGGCGGTAGATTTCGCGCACCGGTTCGGGAATCGGAATCCAGCGCTCGCGCGAGACTTCCTGTTCGATGATTGCGCCGGGAAAAATCGCCGACAGCGCCTCGGGGCCGATTGGCTTTCCCTCCGGGCCCAGCGGCGGAGCCGGCGCCTGCGGCATGTCCGCCACCACGTTGTACCAGTTCTCCGGTATGTCGGACTCGTCGAGCGGAATTTTAACTTGCTGCATGGAGTACCCGTCGATAATAAAGGCCTGACCGTCGCGCGCGACTGTCGCGAGTGACCCGCCGCGACGGGCGCACATTCAAGACCGGGTATGTTATAGATCTCTCGGGCCGCGGAGGCCATCACGGCTTCGCGCCCGCGCGGCACTCCTTTACAGCGATCCGCGCAGGCGATAAATCAGCCTTCATCCGGCGCTCGGGCCGCGCTCGGCGCGGGCCCAGGGCGCGCGAGATTCATCACACCCCGGAGGTTACGTGCGATGTTGAATGGGACACGCGACAAAAAACTGGCGACCGCGATGGTCGGATCGTTCCCCAAGCCCGCCTGGTTCACCGAGAGCCTGCACGGGCGGCCTTTCAAAATCGCGATGGGCGACTCGCTCTATCGCGAGCAGTACGTCGACGCGGTCGCCTGCTACCTCAACGAGCAGGAACGCGCCGGACTCGACATCCTGACCGACGGCGACACCCGCTTCGACCTCGAAGTGGGCGGGCGCTCATGGTTCTTCTACGTCATCGAGCGCCTCGGCGGAATCTCAGGCGCTCGCGACACCTCGCATTTCCTGGAGTACGCCGATATCAAGCCCGGCCACATCCTCTACGAGGTCCAGGAGGCATACCATCCGCCCGCGGTGACCGGAAAAATCACCCGTGGGCCGCTCCATTACAGTGCGCTGTGGAAGACCGCGCAAAAGATGACCAGCAAGCCGGTGAAATTCGGCGCCATCAGCGCGACCTGCCTGCCGATGATGTTGTGGAACGAGCACTACAAGAACGACCAGGAACTGACGATGGATCTCGCGGCAGCGCTGAACGAGGAACTGCGCGAACTGGCTGCGGCGGGATGCCCGGTGATTCAGGTCGAGGAGCCGCCGCATCACTTCGCCTGCTGCACCACTCCGCCGGCGACGGAAAAGGACCTCGACTTCTTCACCCGGGCCTTCAATCGCGAAGTCGCGGGAGTGAATACCGAAATCTGGGCGCACACCTGCTGGGGCAACCCGAATCAGCAGAGTTTCTATTGGGAACGGCCCAGCTATGAGAGGTCGCTTCCCTACCTGATGGCGCTCGATGCCGACGTGGTGGGGCTGGAATGCGCGAGCAGCCAGGGGCGTGACCTGCCGCTGCTCAAGCATCACAAGACCAGCAAGAAGATCGCGATCGGCGTCGTCAATCATACCGCCACGACGGTCGAGCCGCCCGAACTGGTCGCCAACCTGATCCGCAAGGCGCTCGAGTACGTTGCGCCCGAGCGACTGATCATCAGCTCGGATTGCGGGTTCGGACGCGAGGGGCTCTCGCGCCGAATCGCCTTCTACAAGTGCGTGTCGCTGGTGCTGGGGACGAATATCGTGCGCAAAGAATTGGGGCTGCCGGAGGCCGAGGTTCGCGCCGCCGATCCGCGATTCGCGTTCAGAGAGGCATAAAGCATGGCCGCCATTGGGGGCGGAGGCAACTCGCATCGCGCGGAAATCAGGGCAACGCCGGGCGCAATCGGCGGCCGCGGGTTCGAATCAGGCGGCGAACAGATAGCTCGCAAGCAGGCGCTTCATCTCGCGGATAATGCGCCTGCGCGTGGCTTGGCCGGCTTGTTCGTAGGCATAGGCGATCAGCCGCTCGCCGGTCTCGATCGCTATCCGCAGCCGAAGGTCGAGGTCAGGCAGCCCGCGCATTCCCAGGGCCTCGAGCATGAAGCGCTTTAATACGCCGGCGCCGCCCACGTCAGGATCGGCCTGACGGCGCCTGGTCTCGGCGCTCACATGCTGGCCAAGCGCGATTGCCCGAAAGTCAGGACGCGCGTCGAGCAGTTCGATAAAGGCGTCGACCACCGCTT
Source organism: Deltaproteobacteria bacterium (assembly GCA_021827495.1). Classification (GTDB taxonomy): domain Bacteria; phylum Desulfobacterota; class Binatia; order Binatales; family Binataceae; genus JAKAVN01. Next base: position 5,043 of record JAKAVN010000123.1, on the reverse strand, counting down.
CGAAGAACGCGGGGCCGTCCTGCGGTGGGCCGCCCGCCAGCAGACGCTCGAGGGTTGTCTGGAAGTCCTGGACGTGGCGGATCGCGATCGAATCGACGATCGCCTGCTTGCCGGGGAAGAAGCGGTAAAGCGCACCTATCGAGAGCCCCGCCTCGCGGGCGATCATATGCGTCGTGATTTGGTCGACCGGCGTGAGCGCGAGGAGCGCGGAGGCCGCTGCGAGGATGCGCTGGACCGTCTCATGGCTGCGCTCTTGAACCGGCCGCCTGCGGGAAGGGGCCGTGGCTGTGCCGCGGCCGCTCTGGAGCTTTTCGGATGACCTTCGTTTCGGCATCAGATTAAGCGGCCGGCCCCCCGCCGGCAGGTGTTGACATGAGGCGGATCTTCACGTAAACACGAATGCGACGTCGCGTTACTGGATGGCGGTCCCACCGGCCCGCCCACCAGCGCGAGATCGGCATCGTATACAAATTCGGGGTTCGCAGTCCAAAGCGTGGCGGCCGTGATTGGGCCTTCGGGTCCGGCAAGAAATAAGGAGAACAGGTGGCTGTTCCGATTCAACAGATGATCCGTGTGGGCGCCTACGTCATCAAGCAGCATCTTATGGGCGTAAAGCGTTATCCGCTGGTACTGATGCTCGAGCCGCTGTTCCGTTGCAACTTGGCTTGTGCCGGATGCGGGAAAATCGACTACCCCGACGCGATCCTGAACAAGCGTCTGTCGGTTGCGGAATGCCTGGCGGCGGTCGATGAGTGCGGCGCGCCAGTGGTCGCAATCGCGGGGGGCGAGCCGCTGTTGCACAAGGAACTGCCCCAGATCGTCGACGGAATCATCGCCCGGAAAAAGTTCGTCTATTTGTGTACCAACGCGCTGCTGCTGGACAAGCGGATCGGCCAGTTCCGTCCCCACCCGCGCTTTTCATGGGACGTCCATCTGGACGGCGATCGCGAGATGCACGACCACGCCGTTTGCCAGGACGGTGTGTATGACCGGGCGGTCGCGGTGATCCGAAAAGCCAAGGCGTGCGGCTTCCGCCTCAGCATCAACTGCACCCTGTTCGACGGCGCGCAACCCGAGCGGGTGGCGCGCTTCTTCGACGACGTGATGGCCATGGGCGTCGATGGCGTGATGCTTTCGCCGGGCTATGCCTACGAGCGCGCACCCGACCAGCAGCACTTCCTGAACCGGCGCAAAGCCAAAGGACTCTTCCGCGATATCTTCCGGCTGGGCCAGGGCAGGGGATGGCGCTTCACCCAGTCTCCACTGTTCATGGACTTTCTGGCAGGCAATCAAAGCTACCGCTGCACCCCATGGGGCAAGCCGACACGCAACGTATTCGGCTGGCAGCGGCCCTGCTACCTGCTGGGCGAGGGCTATGCCGGGACTTTCAAAGAACTGATGGAGGAGACCGACTGGGATCGCTACGGCACCGGCCACTACGAGAAGTGCGCGGATTGCATGGTGCATTCCGGTTACGAGGCGACCGCGGTGATGGACTCGGTCCGCCACCCGCTGAAAGCCATATCGGCGGCCGTGCGGGGTCCGCGCACCGAGGGTCCGATTGCGCCGGAGATTCCGCTGGACCGGCAACGGCCCGCGGAGTACGCCTTCTCCCGGCAGGTCGAGGATGCCCTGGCGAGATCGGATGGCTTAAGAAGCGGGCTTCCTGGGGGCAGTGTACGGCCGCCGCGGGCAACTGACTATTTATCGAGCCCCGGCGCGGAGCACTTGCAACAGAGTGCGAACATGGCTGAAAGGAATTCCTGATCCTGAGGACTTTGATCATATTGGTTGCAGCGTCTTTGCTCGAAGTTGGCGGCGACGCTCTGGTACGAATCGGACTGGGAGGGGCAACCTGCCTGGTGGCCGCGGGCGGACTCACTCTTCTGGCATACGGTGTACTGGTCAACCAAAGCGGCCTCGATTTCAACCGTCTGATGGGAGTCTACATTGCGGTTTTCTTCGTCGTCTCCCAGGGGATTTCCTTTATTCTTTTCAAGCAGATTCCGGACGACAGAATTGTTCTTGGCGGAGGGTTTATAATCGCCGGCGGCCTGCTTATCTTGTTGATGGCCTGATCGGCTACCGGGACTTCGCCTGCGCCGCTTGTTTCGGACTTAGCAAGGTCCGTTACCGGCGGGCCTTGCCGTTCGATTCCTCCTGCATGCGGATGTTCGACGGCTCCCAAGGTGCTATAAGTTAGGGCGCGATTTGTGCTCCGCCAGTGTGGGAGAAATATGAGCCCGGCTACACAAACGATCGGCGGCCCGTTCTTCGAGGACCTGCACGCCGGACTGGCCGCCGACAGCGCGCCGGCGCTGACCCTGACCGAAGGGGTCGCGGCCGCGCATGGCGCGATCGTCGGCGGCCGGATGCGGCTTGCGCTCGACGCCGAGTTGAGCCGCCGCGTGCGCGGTTCCGCGTTCGCCCATCCCGCGCTCGTGTGGGACGTGGCGAACGGGCAATCGACGCTATTCACCCAGCGGGTTATCGCGAACCTGTTCTACCGCGGCTTCATGTTCCGCCGCGCGCCCTCGATCGGCGACACCTTGTACACGACGACCGAGGTGGTGGGGCTCCGGCAAAACCGCCCGCGCCCGGGCCGGGCCGCCAGCGGGCTTGCCGCCTTGCGCATCCGAACGGTCGATCAGAAGGGCCGCGCGGTGCTTGATTACTGGCGCTGCGCGATGCTGCCGCTGCGCAACCCCGAGGGCCAGACCGGCCATAACGACGATCTCGATACGATAGGCGGGGAACTCGATGCACGCGCGTTACACGTGCCGATCGAGGGTTGGGATTTGAAGGCGTTTCGCGACGGCGCGCCGGGCCCGCATTTCGCCGGCTTGGCCGCGGGAACAATCTGGGAGGTCGCCGGCGGCGACGTCGTCTCGTCCGCTCCTGAACTGGCGCGGCTGACGCTGAACATCGCGATGGCGCATCACGACGCCGCCTCCAGCGCCGCGGGACGGCTGGTCTACGGCGGCCATACGATAGGCCTGGCCGCGGCGCAGGCGACGCGCGCATTGCCGAACCTGGTCACGATTGTCGCCTGGCACGGCTGCGATCATCTTGCGCCGGTCCGCGAGGGCGATACCTTGCGCAGTACACTCGAACTCGAACGCGCCGAGCCGCTGCCGGGCGGCGGCGGGCTGGTGCATCTGCGCTCGTGCGTACGCGCCGATCGCGAGGGCGGGCCGCAAGAGGTTTTGGACTGGCGCTTTGTGGGAGTGATGGCATGAGCGGAATCCTCTCAGGCCTGCGGGTGGTCGAAGGCTCCGCGTTCGTGGCGGCACCGTTGGGCGGCATGACGCTCGCGCAACTCGGCGCCGAGGTCATCCGCTTCGACCAGATCGGCGGCGGCCTCGACTACCATCGCTGGCCGCTGGCCGCCGACGGCCAGAGCCTCTTCTGGGCCGGGCTGAACAAGGGCAAGCGCTCGATTCAGATCGACGTGCGCGCGCCCGAAGGACGCGAACTGGTGGCGGCGCTCATCGCCGCGCCGGGCGAACAGGCCGGCCTCTTCCTCACGAATTTTCCCGCTCGCGGCTGGCTCGAATACGACGCGCTGCGCAAACGCCGCGCCGACCTGGTGATGGTGGCGCTCACCGGAAACCCCGACGGCACCAGCGAGGTCGATTACACGGTCAACCCGGCGACCGGCTTTCCGTGGGCGACCGGCCCGCGCAACCTCGCCGAGCCGCTCAACAGCGTCCTGCCCGCATGGGACATCGCGCTCGGCACACTGGCGACCGTCGGGCTGCTGGCCGCCGAACGCCATCGCCGCCTGACCGGCGCGGGACAACTGGTGAATCTTTCGCTTTCGGACGTGGCCTTCGCGATGGTCGGGAATCTCGGCCGTATCGCCGAGGCCGAACTGGGCGGCCGCGACCAGCAGAAGGACGGCAATTATCTGTACGGCGCATTCGGCCATGATTTCGAGACCCGCGACGGACGGCGCGTGATGGTGGTGGCGCTCACGGCGCGCCAGTGGCACGCGCTGAAGGACACCACCGGGATCGGCGAGGCGTGTTTGAGCATCGAACGTGCGACCGGGTACGACCTCAACACCGAGAGCGGCCGCTTTCAGGCCCGCGATCTGATCGCCGCGCTGCTGCGCCCGTGGTTTGCCTCACGCGACCTCGCCCTGGTCCGCGAAACCTTCGCCGGGACCAACGTTTCGTGGGGCCCCTACCAGACTTTCCGCCAACTGATTAAGGAGGACCCGCGCTGCTCGACTGCCAACCCAATCTTTGCCGAGGTCGAGCAGCCCGGCGTGGGCAGATACCTGATGCCCGGTTCGCCGCTGGACTTCTCCGCGATGCCCCGGGTGCCGGTGCGGCGCGCGCCGCTGCTCGGCGAGAACACCGATGAAGTGTTGGCCGACGTGCTCAGGATGAGCTCGCGCGAGATCGCCGCGCTGCACGACAAAGGCGTGGTGGCGGGGTCGAAAATCAAGCGCTGAGAGAAACGGTTGAGTGCTTCTGTCTTCTGCCCGGATCTTTTCTGTGGCAAGGAATTCAAGGACGATAGGTGGGTGCATCTGACCTCCTCACCCTCAGTTGTGGGGGAGGAATGAGGTGGGGGTCGAGCGAGGAAGCGCCGGATGCCTGCGCTCGAGCGGCGCTTCCTCGTGCTGATCTTTTTGCTAGGTGTGCGCGCTGCTCGCGCTCGGCAAAGCGCAGCGATTGCGCTGCGACCAATCGCGCTCTGATCGAGAAGCGATGCTTCAGAAAGGCGGTTCTCCCAGACATTCAGAACCGCCTATCGACCCCTACCTTCGTCCCCCCCCCAAACAATTATTGACCCTTAGCAGCAACCGTGTTCAGGAACCGCGCCTAAGAAGGGGGAAGGGGCGGAAGTCGAGGAGGTAAGCGCCGGTGTTTGCCAGTGAGTTTTGTTGTGCCGCATGGCATTGAGGGCAATGTCCGAATCGCTGTTGGAATTGAGTAGCGGCCTGATATTCATTTAAGCGGCCTGCATTCGATTATCAACTCCGCGATTAAGCGCGGCGTCATGCGCGCGCGGCGCGGCTTCGAGTTTTCC
>JAKAVN010000122.1 GCA_021827495.1 Deltaproteobacteria bacterium | reverse complement strand
GATCTAAAAGTAGGTCGCTGTGAACGACGCCGCCTCGCCAAATGTCTTGGTGATACCGCCATCGTATTCGCTGGAAATCTCCGGCCTGAGGTCGGGGTTGCCGAAGTCGGGAAAAAACAGCTCGTTGAAGCTGGGTGCGCGAAAGCCCTCGCTATAGCTGCCGCGCAGCGTCACACCCCATCGCGCCAGCGGCATCGCCACCGTCCACGATGGGCTGACCTCGGTGCCGAAATCACTGTCGCCGTCCACCCTCACGCCGCCGGTCACCAGCAGTAATCCGTTCAGTAGGCGTCCCTCCTGCTCGAGGTAGCCGGCGTAGTCCTGGCGCCGGCCGTGGAATGCGGTGAACGACTGCGAGGGCGGGATGGTGGTGTCGAACAGATGCGCCGAACGCACCCAACGGTCCTTGAAGTCGAAGCCGACCAGCGAGCGTATCTCCTCGCCCCAGCGGTAGTGCAACTCCATGTTGGTGCCGCGCGTCTCATCGGGAATCCGGTCGCGCTCGAAGTTGGGATTGGCGGGGAACGGTGTGTCATTGATCCGGAGGTCGTTGCGCACGAAAAAGACACTTATCCGCCCCTCCAGCCGGTCGCTGAACTCGTGCGTGACGACGCCGTTGTAGAGCATGAACTCGCTACGCTGATGGGCGTTGGGGTCGACCGGCGTGAGGTAGTTGGAAAAGGAGGCCAGGCTTACGTTGGAGCGGATGTAACGCGCGAACCCGGTGAGCTTGGTGTCGGGCGTTAGATGGTAGTCCAGGCGCGAGGTGGCCGAGAGATCGTCGAAGCTCGCGTTGCGCGGGCGAAAGCCAGTGGTCGAAAAGTACGACAGCGCGCCCGAGTAAGCCAGCCGTCCGTCGGCGCCGTCGAAGCTCAGCTCCTGGCGCTGGGTGGCGCGGTCGCCGCCCTCGCCGTCGTAGCTGAGCTTGAGCGGGCCGCTGCCCTCGCGCGTAATGAAGTTGACGACGCCGCCGATCGCCGAAGAACCGTAGAGCGAGCCGCCGGCGCCGCGCACCACTTCGACGCGGTCGAGATCGTCGCTGGTCAGGTTGGCCAGGTCGAAGCCCCCGGTCGCACCGCTGTCGACGTCGACGCCATCGATCAGAATCAGCGTCTGGGCCGCGCTCGATCCACGAATCGAGATATCGGTCTCAGCGCCCGGCGCGCCGCTCTGATTCACTTCGACCCCCGGCACCTGGCGCAGTACGTCGCCCGATGCGTGGATCTGTTGCTGCTGGATTTGCTGCGCGCCGACGACGGTCGTGGTCGTGCCAACGGTGTCGAGCGGCTGCTCCATTTGCGTCGGCGTCACCACGAACACCATCCGCGGTAACTTGCGATGCGGCTTGCCGGACTTGCCAGGCTTGGCGGACTTGGCCTGCGCGGCCAGCGGCGACGCGGTGCTGTGCGCGGCCGTGGCCGCGACCGATTGCGTACCGCTTTGCGTACCTGCGGCGCTTCGCGTGGCGCCTGATATCCCCGCATCCGGCGCTGGCGCGGCAGACCCGGTCGCAGCCGGCGCTTGGGCGCGCGCCGCGCGCAGGCTGAGCGAAAATCCGAAGATCACAAATGTCAGAAAGAAACCAACGGCGACCGGTCGTTTCATAGCCCCCCTCGAGCTAGAGCCGACCCACGCGGGGCGAACCGACTCAGACACTCGGGCGGCTCCCGGTTGAGGAAGTAAGCGAGTGGCCTAAGCCGCCTTCCCCGCGGAAGGCAGACGGCTTGATAGTCACCCGGTCGGTCTCCTGGCTTGGGGATCATCCGCGGGCCCGCCTTCCCGCCCGATAGCGGTGGCTCGAATGGGCCGTTGTCCCCCCGTACAGTTGCGGGGCAGCGCCGGACTTTAACCGGCTTCCCGGACACCGGGTGCACAAGACTGCTATGATCTCTACGTCGGGTAGTCAATCAGCACGAGTGTGGCGGCCCGAAGATCGCCGAGCGCAATGTGCCCGGCGCGGGCACGATGATCGCGCAATGCGGCTCGGCTAATGTTGTACGATCGCCAGGAACGCGGATGGGCGCCGTAACGCTGATAACCGGAGGAGCACGCAGCGGTAAAAGCGCGCACGCGCTGACGCTCGCACAGCAGGCACAGGGCGCGCGGCGCTTTTTCATCGCCACGGCCGAGGCGCTCGACGATGAGATGCGCGCGCGCATCGCGCATCATCGCGCCAATCGCGCCGCCGATTTCGCGGCGATCGAGGCCCCGCTGGCCATCGGCGCCGCGCTCTCGGAGCTGGCGGGCCGCGCCGATATCGTCGTCGTCGATTGCCTGACCCTGTGGATCTCGAACCTGCTGATGGCAGGCCGCGACGATGGCGCGATTTTGTCCGCGGCGCGCGGGCTCGCCGGCGCTATGGCTGACGCGCCCTTCGCCAGCATCGTGGTGAGCGGCGAAGTGGGCGCGGGAATCGTGCCGGAAAACGCGCTGGCGCGCCGCTTCCGCGATCTCCTGGGATGGACCAACCAGACGGTGGCACAAACCGCCGAGCGCGTGCTGCTGATGGTCGCGGGCTATCCCCTGCGGGTCAAATAGCCGCCATCACCAGCAGCGCCGCGAGTTCGACCAGTTCACCCGCCGCGCCGATAAGATCCCCCGTCACCCCGCCGAGCCAGCGCCGGTACGCCGCGCGCAGCGCGGCCGCAAGCGCCGCGGCAACGGCATAAGCGGCCAGCACACGCCCCGAGAGTACGGGCAGCGCGGCGATCGCGGTGATCGCGCCGGCGCGCGCGAGATTGCGATCGCCACCGGGGCCCAGCAGCGGAGTTCCCGCCCCCTCGGCGCGCAGGTAATCGACGTGCCAGCTAACCGCCACCATCGCCCAGCGCGCTAGGCCCGGCGCAAGCCACAGCGCCGCCGCGCGCCGCGCTTCACCCATCGTCGCCAGTGCCACGATCTCCAGCGCGAGAAAGAACCCGATCGCGGCCGTGCCGAAGCTGCCAATCCGGCTGTCGCGCATAATCTCGAGCGCGCGGCGGCGATCCGCGCCCGCGCCCAGCGCGTCGGCCGTGTCCGCGAGCGCGTCGAGATGGACCGCGCCGCTGACCACGGTAAGCGTGAGCACCAGCATCACCGCCGCGAGCGCATCGCCAAAAAGCGGAGTCAGCAGGAGATTCTCGGCCGCCAGCAGCGCACCGAGCGCAAAGCCGACGAGCGGAAACCATCCAAGCGACGCCGCGAGCGCCTCGGGCGCAACGCCGGCGCGCGGCAGCACCGCCAGGATGGTCAGGAAGCCCGCGGCAAGGCGAATTTCGGTGAGCCTTCCCGCTCGCAGCGCAGGGCCTTGCGCTGCCGCGCCGGCCGGCGACGGCCCGCCGTTCGCGCGATCCGGCGCGTCTTCCCCGCCCTCGCTCATCCGATCTTCTCCGAGACTCCGGCGCTCTCGAACGTCGCCATCTCGCGGAACAGCGCGAGCGCGGATTCGATTACGCTCATCGCCAGCGCCGCGCCGGTGCCCTCGCCCAGCCGCATTTCGAGGTCGACGATCGGCCGCACGCCGAGCTTCTCGAGCACGCGCGCATGGCCGCCCTCGGCCGATTGATGGCCGAAAAAGAGCTGGGCGAAGAGGCCGGGGCTGAGCCGCTCGGCCGCCACGGCGGCGGCCGTGGCGATAAAGCCGTCAACCACCACCGGCACATTCAGCGCCGCGCCGCCCAGGCATACACCCGCCATCGCGGCGATCTCGAAGCCGCCCAGTGCGGCGAGTGTGGCGAGCGGATCGGCAAGCGCCGCGCGATGGAGTTTCAGGGCGCGCTCGATGACCGCGGCCTTGCGCCGCATCCCGGCGTCGTCGACCCCGGTGCCGCGGCCGGCCAAACGCGCCGGCCGAAGCCGGGTGAACGCCGCCAGCAGCGCCGCCGCCGAGGTGCTGTTGGCGATTCCCATCTCGCCGATCCCGACCAGCGTAGCGCCGGCCGCGATCGCGCCGCGCGCCACTTCCACGCCAGCTTCCAGCGCCGCGCGCGCCTGCGCGACTGACATCGCGGCCTCGCGCGCCAGGTTGCGTGTGCCCGCGCCGATACGCCGATAGCGCACGCCGGGCAACGCGGCGGCGCTGGTGTCGGCCGCGACGCCAACGTCCGTGATCCACAGCCGATAGCCAAAGCGCCGCGCGAGCACGCTGATGGCCGCGCCGCCGCCGGCGATATTGCGCAGCATCTCGGCCGTGACCGCCTGCGGATAGGCGCTCACGCCCTCCGCGGCAACGCCGTGATCGGCGGCGAAGACGCACAGTGCGCCGCCGCCCATCGGGGCCCCCGCGTCGCGCCGGATCGCGGCGTAGCGGCGCACAATTTCCTCTAGGCAGCCGAGGCTGCCGGGCGGCTTGGTGAGCGAATCGAGCCGGCGGCCGGCCTGCGCGGCCGCTAGCTCGTCGGGCGGCGCAATCGCCGCGAGCGTCTCTTCGAGCAAACCCATTGAAGCCTGCTTCCGTCCTTCGCGTGCAACAATTCGTCCGCCAATTGCCGTTCGCCGATTGACTATTCCTCGACTGGCTATTCGAAGTAGGTCCGGGCGGCCGCGGCCAGGCGCTCGTTGTCCTCGCGCAGACGCACCGCGACGCGATACATCCCGGGGCCGCATCCGGGCAAGCCGCGCAAATCGCGCACCGCGATGCCGCGCGCGAGCAGATGCCGCGCGAAGCCGTCGGCGCGTCCATGCTCGGCCACTTCCAGCATCAGAAAGTTGGCGCACGACGCAAAGGCGTGGAGGCCCGCGATCGAGGCGAGCGCGGCGGAGAGCTGTGCGCGCTCGGCCGCTATCAGAGCACGGCTGCGCGCGGCAAAATCTTCGGCGATCTCCAGACAGGCCACGCCAACGCGCTCGGCTGCGACGTTGACCGACCAGGGCTCGCAGGCCTCGCGCAGGCGGCGCGCCACCTCGCGGTTGGCGGCCAGGTAGCCGAGGCGCAGTCCGGCGATCGCAAACATCTTGGTGAGCGAGCGCAACACGATGACGTGCGGATTTTCGGCGGCCAGGCGCAGCGCCGAATGCTCCTCGCCGGCAAAGTCGATAAAAGCCTCGTCGAAAATGCACCAGCATCCGCGGCTCGCACAGCGCGCGGCGACTTCGGCCGCGTCACCGATGCTCAGCATCGCGCCAGTCGGACTGTTGGGCCGCCCGATGAAGATCGCATCGGCGCCCTGCTCGAGCGCGCGCGCGGCTTGCGCGGCTTCGATCGCAAAGCCCCGCTCGCGGCTGGCCGGCATCGCGCTCGGCGCCACCCCGGCAATAATCATCGCGTTGGCTATTTCGCTGAAGGTCGGAATCGCGACAAACGGGCGGCGCGGGCGGAGCGTGCGGGCGAGCAGATGGATGAGCTGGGTCGAACCGTTGCCGACCACGATGTTGTCAGGCTCGACCCGATGGCGCCGGGCCAGGCGCTCGGCGAGGTCGCCAGGATATGGCGGCGGATAGCCCGCGATGAGCCCGGCCGCGTCATGGTATGCGGCGAGCGCCGCCGGCGGCGGACCGAGCGGATTGAGGCTGGCGCTGAAATCCAGCACGCCGCGCGGCGCGTTGCCGCCGTGAGTACGGTCCATCGCCAACTTCATCGTTCGAGCTTCATCGTCCGGTGTTCGTCTTGCGGGGTTGATCGTATGTCAGTGGCCGGAAAGGATATAGCGCAGGAGCGCGAGCAGGCAAAATCCGATCGCCGCGGCGATACGCATCAGGCGGCGCGCCGCCCCGATATCCGCCACGTTCGCCGCGCGCTCCGCGCGGCCCAGGCGCGCGCGATGCTCGACCTCGCCCGCGTAAACCGCGTCGCCGCCCAATTCGATTCCGAGCGCGCCCGCCATCGTGGCCTCCGGAAAGCCCGCGTTGGGGCTTGCGTGCTTGCGGGCATCGGCGCGCCACGCGCCGAGCGCCGGGCCGCCGCGTCCGAGCGCCAACGCCGCGGCGGCGGCGAGGCAAACCGCAGTCAGCCGCGCCGGCACGAAGTTGGCGGCATCGTCGAGCCGCGCCGCCACGCGCCCGAAGTAGACATGGCGCTCGTCGCGGTAGCCGATCATCGAGTCGAGCGTATTGACCGCCTTGTACGCGAGCGCGAAGACCGGCCCGCCAAGGAAGAGAAAGCACAGCGGCGCGATAACGCCATCGGAGCAGTTCTCGGCCACCGACTCGACGGTGGCGCGCACCATCGCGTCGCGGCCGAGCGTGGCGGGATCGCGGCCGACCAACGCCGGCATCGCCGCCCGTGCGAGATCGTCGCGGCCGCAACCGAGCGCCCGCTCGACTTCGCCGGCGGCGCGGTCGAGACTGCTCAGCGCGAGCGTCGTCCAGGCAATCAGCAGCGCCGCCGCCGGGCCGAGCCAGCCGGCCATCGACGCGGCGAGCGCAATAAGCACCCACGCGGCGAAAGCGGCGCAAAGCACGACCGCGCAGGCGAGCAGTGCGCCGCGCCGCAGGTCGGCGCGCGCTTCGCCGGTGCGCAGGCGGACTTCGCCAAGAGCCGCGGCGCGGCCGATGAGTTGCACCGGATGCGGCATCCATGACGGATCGCCGAGCACCAGGTCGAGCGCGAGCGCCGCCGCGATCAGCGCCGTCGAAATGTAAAGTCCGCCTTCCACCGCCGCTCAGCGGATGCGGCCGAACGCCCGCGCGCAGCTTTCGTGGACCGCGCGGCCGATTAGCTCGCCGGGCAGCATATGCTTGCCGCAATAGCGCGCCGCCGCGCGGTCGTCCAGCTCAACCTGATGATTTACGAGCAGGCCCGCGATGCGCACTCCGCCGCCGAGCGGCGCCCAGCTCAGCACGCGGCACGGCTGGTCCGGAACGATCCACAGAGTGCGCGCACCGATCCGCCATCGCCACGGCGCGTCGGCGCCCTTGGCGCGGCGGCCGGCCGCCGTCCCGATCGACGGTCGCATGAGGCCGCCGCGCCGGCCGGCGCTTAAGCGCCGGCCGCCTTGCGCGCCGCTTGGAGGGCGGCCTCGAAGTTGGGCTGTTCGGCCACTTCCTTGACGTACTCGGCGTAAACGACGTTGTCGCTCTTGTCGAGCACGAAGACCGCGCGCGCGAGCAGATGCAGCTCCTTGATGAGCGTACCGTATTTCTGGCCGAACTCGGCCGCGCGCCAGTCGCTCATGGTGGTGACCTTGTCGACGCCGGCCGCACCGCACCAGCGCGCCTGCGCGAACGGCAAGTCCATCGAAATGGTCAATATCTGCACGTCGCCGGGCAGCTTGGCGGCTTCCTCGTTGAAGCGGCGGGTCTCGGCGTCACATACGGGCGTGTCGAGCGACGGGACCGCGGCGATGATCTTGACCTTGCCCTTGAACTGGTCGAGGGTCACCGGGGCGAGCCCTTTGCCCACGGCGGTAAAGGCGGGCGCCTTCTGTCCGGGCTTGAGCTCCGGCCCCACCAGCGTCATCGGATTGCCGCGCATCGTGACTGCGCCTTTGCGTTCTTCAGCCATCGTCAATTCTCCCTGGTCGATTACCGGCCGCGGCGAACCAGTGCGGCGGCCGGCGCTACGGTTTACCCCGGATTGGCCACCCTGTAGCGGCGGCGGCGCTCCTGCTCGGCCAGATCGGCGGCGTCCTTTTTCGGACGCGGCAGCCGGAACCCGGGCATGTAGTCGGTCTCCTCCCAACGGCGATCGTTCGGGTCCCACACGTAGGGCAATCGTACGATCGTTCCGGGCTTGCTTATCGTTTCGAACGCGTTCAGCGCGTCGCCTATGATCGCGCGCTGGTTATCCAAATCGTCCGGCTTACCCGTCTGATGGCCGAGCGGATAGTCGACGAATACCGCGCGCGGCGGATTAACCGCCTGCGTGATGTCGTACGCTGACGTCATGCACAGCGTCGGAATGCCGGCGGCTTCGACTACGCGGGCGATCAGTCCAACGGACTGATGGCACACGGGTCAAGCAGGCACCAGGTACAAGGCCTCGACGCGGCGGCGGCGGAGTTCCTCGACAATTTTAGGCGCCAGTTCCTCGCGCACCTTGCGCGCGGAGTAGACCCCGCCCATAAAAGTGAAGGCTGGGTCGCACAGTTCGCCGATACGGCCCTCGGCCTCGAACTCGCGCATCCGTTCGAGTGGAAAAACGCAGTTGGGGTCTTGCTCAGCGTCTTTGGTCGGATAGCCGAAATGCCAGATGCTGAGGTCGGCCCGGTTCGCGTTCCTGGGGATGAGCCGGTAGCTCGCGTCCTCGCGATGGAAGCGCGGCTGATCGCGATAGAGCACACCGCCCGAGCTCATCAGCGCGACCTTGCATTGCGCAAGCAACTTTCTAAGCGGCGTCCACGGAGGAGGCTCCTCGTTCACCACCCATCGATAGGGCGCGTAGGCGCTGTACAGCTCGCGCGTGCGTGGGATGTAGGCGATCGGCATGGAGGTCCTCCTCGTGGATTTCCGTCCGGGCGCTGGCGCGCTCTACGACGCGTCCGGCACAAACATCAGCTTATCAGGCCAGTTCAAATCTATTGCTCCCCGCGCCGGGGTTCAAACGCCCGCTGGGCCGCGGTTTGAGCGGCGCAAGTGCGGCTTCCCCTGCGCCCGGCAGGGCGGCGGCTAGCGCGCGCTCAAACCGCCGTCGACGATCAGCTCGGTACCGGTGATATAAGACGCGTCGTCGGAGAGCAGAAAGACGATCGCTTTGGCGATCTCCCACGGCGTGCCCTGGCGGCGCATCGGGATACGCGGCGCGACGCGTTCCTCGCGGTCGCCGACGAGCCGGCGCACCATCGAGGAGTTGATCAGCCCCGGCAGGATGGTATTGACGCGGATCTTATCGCGCGCGTGCGTCACCGCGACCGAGCGGGTGAGTCCAAGCAACGCCGCCTTGGTGGTCTCGTAGGGCAAGCCCGAGCCGGTGCGAATCGCGGCCAGTGAGGAGACGTTGACGATCGCGCCGCCGCCGGCCTTGGCGATCTCGGGCACCGCGTATTTCATCATCAGAAACTGGCCGCGCACGTTGACGTTAGCCATGGTGTCGAACTGCTCGATGGTGGTCTCGAGCAGGCGGCCGCCGATCGCGATCCCGACGTTGTTGACGAGCAGGTCGAGCTTGCCGAAGGCGCGCACCGCCGCCGCGCAGGCGCGCCGGCAGTCGTCCTCGCGGGTTACATCGGCGGCCGCCGAGTCGGCGCGGCCGCCCTCGGCACGAATCGCCGCGGCGGTCTCGCCGGCCAGTGTCTCCGAACGATCGGCGACCATCACCGCGGCGCCCTCGCGGGCGCACAAGATGGCGGTTGCGCGGCCGTTGCCGATCGAGAGCGTCTCACCCTTGTTGGGCGGGCCGTCGGCGCCTCCGCCGACGATCAGGGCGACTTTTCCATCGAGGCGTCCCATCGTGAAAAACCTCCATCACGCGCGCGCGCCGGGATCACGCCACAAATAGCGCAAATCACGCCGCGATGCACAAGGCCGCGCGGCCGCCCTGCCCATTCTTGATCCGGCCCCGGTTGCCAGGTCCACTTTTCCCTTGAGTTTCTTATGTGTGGAACCCCTTTGAGATCGCGGCCGGCCGCCAACCGCCGGTCCGCGTGTTATTCGGCGCCGACTCCAAACGAGCCTCTACCCAAGCAAGGCTGTGCCATTGATAATCGAGATCGGGAAAGTCTTGTTGCAAGCGGCACAAACGATGGGGCGGGGGGCCGGGCTGGTAGTGCTCGCGGCCGCGATGTTGGTGGCGGCGCCGCCCGCCGCGCGCGCCCTGAATCGGCTCGGATTCTTTGGAGCGATGGCGGGGCAAAGCCTGCGCTAGTCGCACCTCCTACATATCTCATGCGGGAATGACTGATTGAACCTCATTGTGGTGCAAGTGTTGCTGTCGGTTGGTTCAAAGGTCGAGGGTGGGAATTGCTTACAACGTTCATGGCGAGTGCGATCATCGAAGCGACGTCGGAAACGGTAGCCGGCAGGATCATTGTGGTGCTTTCCCTGGCGAGATTTCCAAACTCCTGAAGATATTGTTCCGCGACTCTCAATTGCACGGCGTCCGAGCCGCCGGGCTGCCGTATGGCCTCAGCAACCTCACGTATGCCAGCGGCCGTAGCACTGGCGACCGCACGTATAGCTGCGGCGCGTCCTTCCGCTTCATTGATCTGCCGTTGCTGCTGAGCTTCGGAAGCTTTGATCTCCTCCTGCTTTTTTCCTTCAGCAGTGTTAATCAATGCGTCGCGCGTGCCTTCCGATTCCAGAATAGCCGCGCGCTTGTTACGTTCCGCCCGCATCTGCCTTTCCATGGCTGCCCGGATATCTTCGGAAGGCTTGATGTTCTTGATTTCGTAGCGCAGCACTTTTACACCCCAGGCAGTAGAAGCTTTGTCGATCTCGCCAACTATATGCGTGTTGATCAATGGTCGCTCTTCAAACGAACGATCCAAATCGATTTTGCCAATCTCGCTGCGTACCGTAGTCTGTGCTAACTGAACAATCCCGATTTCCGCATCGCGGATACCGTAAGATGCCTTAACCGGGTCGATGATTTGATAGTAAAGGACGGCGTCCACTTTAATGAGTACGTTATCTCTTGTTATGCAGTCCTGCTCGTCGATCTTGATAACGGTTTCCTTTAACAGGTTGCGGAAAAATGATCGTTTCTCAGTCGATTATGTAGTAGGATAGTGGTCATCCGTGGCGTGAGGAGGAT
>JAKAVN010000121.1 GCA_021827495.1 Deltaproteobacteria bacterium | reverse complement strand
GGGATCGCCCGCTTCGACGTGAATCTCCTGGCGAAACCTTGTGTCAATCTTCTCGCGAGCCAGTCGCTCAAGCCTGGTCGTTACTGCGGCCTCCATTTTGTCGAAGGGCGCTGTGACCTCCGCCTTGTGGAGATCGCGCTAGAAAACTGATCAATTTCGCGCCGAAAAAATGATCCACCCGAAAGCCTAGACTCCGGTTGGCCGGGCGCGAGGACGCGCGTGGCGCCGGAGGACGAGGATGCTGCGGATGGATCAGGTGCACGTCATACGACACAAGGTTCTGATCGAGGGGCAGAGCAGCCGGCGGGTGGCACGTGAGATGGGGTTAAGCCGGGTCACGGTGAAGAAGTACCTCGAGCAACCGGAGCCGGGGCCGCGGCGTCATAAACCACGAGCTCGGCCGATATGGGAGCAAGTGCGACCGCGCCTGGAGGAACTGCTGGCGGAATGGGAGCCCCGCACGACCGCCAAGCAGCGGCTGACCGGAGTGCGCTTGCATCGCGCGTTGCGAGAAGAAGGCTACCAGGTCGGCCTGACCATGATTCATGAGCACCTGCGCGAGCGACGCCGCCAGCGGGCGGAGGTCTACGTGCCGCTGGTTAATCGTCCGGGCGAAGCTCAGATCGATTTTTTCGAAGTGGTGGTAGAGGTCGGAGGGGAACGGCGCAAGGCGTGGAAGTTCCTGCTGCGGCTGATGTACTCCGGGCGTGAGTTCGCCTGGCTGTACGAACGCTGCGACCAAGTCGCCTTTCTCGACGGCCACGTACGGGCGTTTGCTCATCTGGATGGAGTGGCGCGGCGCTGCGTCTACGACAATCTCGGACTCGCGGTGCGCAAGATCGTCGGTGCGAAACGCGAACTGACCGGCCGGTTCCTGGGGCTGGTCAGTCGCTATCTGTTCGAGCCCGACTTCGCCCGGATCGGTGAGGGACACGACAAAGGCGGGGTGGAGTCCCGCGGCAAGGCAATCCGGCTGGCGCATCTTACCCCGATTCCGCGCGGCGAGAACCTGGAGGCGATCTCGCGCCAATTGCTCGCGGATCTGGATGCCGCGTTCGAGGTGCGACGCGATGTGAGTGGCAAGTCCGCCAGCGAACTGTGGACGCAAGAACGAGGGCAGCTTTTGCCGCTTCCCGCCACCAGCTTCGAGGTGCGCAAGCCGGTGCCAATCGAGATCAGCTCGCGCTCGATGGTCCGCATCGAAGGCGCCTGGTACTCAGTGCCGTCGCGCTGGGCGCGGCTTGGTGCGATCGCCTACATCGGCGTGGATGACGTCCGCATCACCTGCATGGGCGAGAGCGTGACCCATCCGCGAGCGCGATTCGGAACCCGCCAGGTCCGCTATCGTCATTATCTTCCCGAGCTGGCGCGCAAACCGCACGCAGTGCGGCAGATCGCCCCCGAGTTGATCGCGGAGCTGGGTGCGCCGTGGAACGGTCTGTGGGAACTGCTCAGCAGGGCGCACGGTGAACTGGAAGCGGCGCGGGTGCTCGCTCGGCTGTTGGGTGCGGTCTGCGAACACGGCGAAGAACGCGTGCGCCTGGCGCTGGGAGCAGCGATCGCTCAGCACCGCGTCGACGCGCCCGAGTTCCCCGCTCCCAGGCCGAGGATTGAGAACCTCGCGGTCCCCGATGCGCTCGCCGGTTACGTGGTCGAAGCGGGACGCGCCTCCGATTATGACCATCTGCTGCTCGCCGACGGAGGCGCTCATGAGTAACGCGGCGTCGGAGGCGGTGATCCAGGAGTATTGCCGCGAACTCAAGCTCGCGGCGGTGGTGCGCGATTATCCCGGCCTGTGCCGGCGCGCTCGCGATGGCGGCTGGGCCTACGAGGACCTGCTGCGCGAGCTGCTCGAAGCCGAGGTTCGCAATCGGCATCAAAGCACCGCGCGCCGGCTACTGCGCGAGGCGCGCTTTCCCGACATCAAAACTCTCGACCAGCTCGACTGGTCCGCGCTCAAGGGGGTGTCGCGGCACAAGCCCGTGGAAGGGATGGATGACAAATGCCTCGGAGCGCTGATGGCTTACCGGTGGCCCGGCAACATCCGTGAGCTACGAAACGTAATCGAGCGCGCGATCGTGATGAGCCAGTCGCGTGAGCTGTCCATGCGGGGCCTCCCACCGAACTTCAAGCATCGCGAAGCGCCAGGGTCGATGACGATTCCGTTCGGCACTTCGAGGGCGGAAGCAGACCGCCAATTCGTGTTCGGGACCATCGCATATACGCGAGGTAACAAGGCCCGCGCCGCAGCGATGCTTGAACTCAGCCGCCGTGGGCTCTACAAGCTGTTGGAGCGTTACGAGGACGGCGCGCCGTCCTGGCGCCACAACGGAACTTCCCACAACGGCCGCAACGGCACCCGAGACTCTTGAGGTTGAAGTCGGATCGAGGTAAAGCGCCGAAGGCGAGCGGAGGAGGATAAGCGTACAGGCACAGAGGGCGATCGTCCGAGTTAGGCCGTCATAGATTCGCTCTTCCCCATTGATCGTATTTCTGAACGAAAGGCTCCTGCGTGATATCGAGGGGTTTTCCCCAGATGGAGCATCTTTCGTCGTCTCGGAGCTTCCAGAAAGCCGCTATTGCGGCGTCCGTCCGGAAGTGCTGACGAAGCGCAGCATCGCGTAGGAGCCGCGAATATGCATCGCAGGCCAGTTGCTCGATTTGGCGTGTTCTGTGCCAGCACACGTCCTCTCGCTGGTTGGCAGGATAATTCTGCGCAGCCTCGTCCCATTCGTGAAGGTGTTCGGTGTCGCTGCGCATGTCGAACGCTTCCTGCAGCACCAATCGCGTGTCTTTGCCGGCCGCCGCGAAGGTCTGGCAGCGATGGGTGAACTGGTTCTTGGTTTTGCCGATATCAGGGAGAATTAGCGCCTCCAGGGACCGGACGAACTGGTGGAGCCGGTCCTGACCGGTTTGCTTGAGGCCGGCGAGCAACGTGTTCAGGCCACGAATGATGCGGCGGAATTGGGCCGTGCCTGCCGCCATCGCCATGGCCCCGGCGCGGAGGGCGGTCGCGTCCTCAAGCCACTCTTCGGTAATAGGCGCCCGCCGGTATCCTTTGCTTTGAAAAAATGTAGGTAGCTGGCCCATCTGCCGGATGTCGGGGGCACTCTGCTGAGAAGAGCCACACAGCAAATCAGCACTTTCACACTCGATGCCTCCTCTGAGGTGGAGCAAGGAAAAGAGGAGGCTGAGGTCATTACTGAGACGATTGTGCACGGCGTCGAGGATTTCAGGGTCCTCGGAGGCCTCCTCGACGAAGAGTACAAGGTTCGCTTCCCGAAGGCGCTCCATCCGGATGGAGCCAATCCACTCTTTCCAAATGCCGAGGTCTCGGACCGGTACGCCGGGCATGACCCAGGTGCTGTCGCGCAGCCGAAACGCTGCCGATGGGAGCTCGACATAAACGTTGTTGAAGGTCAGGAGGGCGAACTTGCTCTTGTTCTGGAATTTATGCTCCACCATCCAATGCTGCCTTGTTGGGTGTTATTGATGATAGGACGGGCGCGGGGCCAGCGAAACGCGGCGGCCGTTGTATAGGCGCTCGTGAGGTTTTGGCCGATGCTCGACGACTCGAAGGTTCCGACGCCCGATGATCTCAGGCGTGCGCATGAAGCTTACGTCTATCGAGAGACCTGGTTGAAGCAGCATTTGCAGGAACGGGAACATATTCCCTCGCAGAAGCTGTGAACGTCCTGCTCTTCACATGGAACCGGCGTTATTACAATCGCCACCACCCTGCTGATAGAGGCTATTGGACGGCGTTAAAAAATGTCTTGCAGGTGCATCGCACGCAGATCGAGGCGTGCCGATCGCGCTCGTTTGACTCCTTTTCAACAACGGAAGATGCGCGCCTGATGCCAATGTTCAGAGATTTTGCCGCTGTATTCGGTGCCGTTGGTGTCGCAAAAGCCCTTTACGTTCTCGCGCCCACTTTCTTTCCTCTCTGGGATAACAAAATTGCGAACGAATACGGGATTCGGTTCGAGTATGTGGGTAAAGCGGAGAGCGGCTTTTGGTGGGGGCGGTACACGGATTTTATGGAGATAAGGTGCAGACAGGTAACCGTGCTTGGCTCGGCCGTCTCCTTGCCGCTCAAAGCGTTGGACGAATGGGACTACATGCGGATCACTCGCGGTCACGGTGATCTGTAATCTTAGGGCGGCAAACCGGTTTACACACCGAGGCAAACCTTCCATGACGAAACGAGGCGGTTTCGACGACCGGCAACGATCAATTCGGGCGCAGTTGCGCGCTCTCGGCGAGTCACTGCAGGCAGGTGACGATTCGAATCTCGTGGTGTGGGTGTTGGAAGGGGCGCTTGCGTGTGCTCAGCGACCGCTGCGCAGGCATCCGGTATTCGGAGGTCGGAAACCACTGCCGCCAGAGGCACGGAATGCGGTCATTTAGTGGGTGGGAAGAATTGTCGCGATGGGGTTCGCGAGCATCATCTGCTTGTCGCACGAAAAGGAACTCAAGTACTACATGCCGTTGCGCCTTCACCCGGATGGTCTTTTGGGCTTTTATCGCACCTCTGTCAACGCCGGAGCAAAAGTACATCAACAGGCCGGAGTAAAAGTGCATCAGTCGGGTCCGGCTTCTGGGGTGTTGATTTGAGTTCCGATCAGGGGGAGCGCGAGGGGGGATTTCTCCCTCTCGCCAGCACTTAGAACTTCTGATGGTCGGGCAACTATAGCGGGCCTTACTCGGCTTCGGTCGGTAGAGGATCGTCTGCGCTCTGGCGCCTGCTATGTTTGAGCCTGAAGCTGTCGCCATTCATCTCGAGGATATGAACATGATGGGTGAGGCGGTCGAGCAGTGCGCCGGTCAAGCGTTCGGAGCCGAAGACCCCGGTCCATTCATCGAAGGGCAGATTGCTGGTGACGATGATCGAGCCGCGTTCGTAGCGCTGGCTGATGGTCTCGAACAGTAGCTCGGCGCCGGTCGGCGAGAGCGGGACATAGCCCAGTTCATCCACGATCAGAAGCTTGTAGCCGGCGAGCTGACGTTGCAGGCGCAGCAGACGCTTTTCATCGCGCGCTTCGTGCAGCTCGTTGACCAGGGCTGCGGCGGTGGTGAAGCCGACCGCGAGGCCCTTCTGGCATGCGGCCAGACCCAGTCCGAGGGCCACGTGAGTCTTGCCGGTCCCGCTGTTGCCGACCGCGATGATGTTCTCTCGGCGCGCGACGTACTCGAGCGGGCCAGTTCCAGCACCAGGGTCTTGTTGAGCGCGGGGAGGGCGGTAAAGTCGAAGCTGTCGAGACTCTTGACCGCTGGAAACCTGGCCTCTTTGATCCGGCGCTCGATGGTGCGCCGTTCCCGGTCGATCATCTCCAGTTCGGTCAGGCGCAGCAGGTAGCGGGTATGATCGATTCGTTCGGCGGCGCACTGACGGGCCAGCTTGTCGTACTCCCGCAGGAAGGTCGGCAGCCTCAGCGCCCTCAGATGATGGGCGAGCAGCACCTGCGGCGTATCGCTCATAACGATGCTCCTCCCGCCAGCAGGCTCAGATAGGCCGCGGGCGAGGTAATCGCCACCGTGGCCTGTGGCAGGGAGGGATAGACCTTAAGGTCCAGCCGCGGCGGGCGACGTTCGATCCGGCACAGCACCAGATGCTTGACCACATCGAAGCCGATCACGCCCCGCTCCAGCGCCGCTCTGATTCCGGCCAGCACATCGTGGGGGCGGAACACCTCCAGCAAGCGCAGGACCTGGACGAACTCCCGCTTGCCGGGCTTGCCCATGCGCGACTCAAGCAGACGGCGCAGGGTCGCGAACTCTCCCGGCAAGGCCCAGCCGGCCAGCGGCGCGGCCTGGTCGAGCGCGCCGATCTTCCGCTCCAGCAGCGCCAGGTAGTGCAATGGGTTGAAGACGAAGTCCTCGCGCTCGTAGGACCGGGGATGACGGGCGATCTCGTCCGCGGCGCAGGCGATTACCACTTGGTCGACGTAACCACGGACCAGCACTTCGGGGTGGCCATAGGCGCTCGGCACCGAGTAGTCATTGCCGCGGTAACGCACCAGCGACAACGAGTTGACCCGCGCGGCCCGCTTCTCGCAGGCGTCGTAGGGTGCTTGCGGCAGTGCCAGGAAGGCGTCACGGTCCCGCTTCAGCCGCTCGCCGATCGTCTCAGCGTGACCACGCAGCCGGTCGCTTCACCGGCGCCGGCAGCATTCCAGCAAGCGTGCGTTGAGTTCGGCGAAGTCCAGCGCGTGTGGGACCGGCACCAGGAAGTTGCGCCGCGCGTATCCGACCAGCCCCTCGACCTTGCCCTTGTCGTTGCCCCTTGCCTGGCCGCCCGAAACGGTCGGCGAACAGATAGTGCGACTGCAACTCGCTGAACGTCCGCGTACGCTGTCGCCGGCCGTCTCCCAGGATGCGCGCCACCGCCAGCCTGGTGTTGTCGTAGAGGATCGAGCGCGGCACCGCGCCGAAGAACTCGAAGCCTACGTTGTGTTCGTCGCAGAAGGCTTCGGTGGTCTCCGCCGGATAGGCCTGCACCACGCAGCCGTCGCTGTGCGGCAGGTCCATCGCAAAGAAGTGGATCTTGCGCTCCTCACCGGCGATCACCGCGAGCGCCTCGCCGAAGTCCACTTGCGCGTGTTTCGGATCGTGGCGCAACGGTACGAACATCTCGCGCCGCCGCCGCTCGCGCACGTAGTCTCTTACGATCGTGATCCCGCCGCCGTCCCCGTACTCATCGCGCAGCCGCTCGAAGATCCGCTTCTAGCAGGTTGCGGAAAAACCCGGCGAAAGACGATTGCGGCGAAGGGTAAGCATTACTACGATCATGAGAGTGGGCCTTGGATTAATGTTGTTAGGGGTCAAAAATCCTTTTTCCGCAACCTGCTAGAGCGCGCGCAAGTGGTCGCCGCGCAGCAGGAAGTAAAGGCCGGTCGGATCGATCTGCGCGATCTGCCCCGAGCGCAGCCATCCCTCGACCGCCGTTCCTCCGGCCGGCGCAAGCGCGGACTTGACGCCGATTTCCGCCGAGTCCACCACTTCCCATCCGAGGTTCAGCGGTGTTCCGTCGGTGGGGTTGAGCGGGCGCAGGTCGACGTTGGAGAGCGGGATGCCCGCGGCGTCGTTGAGAAACCAGCTCGGATGGCTGCCGAGGACGGGACCGAGATCGTTGCGGCCCAGCAGCGTGAGCACCGCGGTCCGCAGCTTGCGGCTCAGACGCCGGCGGCGCGAGACGCTGAACGGCCCCTCGATCGCCACGATCAGTCCGGCGTCGATCCGCGCCGGCAGGCCCGCCGCCGCGGGCTCCACCAGCAGGCGCCCCGCGCGCTCCCAGCCGCATACGACATAATCGGCGCGGGCGGGTGCCACGGCCGCCGGTTCCCATCCCGCCTGGATCGTCGCGCCGCGCTGGAGCGCTCCCAGCGCCAACGCCAGCCCATACCAGTTCGTTGGCGGCTCAAGCAGAACCACGCGGATCTCCTCGGCCAGCATGAAGAAGCCGCCGACCGAGATCGCGGTCGCCGCCAAGCTGCGATGATTGTGCAGCACTTCACCGCCGCCCGGCTTCGCCAGCGCCAGGATCGGCATCCTGAAATCGGGCCGCGCGGCGCGCGCCTTGCCCGGCGCGGCCATGATTTCATCGAAGGTGGCGGCCGGTGCGCCGCCGGGCGCCGGCGCCGCTCTCACGACGAGGTCGGGGGCGAAGGCCGCGAGCGTCTCGCTCGCAGGCGGCTCCGCGTTCAGGAGACAGAGCGCGTCGGCGGCGAAGCCGCCGAGCGCCGCAATCAGCATCGTGGCGGGGTCGCGCTCGACAATTGCGACGCGCGCGCCACGCTCGATCCGGTTGCGCAGCGCATCGGCGAAGCGGCGCGACTTTTCCGCCAGCTCGCCGTACTCCAGGTTGCCGCTGGAGCTGACCAGCGCGATCCGATGCGGCGCGGCGGCGGCGATCGGATCAATCGTCGCGTCGCCCACCGTCTTGAGCGGGATATGCGCGTAGCGCGGGGTGTCCTCCGGCCAGAACGCCGCCAGCAATCCCAAGGCGCCCTTGCTCATGGCTAAGCCACCGCCTCGGCGCGGGAAAGCACGGGAGGAACGCCCTTGAAAAGTAGCGGCAGATCGCGCACGGCGGTTATCTCCACCGGCACACCGAAGCGGCGCGCGAGTCCCGCGCGCGCCCCCTCGAGCAGGCTCGCCGCGGCGTGCTCGGGCTCGACGATCAGAACTCCGAGCCTTGCCTGCGCGAGGTCTTCGCGTGCGATCGCGAACGTCGCACCGCTCAACTCCGGCACCGCCTGCTCGAGCGCGAGCTGAACATCATAGGGCAGGAGCGTATGCGGCCCCAGCGTGAAGCAATCCTCCCCGCGGCCCAGCAGCTTGATGCGTGGCGAGGGCAGGCCGCATGGGCAGGGCGCACGATCGATCACGCCGACGTCCCCGCCGTCGTAGCGCAGGTAGAGGGAACCCGAGGCGATGACGGCCGAATGCACGACGGCGCCGCGCTCGTGATCGGCGGCGGGACGGCCGGTTTCGCGATCTATGATCTCGGCATGGCAGGTGTCAGGTACCAGATGGAGCCCCTCGGCATGGACGCATTGCACCGCGAGCAGGTTTTCACTCGATCCCGCTATCTCGGTGACCCGTGCGACCCGGGTGAGCTCCTGGAGATGGCGGCGCATCCCGGGCGTGATCGGAGCCCCGGTAACGACCAGCGTCTCGACCCCGGCGAAGAGCCGATCGCCGCGCAAGCCCTGGCGCCGCGCCGTCGCCAGGATCGAAAACACCATCGGCAAGAACATCGTGACGAAACGCGGCCGGAAATTCAGTATCGCGTCGACTACCCGGTCGGCAAAGCGCGGCAGATAGGTGCCCGAGACGACCACGCACGGCATCCCGAAGTGCTGCGCGATGAAAGGCTGGATCGCCGCGTAGCTGTGCCAGGCGGGTGCCGACATGATTAGCGGCGTGCCCGGCCGCAGTCCCGCCCACCAGTGCGCGCGGCACGAGGATCGCCCCTGCATCCTGCGCCAGGCCCCGGTGTGGGTAATGAATGTGGTGCCCGAGGTCCCGGAACTCAGGCTGAGCGTGACGTGCGCGCGCGTGCTTTCGACCTCGCACTCGATGCCGATCTTGTGGCTGCCGGCTTTGCGTTGCGCCGCCAGCAGGTCGGCCTTGGTGCAAACCGCGAGCGCGTGCAAATCGTCGAGCGTGCGGAACCTCGCCAGGTCGAAGCCCGCGGCGGCAAAGCGCTCACGGTAGAACGGCAGTTTCTCGGCGGCGGCCTTGAGCACAGCCCTTAGCCTCCGCGCCCACCATCGATTGAGCCCGGCGGGGGACAGGCGGTCGAGGGCGTCGAACGGCGCGGTCGCGGCTGAAGCCTGCGTCAGCATTCGAGGCGTTGCGCCCGCCGCTCCAGCGGGCATCCCGGCGCCAGCAACCGGGCCGCGCCGATATTGTAGCGCGCCGCCGGGCAGCAGCGTGCGAAGCGCGCGGTGACCGCGACCTCGCCCGCGGGCAGGGCTTCGGCGCGATACTCGCGATCCAGATGAAAGCCGCGGCAGCCAGGGCATTCGCCGGCGATCAGGAAGGCGGGGTCGCAGCGCAATATGCGATAGACCGGCACGCCGAGGCGCTGCGCGGCGCGCTCGACCTCGGGCTGCGGCGTGGCGCCTTCCATTTCGCTTAGTGCAACCCAGCGCACCCGGCCCGCAAGGGTATCTCCGACGGCCTCCAGAGCCGCGGCGAACGGCGCCACCAGCTCGCTCCTGAGGACCAGCATCGACGGCCCGACGGTTTCGACGATGCTGGCCATCCGGACCGCCATAGTCGCAACCCCGTCGTTACAGATGGCGGTCAAGCCTAGGCGCTCGGCCGCGCCCCGGCGCAGGTATCCGACGTATCCGCTGGAGGCCAGCAGCACGAGCGGGCTCGAACCGTACTCGAAGAAGGCGATGACCTCGCCGGGAGCGGCCCCCCATCGGGACCACATGCGGGCGAGCACGCCGGCCCAACGATCCAACTCGGGCGGATCGAGCGCGGTCCACAGCGGCGGCTCCCCGGTCGCCTCGAGCTGGAGCGCCACCTTGGGGATGGCGCCCGCAAGCACGCGGCCGGCGAAAGGGTCGCCGGGATGGGCGCTTGCGAACTCCTCGAGGTCGGCGAGGGTCCACGGCGCCGGCCTGCCATGCGCATCCAGGCGGCCACGGTAAAAGCCATATTGCGCGAGATGCAACGTTGCCAGAGACATTTTCCCGCTAGTACGAGGCCAGGATGCCGCCCAGCGCCGCCAGCACCGCGAGCCCGAGATTGATGTAGGCGAGGCGGTCCTGCCACAGCGACACCGTGGCCTGCGCGGCGCGCCGCTCCTCAAGATCGCGCAGGCCCGCCGAATACGGAAGCTTTCTGGTCAGGATTGTTCGGTACCAGGTGGCCGACAGGGTGCCGGTTATAAAAAGCAACAGCCACGCCCCGGCCATCAGGCAGGTCCAGCGCAGCTTGGGCGCCGCCAGCGCGTAGCGGGAAAAGAGTACCGGCAACTCGCCGAGCAGCCACGCGCGCGCAAAGCCGGTGGCGCCCAGCAGAACGATCGCGGCGCCGCCGAGCCACATCAGTCCGGCGCCGATTTTCTGTGCAACCACCGCCGAATGCGCCGGCGGAATCCGGCGCAGCGCCGGCATCAGCACAATGGTATTGAAAACGATCGCC
>JAKAVN010000005.1 GCA_021827495.1 Deltaproteobacteria bacterium | reverse complement strand
CGATCTCGATGGCGGTCACGAACATGCACAGATAGTCAGTTCTGCCTGACGGGCGCGGCGCGATGTAATCGGCGAGGCACAGTCCGGGCTCGTCGCTCTGGCGGCCGAAGACGAGACTCTCGAGCACCGTCTTGCCGTCGGACGAATAGATCATCACGGTGCGGTCGCCGTCGGAGCGCGCGGGGAAAAAGCGGTAGACCGCGTTGGCCGCGATGTCGGCGCGCCCGAGCATCACCTCCTCGACCGCCGCCACCGCCGCGCTCAATTCCTTCGCGCGCGGGTCGCCGCCCGCCAGCGCGGTTTCGTAGTTGCGCAGTCCCAGGTGCCGCGTATAGAGCATCACCGGGTTGATGTAGCCGAAGATCTCGGCCAGGTCGTAGCCGCGCACGACGTGGGGCTTTAAGTCCGGCGGCTGCGGAATCTCGACGTCCTGGCGCACGCTGGACGCGCGCCGGAGCGCGCTCGGCGCCGCCGCCGGCCGGGCCGCGCTCGCGAGCAGCCTTTGCGTCTCGGCGTCCAGCGCGCGCCGCAGCGCGGCGCGCCGCTCCTCGTCCATCAACTGGTTGGCGAGGTCCAGCCCTTCCATAGCGTCGTTGGCGTAGGCGACCAGCCCGCCGTACTCGGGCGCGATCTTCATCCGGGTGAAGCGCGCCGAGAGCGCCGCGCCGCCGACCAGGATCGGGCATCCGATGCCCGCGGCCTTCAGGTCCTGCGCCGTCGCCACCATCATCTGCGCCGACTTCACCAGCAACCCGGAGAGTCCGATGGCGTCGGGGCGATGCTCGTTGTAGGCCTTGATCAGATCCTCGGGCGGCACCTTGATGCCGAGGTTGACGACCCGATAGCCGTTGTTGCTCAGGATGATGTCAACCAGGTTTTTGCCGATGTCATGGACGTCGCCCTTCACTGTCGCCAGCACGATCTTGCCGCGGCTGGCGCTTTCGGCTTTTTCCATGTGCGGCTCGAGGTAGGCGACCGCGGCTTTCATCGCCTCGGCCGATTGCAAGACCTCGGCCACGATCATCTGGTTCGCGTTAAACAGCCGCCCGACTTCATCCATTCCCTTCATCAAGGGGCCGTTGATGACCTCGAGGGCCGAGCGCGCGCCGAGCGCCTCGTCGAGGTCTTTGAGGAGCCCGTCCTTGGAGCCCTCCAGGATGTAGAGTCCGAGCCGTTCGTCGAGCGGCAGCGAGCGGCGCTGTTCGATGGTGGGCTTGGACTTGCGCGCGCGGAAATAGCCGGCGAAGGCCGCGATCGGATCGTCGCCGCGCCACCAGATCAGGTCCTCGGCCAGGCGGCGCTCCTCTTCGGGCACCGCATGATAGCGCTCGAGCTTCTCGGAGTTGACGATCGCCAGGTCGAGTCCGGCCTGCACACAGTGATAGAGCATCACCGAGTTCAGCACCTCGCGCCCCGCCGCGGGCAGGCCGAAGGAGACGTTGGAGATGCCGAGCACGGTCTTGCAGCGCGGCAGCGCGGCCTTGATCAGCGCGATGCCCTCGATGGTCTCGACGGCCGACCCGATATAGTTGCGGTCGCCGGTGCCCACCGGAAAAACCAGCGGATCGAAGATGATGTCCTCGGGCTCGACGGCGTAGCGCTCGGTCAGGATTTTGAACGAGCGCTCGGCGATCGCGAGCTTGCGCGCGCGGGTGATCGCCTGCGCCTGGCGCTTGTCCTCGTCGATACAGCCGACCACCAGCGCCGCGCCGTAGCGCCGCGCCAGCGGCACCACGCGCTGGAAGCGCTCCTCGCCATCTTCGAGGTTGACCGAGTTGATAATCGACTTGCCCGGCGCGCGCTTGAGCGCCTCTTCGATCGCGACGGCGTCGGTCGAATCGATCATCAGCGGAACTTTTACCTTCTTGACCTCGAGTTCGAGGAAGCCGGTCAAATCGGCGATCTCATTGCGGTCGGGGTCCTGCAAACAAACGTCGAGCACGTGGGCGCCGCGGCGCACCTGCCGGCGGCCAACCTCGGCGGCCTCCTCCAGTTTCCCCTCGGCGACCAGCCGCTTGAACTTGCGGCTGCCGAGCACGTTGGTGCGCTCGCCGACGATCACCGGGCGGGTGTTCTCGTCGATTACCAGCGCCTCGATTCCTGACACCACCGAGCGGCGCAGGCTCGAGGGCTTGCGCGGCCGCTTGCCCTCGGCCATCCGCGCCAGCATCCGGATATGCGCGGGCGTGGTCCCGCAACATCCGCCGACCAGGTTGACCCACCCGGCGTCGACGAAGCGTTCGAGTTTGCGCGTCAGCGACTCGGCCGATTCGTTGTAATGGCCCTCCTCGTCGGGCAGGCCCGCGTTGGGCACGCAGGCGACGTCGAAGCGGCAAATCTCGGAGAGCGTGCGCAGATGGTCGGTCATGAAGTCGGGGCCGGTCGCGCAGTTCAGCCCCATCCAGATGAGCCCGCGATTGGCGAGCGAGGTGTAAAAGGCCTCGATATCCTGCCCGGCCAGCAGCGTGCCCATCGTCTCGATCGTGCCCGAGACCGCGATCGCGGCCTCGATGCCGGTCTTCGCGATCGCGCGCTCGATACCGACCAGGCCGGCCTTGCAGTTGAGCGTGTCCTGCACGGTCTCCAGCAGCAGCAGGTCGACGCCGCCCTCGAGCAGCCCCTCGGCCTGCTCCTGGTAGGCGTCCGCGAGCTGATCGAAGGTGATACCGCCGGTGACCGAGATGGCCTTGGTCGTCGGCCCCATCGAACCCGCGACGAAGCGCGGCCGCTCGGGCGTGCTGGCGGCGTCGGCGGCCGCGCGCGCGATCGACCCGGCGAGCCGGTTTATCTCGCGCGCGTGGGCGGCCAGCCCGTATTCGGCCAGCACGACGGAGGCGGCGCCGAAGCTGTTGGTCTCGATGATGTCGGCGCCGGCGTCGAGGAAACTGTCGTGCAGCTCGCGGATCTTGTCGGGGCGCGTGCGGACCAGGTTCTCGTTGCAGCCTTCGAGCTGCGGGCCGCCGAAGTCGGCGGCACTGAGGCGCATGTTCTGGATCGACGTCCCCGCTGCGCCGTCGATTATGACGATCCGCGCGGCCAGGGCGTCGCGCAAAAGTCCGATTCGGTCCGAAACGCTTCTCATACTGAATGAAAAAGGCCCCGCAGCCCTGGCCATCCAGCCTATCGGAGCGGGGCGTGGCGGGCAATTTCAGCCGGGCCGTATCCACGAACGCTTTGTATTTGCGGCCTAAGTGCTGTAACGGATCTCTGGGCTGCCGCGGGTTCGTCACACGGGCGTCAAAGTAGGCCACGGCGCACCCGGAACTTTCGCGGCCGGGCCGGTTCACTAATGCTGGATACGGCGGGTGTCGGCGCGCGCGCCGCCGCCCAGCCAAGGAGAAACGACGATGATCCCGGCCTGGCTTTCCTTATTGGACGCGATACTCGCCGCGCTGCTGGTGGGAATCGGTGTGATGGGCGCGCACATGGGCATGATCGTGCCGATGTCCGGCTTCCTGATGTTCCTGCTGAGCTTCGTAATCGCGATTCTGGCGCTGCTGTTCGGACTGATAGGCCTCGCCCGGACCTCGGCCCCGCAGCGCCGGGTCGGGCGGCCCAAGGCGGTCGCGGGCATAGTGCTGAGCCTGCTGGTCGGAGTCCCGGTCGGGCTCACGATGTGGCGCTGGATGTCGATGCCATACCCGGAGATCAACGACATCACGACTGACTACGAAAACCCGCCGGCGTTCGTCAAACCGCCGGGTCTGTCAGCCGATTCGATGAAGTACGACCGCGCCAAGTTCGAGCCGGTCCAGAGCAAGGAGTACCCCAAGCTCGACCCGCTGCGGCTTGACGAGAAGCCCGACGACGCCTTCGCCAAGGTGAGCGCCGCTGCACACACGATGCCGGGCTGGCTGATTGTTTATGTCGACCCGGCCACGCGGACAGTCGAAGGCGTCCAGTTTTCCAACGTGTTCCGCTTCTGCGACGATTTCGTGATCCAGGTGCGTCCAAGCCCGGACGGCAACAGCAGTCTGGTCGAGATGCGCTCGCGCTCGCGTGACGGCACCGGCGACTTCGGTGTGAACTACAATCGCATCCGGGGGTTTTTCGCGATGCTGAAGCCGGCCGGCGGCGCCGGCGTGGCGGCGCCGGCGTAAGGGGCCGCGTGGCTGCTGCGGGCGCTGCGCCCTTACGGGCGCAGCGCCCTTACGGGCGCAGCGCCCGCAGCAGCCGGCGAACTGCGGCCTCGCGCGGCTCGTTGACCGGGTTGACGAAGACGATCGCCGTGCCGATCCCCGGCGCGCACAGCTCGGCCAGCCGCTCGCGCACGCGCTCCTCGGGGCCGACCAGCAGCGTCGCGTCGATCATCGCGTCACTCACCGCGGCGAGCGCCTTGGTGGCCTCTCCCCGCGCTGCCGCAATCGCCGCGATCTCCCGCTCGAACCCCGCCTTGGCCATCATGTTGCCGTAAAAGCGCAGCGCCCCGTAGCGCGAAAGCAGCGTGCGCGCCGGGCGGCGCGCGGCCTCGAGGTCGTTCGAGATGAACGCGGTCGCAAACAGCGCCGACTCGACCTCGGCCGGGTTGCGCCCGGCCGCGCGCGCGCCTTGCGCTATCTCGCCCAGCGCCTCGCGCACGCGGGCGGGCGGAAAGAAATTGAAAATCACCCCGTCGGCGATCTCGCCCGCCATCTTCACCATCGGCCGCGATACGCCCGCCAAGTAGAGCGGCAGCTTGCCGGTGATCTTCGGTCCGGTGCCGCCGCCGTCGAGCATCTTGCGCAGGGTCGCGACCGTCGCGCGCATCTTCACCATCGGCGGCCCCATATCGATCCCCAGGCGCGAGTTGTCCTCGCCGTGGCCGGTGCCGAGGCCCAGGATGAAGCGCCCGCCGGTGAGCTGATGCACGGTCGCGGCCTCGTTGGCCAGCAGCGCCGGATGACGCAGATAGATGTTGGTGATCGCGGTGCCGAGCCCGATGCGCCGGGTCCGCATTCCGAGCGCCAGCGCGCAGGCGAGCGAATCGTTGTTCGCCTCGGTCATGAAGACCGCGGCGTATCCCATCTCCTCCGCGTCCCTGGTCCACTCGACGATCTTTTCGATCGGGCTGTCGGGCATCACCGAGAATGCAAGCGCCGTTCTGGCCATCACACCGCGTCCTTTGAGGTCTGGTTGTAAGAGCTGGCGTGAACGTTTGCCGGGCCGCTCCGCCACCTGAGCTCGCGCCCAATCGATAGCCCGAACCTGATTCGCCGCGCAACCTGACGGTCGCGGGGCCGTTCCATGATTCAGTCTTGACGCGGGCAGTTCCGCCAGCGTGTGCCGCAGGTTGAAGCCGCACGGCGCGACCAGGATGACGTCGGGGTCGACCGTGAGCAGGGCGTCGAATTCGAGCCTTCCCGAATGCTCGCCGGCGCGGCCCCGAGGCTGCGCGCGCCGGGCGGGCGGTGTGCGCTCCATTGGCGTGATCCGCGGGGGCTGCGCTATACAACGAGCACAGGCCGCAAAATCGCAACGCCGGATTCAGAAGCGGCCAATCGCAACGGGAGGATCCAACCATGATCCACATCCATTATTTCATCACCCGCAAGCCCTCGATGGGCGACGCGGAGTTCCATCGCTACTGGCGCGAAACCCACGGGCCGATCGCAGCCCGGATCCCGCAGCTTCATCGCTACGTCCAAAGCCATCGTATCACCACCTTCGGCTCCAACTCGCCCTACGACGGCGTGGCCGAGGTGCTGATCGACGGGCTCGACGCGCTGGCGGCTCTGCGCCGCAGTCCCGAGTACCTCGAGGGAGCGCTCGCCGACGAGCGCAACTTTATCGACCTTACGCGCGTGGAATGGATGGCGACGCGCGACCACGTGCTTGCCGACGGGCCGACCGGCGGCAAACTGGTCAAGGGCGTATGGCAGCTCGCGATCAAGCCCGGGATGGCGCTCGAGGACTTCCGCAAGTATTGGCTCGAGGTGCACGGGCCGCTGGCGCTCAAGCTGCAGGGGCTGCGCCGCTACGTCCAGTCGCATCTGATCGACCAGGCCTACCTCTATGCCACGCCGCGTTGCGACGGCGTCGCGCAATTATGGTTCGACAGTCCCGCGGCGTTCGCCGCGGCCTTCGCCTCGCCAGCCGGCACTGACCTGCTGGCCGATGGCCGCGTGTTCATCGATGGGTCCAGGATGACCTTTTTCATGGCGCAGGAGCATATCCAAATCGCGTCGCGCTGAGCCGGGCGCGCACTCAAGCTGAATTTTCGGAGGCAGGAAGATGGCAGGTTTATTAGAGGGGAAAGTCGCATTGATAACCGGCGCCGCCAGCGGCATCGGCCGCGCCACGGCGATCGCCGCCGCGCGCGAGGGTGCGAAGGTGCTGGTGGTCGACGCGGTCGCGGCCGGCGAAGATACGGTCAAGGCGATAAAGCAGGCGGGCGGCGAGGCCGCGTTTCAGAAGTGCGACGTGACGCGCGCCGCCGAGGTCGAGGCGACGGTCGCGGCCGCAGTCAGAATCTTCGGACGCCTGGACTGTGCGCACAACAACGCCGGCATCGTCGGCAAGATGCTGCGCACCGCCGATGACACCGAGGAAAACTTCGACCGCGTCATCGCCATCGACCTCAAAAGCGTATGGCTGTGCATGAAGTACGAAATCCTGCAGATGCTCAAGCAGGGCGCGCACGGCGCGATCGTCAACACCGCTTCGGTGGCGGGCCTGGTCGGCTCGCACGGACAGCCGGCCTATACCGCCGCCAAGCACGGCGTGGTTGGACTGACCAAGGTGGCGGCGCTGGAGTACGCGCATCATGACATCCGCGTCAACGCGGTCTGCCCCGGAGTGATCGACACCGCGATGGTGGCCGAGATGGTGACCGGCCATCCGGGCCTGCGCGAACACCTGATCTCGGTCGAGCCGATGAGAAGACTGGGCAAGCCGGCGGAGATTGGCGAGGCGGTGGTATGGCTGATGTCGGACTACGCGTCATTCGTGACCGGCGCCGCGCTACCGGTCGACGGCGCCATGATCGCGCAATAGCTATGGCCGCGCAGTCTCGATGAGCGAGTAGCCGGGGAACGCAAAATGGAGCGGTTCAAGGAGCCGCTTGCGAATTCCCTGTCTTTGGTGACCACAAGCCCGGTTGCCGCGCGGCAATCGGCACCAGCCGGAGAGTAGGTTGTGATTTGCGCAATTAAATTAGGTATAGGCTTAAATAAGGGTGCCTTGACACTAATTGCATTGACATAGTAACCTGCGTGCGCAGGCTGTCCCATTGAGGGATCGCGGTGCCGGGCGGTTCGGCTGCGCCATGAAGACGGCCGCGCCGAACGGCCTTGGCGCACCAGCAGTTGCGCGAGAGGAGACGCAGAAGGCCCATGTACTATAGCCACTTCGGCCTCACCGGTCCGCCGTTCCAACTCACTTCATCGCCTGCCCAGCTTTACATGAGCAAGGAGCATCGGGAGGCCTACGCCGCCCTGGAATGGGGGCTGTTGCATGAGCCGAGCGGCTTTACCGTCCTGATCGGCGAGGTTGGGACTGGCAAAACGACGCTCGCGCTGGCGATCCTCGCCCGCCAGTACGAGAACGTGCGCACTGCCTACCTGAGCAATCCCAAGTTGACCTTCGAAGAGATGGTGAAGGTGATCATGAAGCAACTCGGGATCAAGACCCAGCGCAGAAGCAAGCTGGCCGACCTCGAGGCGGTGAACGATTTCCTTTGCGCACTCAAGCCGGGCGCGCGCGCGGTAATAATGATGGACGAGGCGCAGGGCCTCAATGACGAGACGATGGAGCAGTTGCGCCTGCTGTCGAACAGCGGAAAACCCGACGAGAAGCAGCTTCACTTCGTTTTCATCGGGCAGCCCGAGCTGCTGCGCCGGCTGACCAATCCGTCGCTGCGCCAGCTCGAACAGCGGATCGGCGCCAAGACCGTACTCAATCCCCTGCAGCGGGCCGAATGCCATGGGTACATCGAGCAGCGGCTGCAGGTGGTCAACGGCGCCGCCGAGAGAATCTTCAAGCCGGGAGCCTTGCGCTACCTGGTCCGCCACAGCGGCGGCATCCCGCGCCGCATCAACGTGCTGTGCCACAACGCGATGCTGCTCGCGTACTCCGGCGGCGCCAGGATGGTCGACACGCGGATGGTCGAGGCGGCGGTGACCGAGTAC
The DNA here is from genome assembly GCA_021827495.1 of Deltaproteobacteria bacterium. GTDB lineage: Bacteria > Desulfobacterota > Binatia > Binatales > Binataceae > JAKAVN01. Next base: position 44,148 of record JAKAVN010000005.1, on the reverse strand, counting down.
GACAGCCTCTTCTCCACGTTGCGCGCGCAGGCGCCGGGCGGGAATGGCGCGCCGGTGCGGCGATGGCTCGGGCGCGTGCTCGAATCCGCCGCGCTTAGAATGCTGGCGCTGGCGCGCACCCTGAATCCGCACGAGATCCGCGTGCTGGATGAAGAGCCGGAGAGCGCCGCCGAGGCGCAAACGGACGGCGTCGCGCTCGAAAAGCCCGGCCCCATGGTGCATACCAGCTAGCCGGGCTGCGCCGGCAAGGCGGCCGCCGGCAAGTTCGTGAACCGTTGCCGCGCGCGGCCAATCAGGCCGTCCGTTTCCCGCGCGGCCCGGAACCCTGCGGCGCCATGAACGGGTTGAGCGCCTCGACCGCCTTGTCGAGGCGGCGGATTTCATCGCGCAGTGCGTGCACGCGCTCTCCGACCGGCTGGCCGTGCTCGGCCTCGCGGCGCAAAAGATCCAGTTGCGAGCTGATCGCGCTGAGCGGGTTGCGAATCTGGCGCGCCACGTCGGAGATCACTTCGCCGAGACTGATCAGGCGATCCGAATGATCGACCACGTTGCGCAGCCCGCGCACCGGCTCGAGGTCGCGCAGGATCACCAGCATTGCGGGCGACGGCGGCTCGAGCCCCAGCGCAAAGACCGAGACCAGGAAGTGTACGTGATGAGCGCCGTCGCCCATCTCGATTGGCACGTCATGAACTCCCTGGCCGGCGTTGCGCGCGGTCTCGATTATCCTGATCAGCGGGTTGTCGCCGCCCAGCAACCGCGCGAGCGGTTTGCCGGCGGCGATCCCGCCCGCCGGCAGTCCCAGCCGGCCCTCGGCCTCGGCATTGGCGAACAGCACGGCCGCGTTCAAATCGAGTACCAGCACCGCGTCGCTGATCGAGTGAAAGACGTTCACCAGCTGGTCGCGCTCGGCCTCCCACTGGACATGGTTCAGCCGGACTTTCTCCGAGAGCTGGTTGAACTTGGCGGCCAGCACGCCCAGCTCGTCGGAGCCGGTGACCGAAACCTTGACCTCGCCGTGGCCCACGGTCATCTGCTCGACGCCGCTGGTGATGGCGGCGAGCGGGCCTAACACCAGGCCGCCGAAGAACGCGGCGCCCAGCAGGCTCAGCGCCACCGCGCACGCGGCCACCACCAGGATCCGCGCCAATGCCTGATGGAGCTTGGGCGCGATCAGGCTGGTCGAGATGCCGACCGCGATGATCGCGATCGGCTTGCCGTCCGCCTGCACCACCCGGCTCATCTCGTAGTTGTGCGCCGCCCACAATGCGCGAATCGCCGACAGCGGCCACCATCCGGTGGCGATAGCCTGGAGATCGTCGAAGGCCGCGGGAGCGTCGGCGAAACCCGACGTTCCCGCCCGCCCGCCGGCGACGATCGTGCCGTCGAGCTGCTCGATGCGTAAGTAGACGACCGCCTTGCCGAAGGCCTGCGAGGACTCGATGAAGGCCTGCAACGGCCGGTTGTCGTGCAGCGCCGCAAGCGCTTCCTGCCCGGCGGCGGCGCCCGGCACCGCGCGCAGCTGCTCGAACGTCAGATCGATCAGCAGCGAGGCCGAATCGCCGAGGTCCTCGACCATCACGGCAATCGTGCGGTCGAGCTCGAGCGCGGTGACCGCGATTATCGGCAGAATGAGCAGGAGCAGAAAGACCGCCGCGAATTTCGCCCGCAGGCTCATCTATGAATCGGAGCGGCTAGCTGAACATCGCCGCAAGGCCCTTGGGACGCACCAGCTTGCCCGCCGGCTTCAACTCCGTGGCCAGCCGCTCGAGCCGCTGCTTGAAGGCCTCGAGTTCCTCCGCCCGCCGGCGCTCGAACCCGGCGCGCTCGAGCTTTAGTTCGCCGCGCTCGAAAGCCGCGCGGGCTAGTTTGCGCGGGCCCCAGAAGTCCTCGAACACGCGACGCATCCCCGTGGCGATGGTCGTGTTGGGAACCCATGAGCCTTGGCATGACGGGCAATGGAAGACCACGCCGGTGTGAAAGTTGCGGTAGGGTACGATGAAGCGCTGGTTGCAGTTCTTGCAGATGATCGGGACGTCCCATCCGAGCGGATCGAATTCGTCGACCGGTTGAGGCTTGGGCGGTGGCGGTGGCTGGGGCGCGGCCGCCTTGGCGGCGGCCGGCGCCGCAGCCACCGCGGCGGGTTTCACCGCCGCGGCTGGTGCTGGCGCAGTCGGCGCGCCTTGCGATGCGTCGTTTTTGTCCGCTGGATTTTCTGGCATCATCGATGCGCTTTCGCCTTGTGGCCCTTCCCTGTCCGCAATTTATCAATGGGCTGGCAAGGCGGCAATTGCGGGCCGACGCCTCCAACACACCCCCGCGCCATAAATCCTCATCTCCAAAAGTGCCACCCATGTATTGCACGAGTACACTCTCTTGACGACAGCTCATACGGGCGCAAAGAATCCGCAGGCAAAGACTGCAATAAGGATACTAACTTTGGCGAGCTTGCGCGCATAGCGGATGCCGATCTTGACGCTTTTCTGAGGAAATGTTTGAGGGTCGCGGCCGGTACAGATAGCCCGTAGCAAGCCACACGGTTGCTGAATGCTCGAGCGAAGTGGCCCACAGGGCTGGAGAACGCCAAGGGCGGTGGCGCTCGCGCGAGCCTCGGCGCCATGAACAAATGTAGCGCGGCGCCGACAACGCAGGCGCGGAGTTGGGATTGGTGAAAAAAATCTTTCTGGCTGGAGCAACCGGTGCGATAGGGCGGCGGATGCTGCCGCTGCTGCGCGAAGCCGGCTACGAGGTGACCGGCGCCACGCGCGCCGCATCAAAGGCCGAACAGTTGCGCGCCGCCGGAATCACGCCGGCCGTGGTTGATGTCTACGATGCGGCCGCGCTCGGCGCCGCAGTCGCAGCGGCGCGCCCCGACGTCGTCATCCATCAACTTACCGACCTGCCGCCCGGGCTCAAGCCGGAATTGATGGCCGCGGGATTGCTGCGCAATGCACGGCTTAGAATCGAGGGGACGCGCAACCTGCTCGATGCCGCGCTGCGCGCGGGCGCGCGCCGGCTTATCGCCCAGAGCATCGCGTTCGTTTACGCGCCGGGGCAAGAACCGCACGACGAAAGCGATCCGCTCATTTCACCGGCCGAGGAGCCGTGGCGGACAACGATGGAAGCAGTCGTAACCTTGGAGCGGCTCACGGCCGCGACACCCAGGCTGGACGGCATCGTGCTGCGTTACGGCTACTTTTACGGGTTCGGCACCGGATTTGACGTGGCGCCGGGCAAGCCGGCGGTACACGTCGACGCGGCGGCGTGGGCGGCGGTGCTCGCGATCGCGCGGGGCGCGCCGGGAATTTACAACGTCGCCGAGGACGACGGCGCGGTATCGAGCGCGCGGGCGCGCCGCGAGTTGGGCTGGAATCCGGGGTTTAGGCTGAGCGATTCCGCTGCGCGTTGATCGGCGCGCCGATCACGCGACCGTAGTCCGCCTCAATCTTCTTATTTTATTCCCCGCGCCCACGCGATTTTGCGAAAATGGGCGTTGGAACCCGGCGGGCGCCGGTCAGCCGATCGCGGTGGAAACTTGAGCGGTGCGAAACGCGCTGACGAAATCGATCACTTCGGAGGCCACGCGTTCTCTTTCGCTGTCCACCGTGACCACGTGGAAGCTCTCCTCGAGGATCACGGCGCGCTTTTGCGCGCTGCCCAAGTGGCCGAGCACAAAGTCGACATTGCGGCGCATCGGACAGGTATGGTCGCGGCGGCTGTGGATGATGAGCGCGGGCTGGATGACGCGGTAAAGGCGCGGGCGCACCGCCGCCGACAAGTTCAGCATCTCGAACACCGCGCTAAGCGGCATCAGGCGCGCCGATGGATGCACGCCGCGGGCGGCGGCGTCATGAATATCCGATCCCTTGCTGCGCAAGTAGATGCGGTCGGCGAACGGGCCCAGCGCGCCTAAGGCCTTGAGCGGCCCGCGCACCCACAGCGGCAGGAAAAACGCCGGCGACAGCATCACCACTCCCGCCACCGCCTCGCGCTGATCGGCGGCCAGGCGCGCCGCCAGCACGGCGCCCATCGAGAGCCCGATCACGACCACCGGATCGCCGTAGCGATGTACCCGCTCGAAGCCCTCGACCACGCTCTCGTACCACTGCGCGTGAGTCGCGGCGCCCAGTTCCTCGGGTGCGCCGGCATGGCCGGCCAGCCGCACGCCGCACACACGCGCACCGGCCGCGGCCAGCCGCTCGCCCGGGTAGCGCATTTCGAAAGGCGTACCGCTTAGCCCGTGGATGAGCAATGCGCTCACCCCGGTGCCGGGGAGGAGAAACTCGCTGGTGTCGACGCCTAAGTTAGCTGGGTGGGGATCGTCTTCTGACGAACTCATTCGTTATTCCGCCTTTAGCAGGTTGCGGAAAAAGGATTTTTGACCCCTAACAACATTAATCCAAGGCCCACTCTCATGATCGTAGTAATGCTTACCCTTCGCCGCAATCGTCTTTCGCCGGGTTTTTCCGCAACCTGTTAAGGCTGCCCCGCTTTGCGTTCGCGTATCGAACCTTGCGCCGAACCGCGCTACATCGGCGTTTCGGACGGTTGCTCGCCGATAAGCTCGGGATGCACGGAGATCTGGGCGCGCGCCCGCAGTTCCTGGACAAAGCTCTCCCAGGCCTGCGCCTGGCGCTGTTTCAGCAGCTCGCCCATGAACGCATCCTTCGCTTGCTTCCATTGATCGTCGCTCGGCGGCGTGCGACTGCTGACTTCGAAGACGTAGGCGTTGCCGTCTAGTGCGAGCGGGCGGGTGATGAGCGTGGGCACCTTGGGCAGCATTGAGGCCGCCTGCACCGCCTCGTGAAACTTGCCGATGCCTGGGAGCGAATTGTCGGCGCGCGAGAACTCGCCCGTGGTATGGACCGCGAGCTTGGCGGCAGCGGCCGCCGCGGCAAAACCGGCCGCATCCTTAGCCTGCTTGAGGAAGGCGGTGGCCTGCTCCAGCGCCTTGGCCTCGGCCATTTGACGCACCAGCGCGACACGCACCTTGGTCTCGATCTCGGCGAGCTTGGGCAGATAGCTCGGTTTGCGCTCGACCAGATGGACCATGTATTGCGCGTCACGGCCGTTGATTACGCGCACATCGTTGGGGTTGAGCTTGAAGGCCTCCTGCACCACGTGCGGGTCGGTAATCTCGGGCGTGCGCTCGCCAACGGCGAGCAACGGGGTCTTGACGAGGTCGAGCCCGCGTTTGTCCGCCAGCTCCCGGAAGTTCTTGCCGGACAGCGCCGCCGCGAGATCCTGATCGATCTCCTGATGGGCCTGCTCGGCGCCGGCGCGATGGCGCAGTGCCGCGATAATCTGCGGGCGCGCCTCCTGCAGCGTTTCGACATGGGCAAGCTTGTGATCCTCGACCTTGATGACATGGTAGCCGTACTGGGTCTGGACCACCGTCATCTCGCCCGCCTTCATCCTGAATACCGCGTCAGCAAAGGGCTTTATCATCTCGCCCTGCGAGAAATAGCCGAGGTCGCCGCCGTTGTTCTTGGTCCCCGGGTCTTCGGAGTATTGCCGGGCAAGCTTGGCAAAGTCAGCCCCGGCCTTGATCTGCTTCAGGAGGCCGTCGGCCTTGGCCTTGGCGGCGGCCCTTTGGGCGGGTGTGGCGTCAGCCGCCACGGCAATCAGAATATGGCGCGCGCGGACCTGCTCGGGATGAGTGAAGCCCGAGTCGCGGTAGCGGTTGTAATATTCCTGGATCTCCTTATCGGAAGGATTGACCTTGGCCGCCAGCTTGTCGGGGTCGTAGCGGATGAAGTCGAACGAGATGCGCTCGGGCTCGCGGAACTGTTCGCGATGCGCCTGGTAGAAGTCGGCGATTTGCTTATCAGTGGCAGTGATAGCCGATTCAAAATCTTTGTACGGTATTTCGACGTAGGACATCGCGAGCTTCAGGTTGAGCTGATCGTAAGTCTGGCGAGCCTCGGCGTTGCCGATCTCGACCGTCTCGGTCACCATCCGCTGCATCAGTTGCTGGAGCATATCGAGCCGCACGTCGGATTCGAAGTCGGCCGGGCGCATATTCTCGCCGCGCAAGGCCGTCCGGTAGATGGCGACGTCGAAGTGGCCGTCGACTTGGAAGGCCGACTGCGATTCGATCATTCGCTTCAAAGCGGCACCGCTTATCCTTAGCCCCAAACGATTTGCTTCATCGAGCACAAGTTGTTGATCGATGAGCTGCTCGAGCGCCTGCTCGCGGACGTTGAAGCGGGCCATCGCCGCCGCCGCCTCGGGTCCATAGATTTGTTCGAGCCGGCGGCGCAACTGCTGGGCTTGCTGGTCGATATCCTTGGTCAGGATCTGATGGCCGTCGACGGTGGCGACGGGCTTTATGCGATTGAACAGGCCCGTGCCAACGCCCCAGAAGGCGAACACCGCGATGAGACCGATGACGACGGCGCGGGTCAGCCATGAGTACGCGTGCTTGCGCATTAGGTCGAGCATTGCGTATCCATCATATTTTGTGGCTTTTAATCGCGCAAATCGGGTTTGCGCCTTGCCTCGGGCGATACGCGTCTGTTAGCTTCTTCATAGGTCTCGGGCACGTCTAAAAATTCCTTTACCGCGCGAAGCCCCGGGCCTTGGCCGATCTTTACTTGGGGGGTCGATGCGGAAGTCTGGGTGAAAAAACCCGGGCGGGCAGGGGGGCGATCCAGTGGTACTCAATTCCATATTCGGCTGGTTCTCCAACGATCTCGCCATCGACTTGGGCACGGCGAACACCCTCATTTATGTGAAGGGCCAAGGCATCGTGTGCAACGAGCCTTCGGTGGTCGCGGTACAGAAGGACTCGCGCGGCGCGCGGCGCGTGCTGGCGATCGGCGCGGAAGCGAAGAAGATGCTGGGGCGCACGCCGGGATCGATCGTGGCGATCCGGCCGCTGAAGGACGGCGTGATCGCCGACTTCGAGATCACCGAGAACATGCTGCGCCACTTCATCCAGAAGACCCACAACCGCAGGTTCCTGGCGCGCCCGCGGATCGTCATCTGCGTGCCGTTCGGCATCACCGCGGTCGAGAAGCGCGCGGTACGCGAGTCGGCCGAAGCGGCCGGCGCGCACGAGGTTTACCTGATCGAGGAACCGATGGCGGCGGCGATCGGCGCGGGACTGCCGATCACCGAGCCCTCGGGCAACATGATCGTCGATATCGGCGGCGGCACCACCGAGGTCGCGGTGATCTCGCTCGCAGGCGTGGTTTTTTCGCGCTCCGTGCGGGTGGCCGGCGACAAGATGGACGAGGCGATCATCCAGCACATCAAGCGCAAGTACAATTTGCTGATCGGCGAGCGCACCGCCGAGCTGATCAAGATAACCATCGGATCGGCCTACCCTGGCAACGAGATCCAGACCATGGAGATCAAGGGCCGCGACCTGGTGGCGGGCGTGCCCAAGATCATCGAAATCACCGACGAGGAAATCCGCGAGGCGTTGATGGAACCGGTCCATCAGGTGGTCGAATCGGTCCGTATCGCGCTCGAGCGCACGCCGCCGGAACTCGCCTCCGATATCGTGGACAAGGGAATCGTGCTGGCCGGCGGCGGCGCTCTGTTGCGCAACCTCGACGTCCTGCTGCGCGAGGAAACCGGGCTGCCCGTGACCCTGGCCGACGATCCGCTGACCGCGGTGGTGATGGGCGCGGGCAAGGCGCTGGATGAGATATCATTGTTGCGCGACGTGACCGTCGACTAAGCGTAAGCGGCCCGGTCGATGACGTCCTGAGGCATCGCTGAAGCGCAAAGCGGTGAAAAACTACTTCCTGTGGCGCAACCGCGTTCTGATCACGGGCGCGCTTTTGCTGCTCATTTCCACCCACCTCCTGTGGAGCGGCGTGCATTCTGGCCAGCGGGTCGCCAAACCGCGCCGCTTGGTGATGGCGGCGTTGGCCCCGGTGCAGACCGCCGCCGCCCGGCTGACCGATGGCGGCGCGGGAATCATCCATGACTACCTCGACCTGGTCGGCGTGCAGCGGGACAACACGCGGCTGCGCGCCGAGTTGGCCCACGCGGAAACCCAGCGCGCGCGGCTGGCCGAGCTGGAGGTCGAAAACCTCCATCTAAGCGATCTGCTCGAACTCAAGCAGGCGCTCGCGCTCAAGTCGATCGCGGCCAACGTGATTGGCGCCGACGCCTCGGGCCTGGCGCGCACGCTGCTGCTGGAAGGCGGCTCCGACCAGGGGTTTGAGGCCGGGATGGCGGTGTTGTCGACCGCGGGCGTGGTCGGCAAGCTTATTGCGGTGGGCCCGAGTTCCTCGCGCGTGCTGTTGATTAACGACCATAACTCGGCGCTCGACGCCTTCGACCAGCGCTCGCGCGTGCGCGGCATCGTGGCCGGAGTGGTCGACGACGGGCTGGTGATGAAGTACGTCGACCGTTCGGAGGACGTGAAGCCAGGAGATACAATAGTGACGTCGGGCGTGGACGGGATTTTCCCGCGCGGACTCTTGGTGGGCGAGGTCACGGCGGTGGTGCGCGAGGGGCCGGGACTGTTCCTGACGGTCAGCGTCGCGCCGGCAGCCGATTTTCGCCGCGTCGAACAGGTGCTGATAGTGACCCAGCGTATTCCCCAGCCGCCGCCGGCGGAGCCCAAGGGCTAAGAGGGTTGTGCGTTTGGCCGCGTTGTTTGCCGTTTTGACCCTGCTTGCCCTGGCGATTCAGACCACGGCCTCGCGCTGGCTGCCGCTGAGCGCGCTGGTGCCCGACTTGGTGCTGGTGCTGGCAGTCGATCTCGGGCTGCGCCATCGGCGCGCGCTGGCGCCGATTATGGCGTTTGCGATGGGCTACGCGATGGATTCGTTTTCGGGCTCGCAGCTCGGCGTCAACACCTTCGTGGTGACGCTCACTTACCTGGTCGCGTACGAAGCCGGAACCCATACCTCCGCCACCGGGCCGGAGGCCGGCGCCGTGCTGGCCTTCATCGCGGTGCTGATTCAGAGCTTGGGCGGCTTTCTAATCAGCACGCAGTTTCGCGCCCCCAACCAACTCGGAGCGCTGTTGCCCGCCGCGCTGTTGCAGGCGACGGTGACCGCGGTGCTGGCGCCGCCGGTGTTCGCGCTGGTGGCGCGGTGCAAGCGGATGCTGGGGCTGAGCCAGCCGCGCAGGGGGCGCGGCTGGGCCTCGCGCGGAGCGTGAGCATGGCGCGCTGGCGCTATTACCGCGGCAAGAAAGTTCGCGCGATACCGCGTATTGAGCTGCGCGTCACCATCCTCTCCACGCTCATCGCGCTGGTGTTGGCGGTGGTCTCGGTGCGGCTCTACTACCTGCAGATCATCCGGCACAAGGAATTCGTCGAGCTGGCCGACCGCAACCGCATCCGCATCCATCGTCAGCCGGCGCTGCGCGGCCTGGTCTTCGACGTTCATCATCGCCCACTGGTCGACACCCGGCCATCATTCGAGGCGGTGGTGGTGCCCGAAGACGTCCGCAACGCCAGGCAAACGATCTCGCGCCTGGGGGGCTACCTCGGCGAGAACAACATCGCCGCCAAGCTGGCCCAGGCCGAGGATGACGACCGTCCACCGTTTGACCCGGTCACGGTCGAGGAACATCTGGACTGGCAGCAAGTGGTGTCGCTGGAGACCCATCAGCTCCAGCTACCTGGCGTGAGCCTCGAGGTGATGCCGCAGCGCCATTACATCTACGGATCGCTCGGCGCGCATCTGCTCGGCTACGTCGGTGAGGTCGCCGAGGGTGATCTCCGCCACACCAACGACTACCGCATGGGCGATGAGATCGGGAAATTCGGCCTCGAGCGCGTGTTCGAGAGCGAGCTGCGCGGCCAGGCCGGGGGCCAGGAAATCGAGGTCGATTCGGTCGGCCGCAGGCTTAAGCTGCTGCGCGAGATTCCCGAGATTCCCGGCCAAAGCGTGGTCCTGAGCCTCGACCTCGACGTCCAGCAGGCGGCCGAGCAGGCGATGGGCAACCGTTCAGGCGCGCTGGTCGCGATCGATCCTAACACCGGCTACATCATCGCGATGGTCTCGCATCCAGCCTTCGACCCCAACATCTTCGCCAACGGAATTACCCCGGTGCAGTGGCGCGCGCTGACCACCGACCCACAGCATCCGCTGGCCAACCGTGCCATCCAGGGCATCTACCCGCCCGGTTCGACCTTCAAGCTGGTCGACGCCATCGCCGCGCTGGAAGACCGCACGCTGACTCCCGAAACCACCTACTACTGTCCCGGCGGACTGTGGTACGGGAATCGCGTGTATCATTGCTGGCGCAAGCAGGGCCACGGCACGCTCTCGGTGCACCGCGCGATCGTGGGTTCCTGCGACGTCTTCTTCTACCAGGTCGGCATTCATCTCGGCATCGATCGCCTGGCCCAATGGGCGCACCTGCTGGGCCTGGGCGAAAAGAGCGGGATCGAACTCGACAACGAGCGCGCGGGATTGATGCCGTCCTCGCGGTGGAAGGAGCAGCGCTTCCATCAGCGATGGTACCCGGCGGAGACCCTGTCGGTCGCGATCGGACAGGGCTACGTCGCGGCGACGCCGCTACAGATGGCGCTGGTCGCGGCCGAGATCGCCAACGGTGGCGCCCGCTACAAGCCGCAGTTCGTGAAAGCGGCCGAAGCGCTCGACGGCTCGGTGGTCAGAAGTTTTCCGCCGATTCTCGAACGCCGCATCCCGTTTGACCCCAGCGTGCTCGAGATCGTGCGCAGTGCGATGTGCGACGTGGTCAACGGCGTGGGCGGGACCGGCCATGCGGCCCATCTCGACAACGTCGTCGTATGCGGCAAAACCGGCACCTCGCAGGTCGTCAAGGAAGCCGGCAACGCGCGCATCCCCGAGAACAAGGAGCCGCTTAAATACCGCGATCACGGATGGTTCGTGGCGTACGCGCCGCGCGACCATCCGCAAATCGCCATCGCCTGCGTGATCGAGCACGGCGGACACGGCGGAAGCTCGGCCGGGCCGGTGGTGCATGACGTGCTGCAGAAGTTTTTCGCGCTCTATCCGCCGCCGGGCAGCCAGCCGTCCATCCCGGTAACGGGTGCACCGCAGGCGATGCCGAGCCCCGCGCCACAGCGCCCGCCGCCCGGCTCGATCGCCGCGCGCCAGGACTGAGCGGGGCCGCGATGGCGCTGGACCGGCGGCTGGTTTACCACTTCGACTGGACCCTGTTCATGATGACGCTTGGGCTGGCGGGCGTCGGCCTGCTCAGCGTGCTGAGCGCGTCGTGGGGCGCTCCCAAGCATGCGCTTGACCCGCTCGTGGTACGCCAGCTGGTCTGGATCGGGGTGGGCACGGCGCTGATGGCGGCGGCGGCGATTTTCGACTACCGCGCGCTCGCGGCCTACGCCTATCCGTTGTACGTGGTGACGGTCGGGCTGCTGGCGGCGGTGATGGTGGCGGGACATGTGACCGGCGGCTCGCGCCGCTGGCTCAACCTCGGCGTGATTCGGCTGGAGCCCTCGGAACTGGCCAAGCTCGCGCTGGTGCTGGTGATGGTGCGTTACCTGCGCGAGGAGCCGCCGCGCGGCGGATGGAGCTTTCGCCAGATGATCATCCCGGCGCTGTTGCTGGGTGTGCCGCTGGCGCTGGTGCTCAAGCAGCCCGACCTTGGCACCGGGATCATCCTGGCCCTGGTGACCGCGACTCTGGTCTTCGTCGGCGGGTTGAACGGACGGGTGCTGCTGGCCGCGATGCTGGCGGCGGCGCTGGCCGCTCCGGTCGGATGGCATTACCTCAAGCCCTACCAGAAAGAGCGCCTGGTGAGCTTCCTCAATCCGCAATCCGACCCGCTCGGCGCCGGCTACCATATCATCCAGTCCGAGATCGCGATCGGCGCGGGCGGCGCCTGGGGCAAGGGCTTTCTGAAGGGCACCCAGGCGCGGCTGAATTTTCTTCCCGAGCAGACTACCGACTTCATCTTCTCGGTCTTCGCCGAGGAGTTCGGCTTCGCGGGATCGATCCTGCTGATGGCCCTGTATGCGGGGGTGATCGCGCGCGGAATCTGGATCGCGCGCCACGCCCGCGACCGCTTCGGCCAGCTTCTCGCGGTGGGCTTTACCGCCATCGTGTTCTGGCAGGTCGCGATCAACATCGGCATGGCGAGCGGGGTGTTGCCGGTGGTGGGAATCCCCTTGCCACTGGTGAGTTACGGCGGCTCGTCGCTGATCGCGATGATGGCGGCGATGGGCGTGATGATCAGCATCAACACCCGCCGCTACTTGTTCTAGCGTGGGACGCGCGATGGCGGGGGCGGCGCGGCGGCTGTTATAGTTTCCCGGCGGCGCGCGCGGCGCGCCCAATTCAATACCGGGTGCATCACCAATGGCTACCACGGGCAGGAAATTCGACCAGCCCAATCCGTTTTCGGACCCCGTCGAGCGCGAAATCTACGAGGCCCATCGCCGCTTCGTCGAAGTGATGGAGATCGACCGGCTCACCACCATCAGCGCCGCGACCAAGCAGCAATACCTGCGCATCATGCAGTCGCTGGCCGAAAAGCTCGCGATCCTGAGCAAGCCGCTGTCCGAAATCGTCGGCGAGGTCATGTCGGAGGCCGCTCCGCTGTTGTTCCAGGCGCTGCGGCGCTGAAGCCCGCGCGCCAGCGCGCGTGCGACCCTCTGCGGCCCCGCTGAGGCTCACGCCGCACGACGAATGCGGCTTACGCGCCCAACTCGTAGGCGTTCTCGTCGTGCTCGCTGAGGTCCAGCCCGCTCCGCTCGGCCTCATCACTGACCCGCAGTCCTACCAGCGCGTCGGTTATCTTGAGCAGGATGAGGCTTCCGACAAAGGCGAACGAGATGCTGGTGGCCACCGCGACCGCCTGGATCAGGAACTGGCGCGGATTGCCGTAAAAGAGCCCGTTGCCGCCCGCCGCGTTGACCGCGACGCTGGCGAACAGGCCGGTGGCGAGCGCGCCCCAGATGCCGCCCACCGCATGCACTCCGACCACGTCGAGCGCGTCGTCATAGCCAAAGCGCGCCTTCAGCCGCACCGCGAAAAAGCACACCACGCCGGCGACCAGCCCGATCACCATCGCCGGCAGCGGCCCGACATAGCCCGAGGCCGGCGTGATCGCAACCAGCCCGGCGACCACGCCGCTGGCAACGCCGAGCGTGGTCGGCTTGCCAAGTATGATCCATTCCGCAAAAACCCATCCCAGCGCTGCCGCAGCCGCGCCGAAGTGGGTCGCGACGAATGCCGAGGTCGCAAGCCCGTTGGCGGCGAGCGCGCTGCCGGCGTTGAACCCGAACCATCCGAACCACAGCAGGCCCGCGCCGGTCAGCGTCAGCGTGAGGTTATGCGGCGGCATCGGCTCGCGCATGAACCCGCGCCGCTGCCCGATGACCAGCGCGGCGGCGAGCGCCGAGGTCCCCGAGGAGATATGCACCACGGTGCCGCCGGCGAAATCCAGCGCGCCCAGGTCGTGCAGCCATCCACCCACGCCCCATACCCAATGCGCCAGCGGATCGTAGATGAGCGTCATCCAGAGCAGACTGAAGACCAGGAAGCCCTTGAACGAGATGCGCTCGGCGAAAGCGCCGGTGATCAGCGCCGGCGTGATCACGGCGAACATGCACTGGAAGATCATGTAGGCCTGATGCGGGACGGTCGGCGCGTAGGCGGCATAAGGCTGCGTCGCGCTGACGCCGCTAAGCCCGATCCATTGCAGGCCGCCGATGAACGCGTTGCCGGGCGAAAACGCGATGCTGTAGCCGAACAGCATCCACTGGATCGAAACCAGCGCGGCCAGGATGAAGCTCTGCATCAGGATCGCGAGCACGTTCTTGCGCCGCACCATCCCGCCGTAGAACAGGGCCAGCCCCGGCGCGGTCATCAGCAGGACCAGTGCCGATGAGGTCAGCAACCATGCGGTGTCGCCGCTGTTGATGGCCAGCGGCGGCGCGGCCGCCGCGGCCGCAGTAAGCGGAGCGGCACGCAGCAGGCCGGCAAGCGCGGCACCCAGGCAGGAAATCGCTAACGGCATCGCAGTTTCTCCTCGATCATGCTGAGCGCTGCAAGGGCGTGGACCCGCCGCGCAATGCCGCGGCCGCGCCTGAGCTGGCTACAGGCCGAGGCGCGTCCAGGCAACCCTATTGCGCAAAGTTTGTGACAGAACTCGGCGCGGCGGACAAGCCGCAGTGCGCACGCGCCAGCACGCCGCGCGATGGTGGCCAACTCCCCACTCCAGGGAGCGAATAGAAAAAGCGTGCAGCGGCCGAACAGACTTACAGGTACTGGTTGAACCAATCGATCGCGACGCGCATAGCGTCGCCGCGCCCCGGTTCCGTATAGAGACCAAGCTGGTCGTAGGGCAGCAGCGCCAGCTTCTTGGGCTCGTTGGCCTTACGATAGGCGTCCAAAATGTGCTCGATTGGATGGATCATGTCATAACCGGCGGTAACCACCATGCACAGCGGGCGCGGCGAGATCTGATGAATCACGCTCTCCGGGCTGAACTCGATGATTTTTTCGACTGATTCCAGAACCAGGTCCGCACGCCACGTTTTCAGGCTCTTCTTCGCCTCTTCGAAAAAGGCGATGATCGGAGCATCGGCGGGCATCGCACAAAACACGCTCTGACTTGCCATGCCGCTCACCGGCACGCGGGCGCCTTCGCCGGTTTGGAAGCGCCGTCGCCGGTCTTCTTCGAGCTTGTCCAGCAGTGCCAGCCACTGGTCGCTGGTCCGAAGCGACTGCATCCAGCGCCGCCCGTTGACGACCGGGACCTGCGCGACCACGGCCTTGGCCCGACGATCGGCGGCCGCGGTATAGATGACCACCGCGCCGCCGAAGCTGCTGCCCCAGATGCCGATCCGGCCGGGATCGACCTCCGCACGAGTCTCCAGATAGCTGATCGCGTTGCGATAGTCTTCGACTTCGTTGAGCGGAAACAGTTGGCCTCGCGGCTCGCCCTCGCTTTCGCCGAAGCTGCGATAATCGATCGCGAGGACCACGTACCCGGCGCGCTGAAAGTATCCAGCTTCCTCGGGGAGCGCTTCCTTTACGACGCTGAAGCCATGGCCGATGACCAGGGCCGGACCGCGCGAACCCGCGCGCCGCACCTCCGGAATGTATAAATCTCCAGCGCAGTGGATTCCGCCGCTCTTGAATTTCACTTTTTCTACGGGCATGTGGGTTCCCTCCCTAAGCCTTCAAAATGACGTGCGCCTGCTTACACGCCGTTCCTAGTCCAAGTACTGAGGTTTGAAAAGCCGCGGCGCGGTTGTTTTCCAATTGCGCCTTAGCCCGGCCCTACGCCTGATCGCCGAGCAACTCGGTGAGCTCGCTCCCCTCCTCCGTTGCGCTGGCGCGCCGCCGCCGTCCAGATCGCGCATCCGGCACTCGAATACCCGCGCATGGTACGCCTCGCGCTCGGCCATGATCTTTAATCCGCCGCGGATGCACCCGGTAGTCTATTTCTTCACCGCGCGGTGCTGGCCATGGAATTGCAAAGACCCTCCCCTGCTCCATGCCATCGCCTCCTCGCGCACCTCGAGCCCGACTTTCTTCCAAATCACATCGACCTCGTCAGGCGTGCCGTCCGCCATCAACTCGAACAGCCCTTTATCAAGCTCGGCCTGCGGCCGCGCGAGCAACTGCAGGAGCGCCTCGGCCGCCTCGTTGGGTTCCAGCATCCGCGGCTGCCATCGCCCGAACACCTTGGGGTTGCCCGCGTACTGGTCGGTCATGCTGGTGCGGATGAAGGGCAGCAGGATGCAGGCCGCGCCCACGAATTTCGCGTTCTGGCCCAGATTGACCGCGAGCATCTTCGGCAGTTGGAGCACTGCCCAGTTGCTGATCACGTAGCCCGGCACCGAGACCCCCGGGTCGATCGCCTGCCGCGAGGAGACATAGATGAGCTGCAAGAATTCCTGATGGTAGACCGCCTCGCCCGCCCATAGGTGGGTCATGGCGAGGAAGCCGTCGATTTTCGTATTAAGCACCAGGCGTGATTCGTGCAGGCTGTCGATGAAGTGCTGGCGCACCCGCGCCCGGCGCATCGCGAGCGGTTCGTCGGGGATTTCCTTGAGCGCCCGGCCGAACCCGTAGCCCTTCTCGGTCAATCCCGAATTGCAAATCAGCAGGTTCGGCGGCTTGCCGTCCATCTGCTCGATCACATAGCTGCGCGTCGCCCACAGGTCGCCCAGGTTGGTGACGTCGGCCTGCACCGGAAACGCATTGACCTCGAGCTTGCGCAACGCGCTGACCAGGTCGAAGCCGTCGGAGTAGCTGCTATGGAAATGCACGCCCACCGCGGCGGCCCCGTTGAGGCCGGCCGCCAGCGCGAAGGCCTGGCCAAGCCCGCCGTCCTTGCCGGCTCCGGTTATCAGGACGCGCTTGCCCGCGACGCCGCTGCGAAACTCGTTTGCGAAGCGGAAGCTGTCCGGCTGCACTGTAAAGGCCATCGGCTTTCCCTCGGCGGTCTTTGGCATTACCCCGCTGCGAGCGAGGCCCAACCATCGTCCATCACACCGCGCGGGCAAGTCAAAGGCCGGCGCTGCCACCGCGCGGCCCGCGTGCTAGCTTGGAAATCGCCGAGGTCACGCCGATGAGCGAGTTCAGCCACCGCTTTGTCAACACCAACGGGATCCGGATGCACGTCGCCGAGGCGGGCGAGGGCTACCCGGTCGTGATGTGCCACGGGTTCCCGGAACTCTGGTACTCGTGGCGCCATCAGATGCGCGCGTTGGCGAGGGCCGGCTTGCGCGCGATCGCGCCCGACCAGCGCGGCTACGGCGACACCGGCGCGCCCGCACCGGTCGAGGCCTACACCCAGCGCGAGATCGTTGCCGACCTGGCCGGGATGCTCGACGCGATGGGGATCGACAAGTGCGTGGTCGCCGGCCATGACTGGGGCGGCTTCGTGGCGTGGAACGCGGCGCTGATGGCGCCGGCGCGAATCGAGCGGGTGATCGCGCTCAACACTCCGTTCTTTCCGCGCACGCCGATGAAGCCGATGGATATCATCCGCGCGATGGCGGCCGGCAATTTCAACTACATCGTCTACTTCCAGGAGTCCGGCGTCGCCGAGGCCGAACTCGGCCGCGACGTGCGCCGCAGCCTGCGCTCGCTCTACCAGGGCGGCGAATTGATCAAGGGCGCCGGCCTCGCCGAACTGCGCAAGATGCCCGCGGGCGTGCTGGGGCCGGCCGGCGGCGGACTTCTCGACCATCTGCCCGACCTCCCGCACGGCAGCTTCCTCACCGGCGATGACTTCGAGGTTTTCGTGCGGGCGTTCGAGAAGAGCGGCTTTCGCGGGCCGCTCAACTGGTACCGCAACATCGATCGCAATTGGCACGAGAGCGCCGGATTGCCCGCCCAGGTGAGCCAGCCCGCGCTGATGATCACGGCGGAACTGGACATTGTGCTGCGGCCGGAGATGGCAAACGGGATGCGGATGTGGGTGCCGAACCTGCGCCAGACCGTGCCGATCGAGGGCGCGGGCCATTGGACGCAACAGGAGAAGCCCGAAGAGGTCAACCGCGCGATGCTCGAATTCCTCGCCGACCTGCGGAAATGAACTTCGGCGCACGCGGCTGCGCTCGAGCGGCATCGGCTGGCGCACGCCTGATGGGCCGGCCGCACTGACCCGGATCACGGTGGACGCCCGGCCGCTCAGCGCTGTCGAAGACTTGCGAACCGTGATCGCCGTGCAGGCTGCGGATGAGCGGGCGGTGGCGCGATGGTTTTTCATCGTCGCCGCGCTGATCGCGCTGGCCGACATTCTGATCGTCCCGTGGTTAACGCATGCGCTGCCCAACGCGCTGATTATCGCCGCGTTCATCCTTGGGCTGGCGGGAATAAGCGCGGACCTCATGGTCGCTCCGCGGCGCACCGCATCGCGGCGCTGGCCGTGGCTCGAACGCATGCTCGCCCGCGGCGGATGGTGCGCCGGCGCCGTCGGGATTCTGTTCCTGGCCTTTTACGCCGCGACCACCTCGCCGCCCACGCCGTACAACGAACACGTGCGATTGGCCTGGGCGCTGTTGCATGGCCGCACCTGGGTCGACGCGCCGAGCTACATGGAGCACGTGGTCGTGGGCGGCCGCAGCTACATCCTGCATCCGCCGCTTGCGGCGCTCATCACCCTTCCCGCAGTGGCTATTTGGGGACTGGCGACGAACCAAACCGCGCTCTCGGTCATCGTCGGGGCGGTCTCGCTCGGCCTGGTGTGGCGGCTGCTGTGCAAGATCGGCCTCGGCGTCGCGGCACGCGTATGGCTGACGCTTTTCTTCGGCGTCGGCACCACGTTCTGGTACGAGGCGACGCTTGGCAGTTCATGGGACTTCGCGCTGATCGCCTCGGTGCCCTTCACGCTCGCGGCGCTCGGCGAGGTGTTCGGCGAAGCGCGGCCGTGGGCAGTCGGAATCCTGGCGGCGCTGGCGGCGCTGGCGCGTTATGATCTTGTGCTCACGTGGCCGGCGTACGCGCTGATGCTGGCGGCGCGCGGGCGGGGAGTGCGCGCGCTTGCGTGGATGGTGCCCGGTTTCGCCGGCGCCGTGTTGATCTACGCCGCTTACAACGAAGTCCGCTTCGGCACGCCCAACGATATCGCGCTATGGATTTGGTACGCCCAGGACAAGTACCGCTTTTCCCGGCCGGGCGGCCCGTTTGCGCTGCGCGATCTGCCGTTCAACCTTTACACGCTGCTCTTCATGGCGCCGGGCTACAGCGACAAGTTTCCGTGGATCCATCCCGAGTTCATGGGCCAGGCGCTGATACTCACGAGCCCGGCCGTCGTACTGGCGCTCAGGCCGAGCTTTCTGAGGCCGCTTGCCGCGCTGGTGGCGGCGGCGGCGATCCTCGCCAGCGGTCCGAGCCTGCTGGTCTATGCCAGCGGCTTCGCGCAGCTCGGCCCGCGCTACTACGTGCAGGTCTACCCGTTCCTGCTGACGCTGGTAGCGCTCGGAATGCCGCGCAAACCCGATCAATTGACCAAGATACTAATCGCGGTGTCAATCGTCCTGGTCATCTTCTTCACCTGGCAGGTGCGATGGTACGGCTGGGGCGGTTAACGCCTCTCACTTGTTCTCCAACGCTCCAGTGGAGTCGGCGATCAGCTCTGAAATACTGCGCACGCGCATCTTCTCCTCCATCGAGCGCGCCTTCATCGCGTCTTCCATCTGCGTCATGCAGAACGGGCATCCCACGGCCAGCGTCTCGGGGTTCGCTTCGCTCAGCTGATCGAAGCGCATGTGGTTGATCCGCGAGCCCCCCGCGCTCCTCCTTCCAGAAGCCTCCGCCGCCCGCGCCGCGGCAGAACGTGTGGTTCTTGCACGAAGAAGGTCTCTTCAGGACTCTGCATCACAGCTCCCGGGTGACCTCGTCGACGATTTCCATCACGTCGAGGGTCTGGACCTTCTCCCCTAGGTCTTTGGCCTTGATGCCGTCGCTGAGCATCGCCATACAGTAAGGGCAGGAGACCGCGATGACCTCAGGGTCAACCTGAAGCGCCTGCTCGGTGCGGAGCAGATTCACCCGTTTATCCCGTTCTTCCTCTAGCCACATCCGCCCTCCGCCAGCACCGCAGCACATGCTGAATTTATGGTGGCGTTCCATCTCGTGAACTTGGGCCCCCGCGCGGCTGAGCACCGTCCGTGGATCGTCAAATACGTCGTTGTAACGGCCGTAGTAACATGAGTCGTGGTATACGGTCCGCTTCGGGAATTCCGCGGAGATCTTGAGACGCCCCGAAGCGATCAATTGTCGCACGAGGTCGGAGGCATGAATGACCTCGTACGAACCACCGAATTGCGGAAACTCGTTCTTGATCGTGTTGAAACAGTGGGGACAGTTCACGATGATCTTACGAACTTTGTATTTGTTGAGGGTTTCGATCAGCATTTGGGCCATCGACTGGTAGAGGTACTCGTTTCCGAGCCGACGGGCCGTTTCGCCGTTGCAAAGTTCCTCGCGCGCGAGGCAGGCAAAGTTTACGCCTGCTTTCTGCAGCACGCGCACGAAGGCCTGCGTCGTCTTCTTGTTGCGATCATCGTAGGAACCGGCGCAGCCGACGTAGTAGAGGAACTCGGCGTCGGGCTTGTCGGCGAGGGTCGGGACGTTCATCCGTTCGGCCCACTCGAACCGCTGCTCGGAATCGAGCCCCCACGGATTGGATTGCGTCTCCATGTTCTTGAAGGTGCGGGTAAGCTCCTTGGGGAAACGGGCCTCCTCTTGCACCAGATGACGGCGCATGTCGACGATCTTGTCGACGTACTCGATCATCGGGGGACAGGCCTCCTCACAGGCTCGGCAGGTGGTACAAGCCCACAGTGTGTCGTCATGGATGACGGGACCGACAATGTTTTCTCCGACCTCCAAGGGTTCCGTGCCATCCCCTTTGCCTGGGTGGCTCCTCTTTTCAATGATCTCGTCCTGATGCCGGTAGAGGTAGTCCCGCAGATCGAGTAGCAATTGACGTGGGGCCAGGGGCTTCTTGCTTGCCGTGGCGGGGCAATTTGAGGAGCAGCGGCCACATTCCGTGCAACTGAACATGTCGAGCATCTGCTTCCACGTGAAATGATCGATGTGCGAGGTGCCGAAGCGGGAATCATTTTCGAGGTCCTGCTTCGAGAGCCGCCCCTTGGGCTCGAGTTTCGAGAAAAAGATGTTCGGGATTGCAGTGATAATGTGGAAGTGTTTCGAGGGCGGCAGTAAGTTCAAAAAGACGAGAACGACGAGGTTGTGCACCCACCAGGCTACGTTGCTCGCCCGCAAGGCGAAGCTCGCGCCCAGAACTTTCGCCAGGGCGACACCCACCAAGGTTGAGAGAGGTTCCCACCGCGCATCCCGAACGATCTGCATGTTGTTCGGGTGAGAAACGATTCGCCCACCATCATATACGAGGCCTGCCACCATGAGGATCGCGATGAGGAGCAGGATCAGATAGGCCTCCCAGTGGGATTTATCGCGCAGGCGACGCTCGGGCGGAAGATAGCCGTAAAGTCGAGGCGCGTGCGTGATCCCCCATCGCACCAACGCCACCCCAACCGCGCACAGGACGGCCACCTCCATGAAGTCGCGGAGCAACGAATAGGGGCCGCCCAGGAGATGCAGGCTAAAGCCGGGAACGACGAACGAGTCGGAGTAGGCACGGCCGAACAGCGTGAGGATCTGGATCCCGAGGATGATAAAGCCCCAAAAGATGAAAAAGTGCATCCACCCGGCGGACCGCTCGGCTCCCGGATTCCTGCGCACGAATTTCCTCTGGCCAAAGGCGTAGACAAGCACGGCGCGAACGCGTTCTGGAATGCGATCGAAACGGGACACGGGGGCAGCGCTCCGCAGGAGCTGAAAGCGGCGCCAGAGCTGGTAGAAAAAAACGCCCACGGCGGCCAAAATGCAAAGAGTGAAGAGAATCCCCGTCATCTTCATGTGAGGCTCCTGTTGCGGCCGGCGGGCGCCAAACCTGGTCGACGCGCGGCGCGGCCGTTGAGCTAACTTTAAATCACCCTCGGCAATGCAAATTCAATCCGCGGCGCATCGCTCACGGTTTGGCCGTCCGCGCGCTTGAGGACCACGCGCCTCTCGCCGGTCGAGGTCATCGAGGCAGTGCCGCTGGCTGAGTTCGGACGGTAGGGAGTGCCGCGACGCTAATCGACGAGGGCTACGAACTCGTCAACGCTCAAGTCCACACTCCCCCGGATTTGCGAATAGCCAGCTGCGTGGCGCCCGCGCGCGGCGCGCTACGAGTGCTTGACCTTCTTCAGCGCCTCGACCATCTCGGGCACCGCCTTGAACAGGTCGGCCACTAGGCCGTAGTCGGCGACGTTGAAGATCGGCGCTTCCTCGTCCTTGTTGATCGCGACGATGGTCTTGGAATCCTTCATCCCGGCCAGATGCTGAATCGCGCCGGAGATTCCGACCGCGACATAGAGCTCGGGCGCGACCACCTTGCCGGTCTGCCCGACCTGCAAATCGTTGGGCACGAAGCCGGCGTCGACCGCCGCGCGGCTGGCGCCCATCGCGGCCCCCATCTCGTCGACCAGCGGCTCGAGCACGGTCTTGAAGTTCTCGCCTGACTTGAGTCCCCGTCCGCCCGAGACCACGATGCGCGCCTCGGTGAGCTGCGGCCGATCGCTCTTGATCTCGTTGAAGCTGACGAACTGCATCTTGAGCCCGGCCGGGTCGAGTTCGGGCTTGGCCTTTTCGACTGGAGCGGCGGAATCGCCGGGCTTGGCCGAATCAAAGGCGGTCGCACGCACGCTCACGACCTTGATCGGACCGTCCATCTCGACCGTGGCCAGCGCGTTGCCGGCGTACAGCGGACGCACCAGCGTGCCGTCGCCGCCGATCGAAACAATCTCGGACGCCATCGGAGCGCCCATCCGCGCCGCCACCCGCGGCATCAGGTCCTTGCCCATCGCGGTCGCGGTCGCGAGCACGTATTCGGCGCCGAGGCTCTTTGCCAGCGCGCTCAGCGCCTGCGCGTAGAGATCGGCCAGGTAGTGCGCCAGCTTCGGGTCATCGAGCGCGATGACCTTGCTCATCCCGTACCTGGCCAGCTCGCCGGCCGGGCCGTCGAGGTTCTCGCCGGCGATCACGGCGATGCATTTGCCGCCGCCGCGCTTTTTTGCCAGTTCGATTCCGGCATTGACCGCGACCAGCGTCGCCTTGGAAAAATGTCCCGCCTGATGTTCGGCAAAAACCAGTACGTCACCCATCTCGAATTCACTCCGCGGCGCCCGCCGGCTGGCCGGGCGCGGATACGATGCGGTTTTTTGGCTGCGCGGCGATCATCGGATCACTTGGCTAGATCACCTTGGCTTCGCTGTGCAGCACGCCGACCAGTTCTTCGACCGAGCCGACCTTGCGTCCGGCCTGCCGCTTGGCCGGCGCGGCGAGCGCCTTTATCTTGAGCTTCGGGGCAAGGTCGAGGCCCAGGCTGTCGACCGGAATTTCCTTCAGTTCCTTCTTGCGCGCCTTCATGATCCCCGGCAGCGAAGCGTAGCGCGGCTCGTTGAGGCGCAGGTCGGCGGTGATGACGGCCGGCAACTCGAAGGCGAGGGTTTCCACGCCGCCGTCGACCTCGCGCACCACCGTACACTTGGTGCCGGCGATTTCGACCTTCGAGGCGAAGGTCGCCTGCGGCCATCCCAGCATCTCGGCCAGCATCTGGCCGACCTGGTTTGAGTCGTCGTCGATCGCCTGCTTGCCGATGATCACGAGTTCCGGCTTTTCGTCGCCGACGATCTTCGCCATCACCCGCGCGATCGCCAGAGTGTCGAGCGGCTGGTCGGCGCGCACCAGAATCGCCCGGTCGGCGCCCATCGCCAATCCGGTGCGCAACTGCTCCTGCCAGGCTTGCTGGCCGACGGACAGCAGCGCGACGTCGCCGCCACCCTGCTTCTCCTTGATTCGGAGCGCCTCCTCGAGGGCGATTTCGTCGAACGGGTTAATCACCCATTTAATGTTGTCGGTGGCGATTCCGGACCCGTCGGGCAGGATACGGATGGTGGTGGCGGGATCCGGGACGCGCTTTACGGGAACCAGAATTTTCACTGCAATCTCACTCCAGGTGTATTCAGCCCGCCTTACTCCGGCATGTTCAGCGAGAACGATGGACCGTGGCTTACCGCTCCGGGGCGCCGGAACCCGCGAGACGCAAAGAAACTAACAATGGCCCATCGGCCAGTCAAACCGGGCTAATGCAGCCCGGGCTTCCGCGGATGGCCGCGGAGCGTTCCCTTGGCGTGGCCATTTGTGCAACACACCCTCAAGTTAACGATTATTACACTTGGCGCAAAACGCCGCGCAGCCCTGTGCGCGAAGGCCGACGTGCTATTCGTTGTAGCCGAGGCGATGGGAGAGGTCGCGGCCGGCTTCGATGATGAGCGGCGCTATTTCAGCCTTGATGCGCTCGCCTGGAATGCGGTAGGCCGGTCCCGCCACCGCGAGCGATCCGACAACACTGCGGGTATAGTCGCGAATCGGCACGGCCACTGCCGAGACGTCCTCGAAAAACTCGCACGCCTCAACCGAAAAGCCCTCGCGCGCCACCGCGTCGAGTTGCTCGAACAGCAGCGCGCGGTCGACGATGGTGCGGTCGGTGAAGCGCGGGAGCTGCTCGGGCAGGCGCGCACGCAACTGCTCCTCGAGATCGAAGGCGAGATGGGCCTTGCCGACCGCCGTGCAATGCAGCGGCAGCGCCTGGCCCAGCGGCGTCGTGATCCGGACCACGCGGTCACACGGCTCGGCCGACTCCAGCGGGACCACGCTCTCGCGCCGCAGAATCGCAACGAAAGTGCTTTCGCGGCAGCGCCGCGCGACCTCGGCCAGGATCGGCCGCGCTTGCCGCACCAGTCCCATGTGATCAATATAGCGGCGCCCCAAGTGCAGGCACTTGATCCCGAGGTGGTAGTTTTCGGTCGCCCGATTTTGTTCGATATAGCCCCGCGCCTCGAGCGTGGCGAGCAGACGGAAGACGTTGTTCTTGTGCAGCTTGAGGCGCTTGGAAAGTTCGGTGACGCCGAGTTCGTCGACCTCGCCGAAAAACTGTTCGAGCACGTCGAGCGCGTGAGCAACCGACTGGATGACGTAGTTGGTTTTGTTGCGCCTGACCATGGCGAACTTCTCCTCGAACGCCGCCGTGACGGAGCAACGGATCGAGCCGATTTGGAAAAACGTTTTACTCTAGACGTCGCCCTCCGTTTATGTCAACGCGATTATTCGCTTTCGCTTCCAATTCATCCTAAGCTGTTGTTTTTACTGATAAATCATCATATTACGGTACATGCACTCGGCGGATGCTCGGCTTCGGCGTGCCGCGTATCGCCGCGCTGGAAGCGGGATGGTGATGGGCACGGGGCGAGCGATTGGATATAGTTCATCCGTTGCGCCACCATCACGACGGCTCGCTGTCATTCCACATCCGCCACCCGGACGGAAACGTTATCCGACTGCTGTTCGAACCAAAGATCAGTCCTCTCGACATTAGTTCGCCGAAGGCCTGAGCCACGGCGCGCCAAGGAGACTCGCGATGCTGAAGAACCGCGCCACGGCCGAGGGCACGCTTGCTTACGCCCGCCGCCATGCCGGGCTGCCGGGAAATTTCCGCCCGATGCTCGGTGGGCTGAGCGTTTCGTCGGTTGGGATCGGCACCTATCTGGGCGAGCCCGACCAGGAGACCGACCAGGCCTACGCGCAAGCCATCCGGACCGCGCTGCTGGGCGGAATCAATCTGATCGACACGGCGGTGAATTACCGCTTCCAGCGCGGCGAGCGCACGATCGGCAAAGTGTTGGGCGAACTGATTGCCGCAGGGCAACTGCGCCGCGAAGAAGTAGTGGTCGCGACCAAGGGCGGTTACGTCACCTTCGACGGCGCGATGCCGCCCAATCCGCGGGCCTGGTTCGAGGAGAAGTTCGTGCGCAGCGGACTGGTCGAGCCCGACGATCTGGTCGAGGGCTCGCATTGCATGACGCCGCGCTATCTCGGCGCGATGCTCGAGATGAGCCGCGCCAACCTGGGCCTCGACACTATCGACATCTATTATGTCCATAATCCCGAAACGCAGCTTGCCGGCGTCGAACGGCCGCAGTTTCTCGAGCGGATGCGCCGCGCCTTCGAGTTCCTCGAGCAACAGGTCGCAGGCTCCAAGATCGGGGTCTACGGCACCGCGACATGGAACGGTTACCGGCTGGGCCCCGACGAGCGGCAGTACCTGCAGATGGAGGAGCTGGTGAAAATTGCCCTCGAAATCGCCGGTCGCAACCATCACTTCCGCGTGATCCAGCTGCCGTTCAACCTGGCGATGCCCGAAGCGCTGACGGTTGCCAATCAGCAGCTCCCCGACCGGCGCGGCACCGCGCTGCGCGCCGCGGTAGGCTTCGGCATCGCCGTATGCGCCAGCGCCTCGTTGCTGCAGGGACGGCTTACGCGCGGGCTGCCGCCGATTGTGTCGCAGGCATTCGAGGGGCTGACCACCGACGCGCAGCGTGCGCTGCAATTCGTGCGCTCGGCGCCCGGGATCAACGTGGCGCTGGTCGGGATGAAGTCGGCGGAGCACGTGCGCGAGATCCTGCGGACGCTGGACCATCCGCCCGCCTCGATCGGAACCTTCTCCAAGCTCTTCACGCCCAACAAGAGCGCGTAGTCCCAATCTTCCCGCGTGCCGCGGCTGGAAGCTTGGAACAACCTCAGGATCAACACCCCGCCCGCCGCCACAAAGGCCGCCGGCGGCCGTGCGGGCGCCGAAACGTCGAGCGCGGCTTTTCTTGCTGCATCGAAAGCGGGCGGATGTATACACGGGATCAGGCTCCCGGATAAGGTTGCCGGGACCAGCGCGGCACGGGCGCACGGGAGGCTCCGATGCGCGAGGCCCATATGATGAGTTCGGGCAACCGAGCGGTGCGCGCGGATCGCAGTTCTTGGGCAGGCGGCGAATCGGAGATGACGTGCTGAGGAAGAGAGCACCCGTTGTGGCGGCTATGCTCGCCGCGGCCCTGTTGGCGGCGCGCATCAAGGGAACGGACGTTGCGGCCGTGGCCGCCGCGTCCCAGGCGCGAGCGATGATCACGCAAAAACCCGACCTGTTCATCTACGACCCGACCGGTACGAGGCTTTTGGGGCGCGCGCACTATACCGTCACGCAGCACGATGATTCGGTAACCATCGACGGGCGCAACGAGTTCATCGACGGTGAGCGCGACCTCGAACACGACACGCTCAAGGCGGTCCCGGGCGAGGCCCCGCGCCTGCTTACTTACGAACACCGCTTCTTTGATGCGTACGGCGCTCCGCGGCTTACTGCAACCGCCGACGCCGTCACCGGAAAGACCAGCTGCGCAAAATACGACAACGGTGAGGGCATCATCCAGATCGCCATGCTGAAATTTACCCCGGACACCTACGCCGGCGCCGGCGTGCTGGTGCCGATAGCGGACCGGCTCCGCCACGGCGCGGATGCCGCCCTCGACATGCATGTCTTTGATTGCGCCCACGGCCCGCGCATCCTCTCTCTGCACGTCGATCTTGGGCGGTCACCATGGGAGTATCGCCCGCAAGACGGTGAGCTGGCCGAGGCCCAGGCGCATCCAGTCTTTGGATGGTTCAATGTGTTTCTGAAGCCATTTGTGCCAACCACGCAGCTATGGTTCGACCCCAGGCAGGACTTCGTCTTCATGGGCGGGATGCTGTCGCGCTACTACCGTGGCCCCGAGGTTTTGCTGGTGAGCACGGCGCCGCCGGTGAAGCCGCACCCCGTATTCGAACGGCCTGAGCCTCCCGCGTTTATCGCGCCGCAGGAGTCAGCGACGCCGGCGCCCTTGTCTTCCGCGCCGCCGTCCGCGCCACGGTCCGCCGCGCCGTTGGGCACGGCTGCGCCGGCGCTGGAGCATACCGGCGCCGCGCCGGCGCAGACTCCAGCAGCCCGCTAACCGCCGCCGCGGCGGACGCGCGCATGCTCAGAACGCAGAATGAGTTGGGGCGGCCCTTACGGCCTAGAAGTGACTGGCGCCTTCGCTGCCGTAGTGCCGCACGCGGGAGCGTTGCGGCTTTTCGTACTGAAAGGTCGTCCGGCATTGCTGGCAGACGCCCTGGGGCTTGGGGTTGCCGGAACGGCGAACCAGTTTGACGTAGTGCACCGCCCCATCACTGCAGAGATGGCCGGCGACGGGGAAGTCGTACACCGTACGAATGTCGGTTGCTTCCATTTCCTGCACCTAGCACTCCCTCATTCAGGATTTTCTCCTTCGACGCGATGGCCGAGCAAATGGACCCGCGCGCGCCGGCCTTTCCAAGATAGTGAAATCTTTCTGACGATCAATCCATTTGGCGCCGCGGCGCGAAATTTTTTTGAAATTTTTCACCGATCGCCCGGCAAGCGAGTACAAACCCCGGCGTCGCCGCCCGCCGCAGCTCTGCTCGCGGGAGCGCGGCGTGTGCTACGCTCGCCTGCAGAATGAAACACGGCTCCATCAGCAAGCTACTGGTCGCCAACCGTGGCGAAATAGCGCTCAGGATAATTCGCAGCGCGCGCCTGCTTGGGCTTGCCACCGTGGCGGTCTACTCGGAAGCCGACGCCGACGCTACGCACGTCGCCGCGGCCGACGAGGCCCGTCTCATCGGTCCGCCCGAGGCCAGCCAGAGCTACCTCAACATCGCCGCGATCATCGAGGCCGCGCGCGCCACCGGCGCCGACGCAATCCATCCCGGCTACGGCTTTCTCTCCGAGCGGCCCGAGTTCGCCCGCGCGGTCGCCGCGGCCGGGATCGTTTTCGTCGGGCCGCCGGCGGAGGTGATGGCGGCGCTGGGCGACAAGGTCGCGGCGCGGCGCCTGGCGGCCGGCGCGGGCGTCCCGGTGGTGCCGGGGCTCGAGACGGTCGAGGAGCGCGCGGCGCACGAGTTTGCCGCTCGCGTCGGGTTTCCGCTGATGGTCAAGGCGGCGGCGGGCGGCGGCGGCCGCGGGATGCGGCTGGTCGAGGCGCAGGCGGGCCTGGCCGAGGCACTGGCGGCGGCGGCGCGCGAGGCCAAGGCCGCTTTCGGCGACGGCCGCGTATTCCTGGAGAAATACCTGGCGCATCCGCGCCACGTCGAAGTGCAGATTCTCGCCGACCAGCATGGCGCAGTGGTCGCGCTCGGCGAGCGCGACTGTTCGATCCAGCGGCGCCATCAGAAAATCATCGAGGAGTCGCCTGCGCCCGGACTCGACGACGCTCTGCGGGCGCGGATGGTAGAGGCGGCGCTCAAGGTCGCGCGCGCGGCCGGCTATCGCAACGCGGGCACGATGGAGTTCCTGGTCGAGGGCGGCGAGGTCTACTTTCTCGAGGCCAACACACGGCTTCAGGTCGAGCATCCGGTAACCGAAATGCGTTTCGGCTGCGACCTGGTGGCCGAGCAGCTTCGGGTCGCGATGGGCGCGCGCGTCGCCGAGCCGGCGGCGCCGCGCGGCGCCGCTATCGAGTGCCGGATCTACGCCGAGGATGCGGAGCATAACTTCCGTCCGGCGACCGGCGAAGTGCATTATCTGAATCTCCCCGCGGGACCCGGCGTGCGCGTGGACACCCATCTCGCGCCCGGCGCGCGGGTGAGCGCCTTTTACGACGGTCTGCTGGCGAAGCTGGTGTGCTGGGGCGCCGACCGCGAGCAGGTGCGGGTTCGGATGGCGGCCGCGCTTGGCGAATTCTCGCTACTGGGCGTGACCAACACGGCGGCCTTCCTGCGCGACGTCATGGCGAGCGAGGCGTTTCGCGACGCGCGACTCTCGACGCGATTCCTGGAGCAGTTTTTTCCGCGATGGAGCCCGGGCGAGGATGCGCTCGAGAGCCTGCTGGCCGCGGCCGCGATGGCTGCCGGCGGAGCGCTTGGCTCGGCGCGCCTGGCGCCGCCGGGCTCCTCCTGGGCGCGCGGCGCGCTCAGCGACGGCGCACGGACGGGGCGCGGCCGGCGCTCGCCGTGGACGGAGCTTGCGGGTTTCGAGCCCTGGGGGCGGGAGGAACGATGAAACTCAAGCGCCAGGGCGACGCGCGCGAGTTCGAGGTCGAACTGCTCGCGCAAAACAAGCCGGACACGGGAGACCCGAGCGGCCCGCGCCGAGTGCGCATCATGATAGACGGGCGCGAAGTCGCGGCGACGATCGCAGCGATGCCCGACGGCAGCGCGATGGTGGAGCTGGGCGGCCGGCGTGTCCGCGTCGCGGGCGCGCGGCGCGGCTCCTCGATAACGGTGGCGGCGGGCCCGTTCGCGGCCGAGTTCGTCGCAGTCGAAGGACGTGCGGCGCATCGCACGGGCGGACTGGCCGCTCCCGAGGTCGACGCGCCGATGCCGGGCAAGGTGCTCAAGGTGCTGGTCGCTGAGGGCCAGCCAGTCGAGCATGGCGATCCTCTGATCGTGCTCGAAGCGATGAAGATGGAGACGACGCTTTACGCCGAGAGCCCGGCGATCGTGGCGAAAATTTGCGTGGCGGCCGGGCAGATGGTCGACCATGGCGCGCGGCTGATCGAGCTCAGCCCGGCGGCGGTGCCGGCCAAACCGCCCGAATCTCCGCCGCAAGCCGGCTGAGCCATTGATCGAAGTCGGCCTCGCGCTCGACGACGATCTCGAGCTTGGCGCCGCCGAGCTTGCGGATGCGGCCGGGATGCTCGGTGCGCAGCGGGATCACCAGCGCCTCGCGCGAGATTCCGAGCGCGTCGGTCACCGCGAAGATGCGCTCGATTTCCGCCAGTCCAACCGCCTTGAGCAAAATGCCTCCTGCGCCGTGTCGTAACTCCTCTTTACATACGGCGCGGCTCGCCTAAGCTCAACTCCAGGGGCGTGGCCCCGCGGAGGATGCTGTGTTCGGCACGATCAAAAAAGTGATCAAGGACAAGGGCTTCGGCTTCATCACCCCTGACGACGGCGGCGATGAGGTCTTCTTCCATCGCTCGCGGCTTTCGCCCAAGGTCTACTTCGAAGACCTGCGCGAGGGCGACCAGGTGCAGTTCGAGGTTCGCCCCGGCGACAAAGGGCCGCAAGCGTTCAACCTGCGTTTGCGCTGACGCCGCCGGTTCGCGCAATCGGCCACGATCGCACGCCGGACGCGGGCCGCTTTAACGGGGCGGCGTGGGCAAAATGATCCAACTTGATGATATAATCGCGTTGTGTCCGTAGAAGAGCATCATCGCCATGGCCATAAGAGCCTCAGGGTCGGGGTGGTGACCGCAAGCGATTCGCGCAGTGCCGAGACCGATGAGAGCGGCCATCTGATCCGCGATCTTTTGACCGCCGCCGGCCATCGCGTGGAGTATTACGCGGTGCTGCCCGACGACCCCAGCCGTATCCGCCAGGCGCTGCTCGACAACCTGCGCAATCTCGACGCCATCATCGTCAACGGCGGCACCGGGATCGCGGCGCGCGACTCGACGATCGAGGTGGTACGGATGCTGCTCGACAAGGAGCTCGAGGGCTTCGGCGAATTGTTCCGCTATCTCTCCTATCAGCAGATCGGCCCGGCGGCGATTTTGAGCCGGGCGCTGGCGGGAGTCGCGGCCGGCAAGGTCGTGGCTGCGCTGCCGGGCTCGCCCGGCGCCTGCCGCCTCGCGATGGAGCAGCTGCTAATTCCCGAGCTCGGTCACATGGCCCATCTGTTGAAGCTCTGACGATGCTTTTTGAACGGCTAGCGCGCAACCCGATCGACGGCAAGCAACCGCAATGAACCGAATAACGATAAAGCTGTTCGCGACACTGCGCGAGCGCGCCGGCGCCTCCGAGCTGAGCCGCGAATTTCCCGACGGCGCGACCGTCGCACAGATTTGGCAGCACCTGGCGGAGGAGTTTCCCGCGCTTAAGGGCCATCGCGACTCGGTCGGCTTCGCCGTCAACCAGGAATATGTACAGGGCGGCTATCGCCCGCGCCCCGGCGACGAGGTAGCGTTCATCCCGCCCGTCAGCGGCGGCGCGGTGCCGGCGCACGATCCAAAATGGATCGGCCCGATAACGATCGGCCGCGCACCGATCGACGTTGCCGCGCTCGAACGCGCCGTGGCCGAGCCGCGCGCTGGCGCGATCGTCACCTTCGCCGGGACCACGCGTGCCGAAAACGCCGGCCGCAGCGTGATCCGCCTGGAGTACGAGGCTTACGAGCCGATGGCGCTCGGCGAGATGCGCCGGCTCGCGCGCGAGGCGGGCGAGCGATGGCAAATCGTCCGTATCGCGATAAGCCATCGCATCGGCCCGGTCGATATCGGCGAGACCTCGGTCGCGATCGCGGTCTCGGCAGCGCATCGCGCCGAGGCCTTCGAGGCCTGCCGCTTCGCGATCGACCGGCTCAAGCAGGTCGTGCCGATCTGGAAGAAGGAATATTTCGCGGGCGGCGAAGTGTGGATCGGCTGCCAGACCTCGCATCCGCCCGCCCCCGGCCACGCCTATTGATGATGCGCACCGTTTCCGAAGTCCGAGGCTCTGTCCAGTTGAGCTACCGGCGCGCGCCCGCCCGCCGGTAACCTGGCAAGCGCAGCACCTTGTCCAGCGTGGGTTGGCAGCGACAGTGGATCATTTTGAATTCACAACGAGCCACTCCCCGATAGCCGATTGGCATCGCGCGAGGATGCGCTCGCCAGCCGCCCCTGACTTTGCCAAACTGCCCGCATCCCCCAAGTGAGTGCGGCTATCGAGACTTCTTCCGAGAGCAACCCGCCCGCGTCCGCTTCGCCGGCTCCCTCCGAGCTTCTCTCCGGGAGGCTCGGTGCGTTCCGCGCGCTGCGCCATCGCAATTTCCGCCTCTTTTTCGGCGGGCAGTTCACCTCGCTCATCGGCACCTGGATGCAGTCGGTGGCGCAGGGATGGCTGGTGCTCAAGCTCTCCAATTCCCCGTTGATGCTCGGGGTGGTGAGCTTCGCCGGCTACCTGCCGGTGCTGGTGGTGGCGCTGTTCGCCGGTGTGGTGGTCGACCATATCGATCGCCGCCGGCTAATCGTTACCACCCAGGCGCTGCTGATGCTGAGCGCCTTGATCCTGGCCGCGCTGACCTGGGCCGGCGTGGTGCGGGTCGAGCACGTGATCGCACTGGCCGCCTTCAACGGCCTGGTGACGGCCTTCGACATGCCGGGCCGCCAGGCCTTCGTGGTCGAGATGGTGGGGCGTGAGGACTTGCCCAACGCGATCGCGCTCAACTCGATGATCTTCAACGGCGCGCGCATCGTCGGGCCCGCCGTGGCCGGCGTGCTGATCAGCGTAATCGGCATTGCGGGGTGCTTCTTGCTCAACGGACTAAGCTATATCGCGGTCATCTGGAGCCTCGTCGAGATGGAGCTGGCGCCGCGCGAGGTCGCCCGCATCGGCTCCGCGATGTTCGCCCGCCTGCGCGAGGGCTTCGATTACATCTGGCATCATCGGGCGAGCTTCTACCTGCTGCTCGTGATCGCGCTGGCCGCGGGTTTCGGCATGCAGTACTCGGTGCTGATTCCGGTCTTCGCCCGCGACGTACTGCATGGCCAGGCGCTCGCCTATGGATTTCTGCTCGCCGCCCAGGGCGTGGGCGCGCTGCTCGGCGCTTTGGTGCTCGCCTCGTGCAAGACGGCGCCCGCGCTGCGGCAAAATCTGATCGTCGGGCTGTTCGGCGCGGCGGCCGGGATTTTCGTTTTCGGTCTTTCGCCGTGGATGTGGCTGTCGCTCGTCGCGCAGATGGTGATCGGCGCCGGGCTGATGAATTACATGGCGACCAGCAATACGATGCTCCAGCTATTCGTCTCGGATGACTTGCGCGGCCGCGTGATGAGCATGTACACGCTGTCGTTCATCGGGTTCGCGCCGATCGGCAGCCTCGAGGTCGGCTACGTCGGCGAGCGCCTAAGTCCACAAATCGCGGTCGCCCTGTCGGCCCTGGCGACGCTCGCCTGCGGCATCATCCTGGTGACCCGGCTCTCCGTGATCGCCGACGCCCAGGCCGGCGGCGAACGGGTGGCCTGAACGCTTGGCCAGGCGCGGGCGCGATACGGCTATAATGGGGGCTCGTTGCGGGCGGGCGTTCGAGTCCCGATTGCGTACAGAGCCGGCGCAGGATTGGGCACAGGTTCAGCGAACAGGATGAGTTCCGGTCAGACCAAGAAGGGCCGCGCGGCGGCGGCACAGGCCGGGCGCGAGGTGCGCGCCGCGTTGTTGCGCGTGATGCCGCCGGTCGACGAATGCTTGCGCGCGTGCGCGGGCGTGGCCAGCATCGGCGGGCTGTCGCGCGAGTACGTGAAGCTGATGGTGCGCCGGGCGCAGGCTGAACTGCGCGTCGCGGTTCTTTCGGACCAGGGCTTAGCCGCAGCCGCGCCCGCGCCGCGCACGCGCCAGGCGCTGGTCGAGGAAGTCGTGCGGCGCACCCGCGCCGCCATCGAAGCCGACGAGCCATCCCTGCGTCCGTTGGTCAACGCAACCGGCGTGGTACTCCATACCAACCTGGGCCGCGCGCTGCTGGCCGAGCCGGCGATCGAGGCGATGGCGGCGGCGGCGCGATCGGCGGTCAATCTGGAGTACGACCTTGACAGTGGCGGCCGCGGCGAGCGCGACGCGCTGGTCGAGGATGAGCTATGCGCGTTGACGGGCGCCGCGGCGGCGACCGTGGTCAACAACAACGCCGCCGCCGTGCTGCTCGCGCTCAACTCGCTGGCCGCCGGGCGCGAAGTCGTGGTCTCGCGCGGCGAGCTGATCGAAATCGGCGGCTCGTTCAGGCTGCCCGACCTGATGGAGCGCAGCGGCGCGCATCTGCGCGAAGTCGGCGCCACCAATCGTACTCATCCTGACGACTACGAGCGCGCCATCGGTCCCGACACCGCGCTCCTGCTCAAGGTCCATCCCTCCAATTACCGCGTGGTCGGCTTCACCGCCGAGGTCGAGCTGGCCGAGCTGGTGGAAATCGGGCGGCGCCACGGAATCGACGTGGTCGAGGACCTGGGCTCAGGCGCGCTCGCCGACTTGGGACGGCTCGGCCTGCCGCGCGAGCCGCTGGTGGCCGAGCGCGTCGCGGCCGGCGCCGCGCTGGTGACCTTCTCGGGCGACAAGCTGTTGGGCGGGCCGCAGGCGGGAGTGGCGGTGGGGCGGCGCGAGCTGGTGCAGCGGATGCGCGCGAATGCGCTGCGGCGGGCGTTGCGCTGCGACAAGCTGACCCTGGCCGCGCTGGAAGCAACGCTGCGGCTGTATCTGCGCGCGGGCGATCTGGGCGCGACGCTGCCGACCCTGCGCTATCTGAGCCGCACGGTGGGCGAGCTTGAGCTGGTCGCTGAACGCGCCCGCGAGATTCTCGCCGAGCGCCTTGGCGGGGATTTCCGGCTCGAGGTCGTGCCGGCGTTTGCGCAAATCGGATCGGGGGCGCAACCGACCGAACAGATTCCCTCTCGCGCCGTCCGCGTGACCCATCTGGAGCTTGCGCCCGAGGCGATTGCCGCGATGTTCCGCGCGGCCCGCCCACCCGTCATCGGACGCATCGCCGCCCACGCCTTCCTGCTCGACGTAAGAGCGGTGGACGATGCCGCGGCGTTCGCGGTATCGTTCTCAACCGTGCGGTCGTAAACCGGCATGGCCGCCGCGATGCGGCGGCTGGGGGGGTCTTGCTGTAAGCGAGGCGTGCAAACGCCAGGAGAAAATCCCATGCCCGAGAAGACCTACAAGATAGTCGACGTGGTCGGAGTCTCCGACGAGAGCATCCAGCAGGGCGTGCGCAACGCGCTCAAAAAGGCCAGCCAGACGCTGCGCAACATCGACTGGTTCGAAGTCCGGGAGATTCGTGGATCGGTCAACCCCAAGGGCGAGCCTGAGTTCCAGGTCCACGTCAAGATAGGCTTCCGCCTCGAAAACGGTCAGGTCTGAATCGCGCGCGCCGCTGAGTGTGGCCGTGGCGGGCGTACTGAGAGAGATGCGCCCGCCGCGGCGATCCCGCCGCGGCGTGGAATCCAGGCGCGTGGCCCAGGGTTGCGCGGGGTGCGTGAGGTGAGCGGGTGAAATTCGCGACGTTTCTTTATCAGATTGCCGGCCCCGACCTCGCCCGCGTGGCGCGCCGGGCCGAGGAACTGGGGTTCGAGTCGCTGTGGATTCCCGAGCATCTCGTCCTCCCGGTCGAATACAGATCGCGCTACCCGTACGCCGCGGCCGGCAGGATGCCCGCGCCGCCCGACACGCCGCTGCATGACCCTTTTTTGGCCCTAGCCTACGCCGCCGCCGTCACCAGCCGCATCCGGCTCGCGACCGGCATCTTCGTCGTACCGCTGCGCAATGCGTTCGCCACCGCCAAGGCGGTGGCCAGCCTGGACGTTCTCTCGGGCGGCCGCTTCATCTTCGGCGTGGGTATCGGATGGCTCGCAGAGGAATTCGCGGCGGTGGAGATGACGTTTGCCGACCGCGCGCGCCGCACTCGCGAATACCTGGCCCTGATGGACCAGCTATGGACCCGCAAGGACCCGGTGTTCGAGGGGCGAACGATCCGCGTCGGGGGCGTGAAGTTCATGCCCAAGCCGATCCAGCAGCCGCGTCCGCCCCTCATCTTCGGAGGCCATACCGAGCCCTCGCTGCGCCGGGCCGCGCAACTGGCGGATGGATGGTACGGGATCGCCGAGAATCTTCACGACACGCGCGATCTGATCGCCCGGCTGCGCGGCCACGAAAGTGCGCAGAACCGCGCGACGCCGCTGGAAATCACGCTCAGCCCGCGCCTGGATGGACCGCTGACCGTCGAACTGGTCAATGCGTTCGCCCAGGCGGGCGTTTCGCGGCTGATAATCCCCAGTGCGCGCGACCCCGAGCGCGCGATCGCCGCGATGGAGCAGGTCCACAGCCAGGTGATGGCGCGGCAATAGCGGCAGCGTCCGGCGCTTGCGCAGGCGCCGCAAGCCTGCGGTAGCGTGGTCATAGCCTTGCGCGCGGCGCTGCGGATATCATTGAAATCGGAGCGGGCGATGTATCAGGAGGCCACCTTTGAGCCATGAAGACCTGTCCACGATGCGCCAAGAGCTATCCCGACGCCGAGTCGTTTTGTGAGGCCGACGGCACTGCATTGGTAGCCGCTTCGGCAGCGCCCGCCACGGCGCCGATGGGTGAGGCGGGCGAGGGTGCAATCGAATGCCCGGTGTGTGGCGGCAAGGCCGAGCCCGGCGAGCTGATGTGCAATTTTTGCGGCGCGCGGCTGCCAGTGAGCGCGGGCGCGCCGCCGGTGACCGAGCCCGCGCCCGCGAGCGGCGCGGCGCGTGGCGGTGGGGCCGCGGGAGCGCCGCGGCGGCGCCCCGAGACCTACGTTCCCGCCCAAGACAAATTGACCGCGACCGATTTCACTCCGCCAATTCCACCCGATGACGAAGCCGGAGACGAACCGCGCCGGCCTCTGATAGGCATAATCGGCTACTCGGCCGCGGCGGTTGTTGCGTTGGCCGCCGGCGCCTTGCTCGCGCTCCATCTAAGCTCCACGCCCTCCACGCCGAAGACGGCCGTGGCGTCTCCGGCCGCGACGGCCAGTCCGGCGGCCGTGGCCAGCGGCCCGACGGTCGATCTGGCGCATAGCCTGGCGGTTCAGACGATCGGCGAGTCGGCGGCGGCACCCGAGCGTGGTACGAACGCGGCGCGCAAGCTCTTCGAGGCCGGCAAGGGCGGGCTGCTCGACGACTACCGCGGCGTGCTGGCGGGCGGGTCGGCGGTCGACGACGGGATGATGGTGCGGCTGACGGTGGCGCCCAGCGGAGCGGTAACCGGCGCCGCGGTGCGTACCTCGACCGCGTCCAACCCGGAGCTCGACGCGGCGGTGGTCAAGTCGATGATGGGATGGACTTTTGCGCCCTTCAACGGCGGCGAAGTGAAAGCCGACTATCCGATAATCTTCGCGCGCGACGCCGCCCATGCTGGCGCTATCGACTCGAGCCTCGCCTCCAAGGTCGCGGTCCTCGATGCGAGCTCTTCCCCCGAGTACGCCTTCGCGCCGCCCGCCGCGGCGTCAGCTACGCCGTCGCCCGCAATGGAAGTCTCTGCGCCGGTTACGCCGGAAGCCGCTCCTGCCGCAAAGCTCCGCCCCAGGCGGCGGCGGCGCGAGCTGGTCTCGGCGCGGCCGCCGAAATCCACCTTGTTGGAGCGGGTCCAGGCGGCGCTGCACTCCAATCGCAAGCTTAACCAGGTCAATGCCTATACCAACGGGGGCGTAGTGACGCTCTACGGCAAGGTCTTCGACGATAACGACAAACGTCTGGCCGTGCGAACCGCGCGCGGCGTGAGCGGAGCCACCGACGTTATCGATCAAACGACCACTGACACGGCGCTGTGGGCCTCTCGCCAGGTCCAGATCTCACAGGCTCTGGCCAGCGCGGGGTTGAGCGGCGTCACGGTCAAGGTGATTGGGAGTGACGCGTATCTCGACGGCACAGTTGCTAACGACCTCGACCGCCTGCGTGCGGTGACGATCGCCGAGGGCGCGGCGCCAGTCAAAGTGCGTAGCAACCTGATTCGCGTAGCACCGGGCAGGGTATTCGGCTTCTAGCAAGGTGCTCGGGTTTAGGTGAAAGCCGGCGAGCGCCGATAAATGGCCTTGAACAGAGGGGCGTGTCGCAGGTGCAAAACTGACCAACCCAGACATGCTGCCGCCAGTCCCTTTGCGGTAACCGGCTAACCCATCGCGTCTATTTACGCATCTCCGCCGCACGGAAAACCGATAGGTTTCCCGTGCGTCCGGGCCGCTTTGCACCACGACTCGAGCGCAGGCGTCGCACGTTGCACGGTAGGCCGTCACAGTTCAGCCGGATTCTGCTGATGCCGCGATTGGCGGGCTTCTTGCCCCGTAGGTTTTGGCTATGACACACCAGCGGGGTCACCGGTAGGCGGCCATGATAGGCGGCCATAATAAGCGGCCATGATAAGCGGCCATGATAAGGGGGTTAATGAGGGATAATCCGCCGCGGGTGATATGGCATAGCTATTGACATTCTTTTGGGCTGACGCTTAGACTGGCTTCAGGAACCTTTCCCACTGAGCCCCTTCAGGAGGCCCCGTTTACAAATGGCTGAGACTGCGTCTTCGTGCAAAGAAGTCTTTGACAACATGACTTCGCGGTTCAAAAAGGACGCCGCGAAGGGCCTTAATGCGACCTACCAGTTCGATCTCTCCGGCGACGGTGGCGGCCAGTGGCATGCAATAATCGCGAACGAACAGTGCGAAGTTAAGGAAGGAAAGGCCGCCTCTCCCAACATCACTATCTCCATGACCGCCAAGGATTACGTGGACATGGTCAATGGCAAGCTGAATGGTCAGATGGCTTTCATGACCGGAAAGCTGAAGATCGCAGGCGACATGGGGTTGGCGCTTCGCCTGCAGAGCCTCTTTGCCTAGCTATAGGAGCCGACCACACAACCTGCGGTTCGCTGAGGGCCGCGGAGCCAGAAATAGACCCGCAATCATCCCGATAACATTCCGAAAATCCGCGTAAGGCCGGAGCGTGTGACAAACCGCCGCCGCCGGCATTGAATGAACAAGAAAAACAGGTGAAGAGGCCACCCAGCGTCGCGTCTTATCAGGCGGACCCAGAGCCTCGTTCGTTTTAGCCGCCGGTCTTAGGACATTTTTATCGCCAGGATTGAACCTGGCGGAGGAGGAACAAAAAGATATTTCACATGAGTTCGCAGGATCCGCCAAACGATAACCAGAAGGAAAACGAGTCCGCCATGGACGCTGACCAGAATAACGAATCGCTGGCTACCAAGCTATCGCAAGAGCTGAGTAACTGGCGTCGACGGCGAACCACGGCACGGCCCAGGCCTAACGAATCCGACGGTGCACGCTCCATTTCGCAGTCGGAGTCCGCCCGCACGATCAAAGTTCGCGGTCACGAGACGCTCGTGATTCGCAAGCCTAAGCTGGTGGCCAAGCCTTCCAACGCCATCGACCGTTCCAACCAGTAGACTCTCCCGCATAATCCGCCGCCCAAGATTGCTGGCGGCACCGCCGAGCAGAGTCGCTTGTGCCGCCACGCGCGGAGGGCACAGTTCCCTTTGCCGCTCGCCGCGGAAATCGAGGCCGTTCCTAGGAGCGGAAAACCTCGACCGGCGTCTCGCGCGAGGCCTGCCGCGCCGGATAGATCGTCGCCAGGTAACACAGCACCATCGACGCCACCGCGACCAGCACGAAGCTTAGCGGCTCGGCGTCGATCGGCAGGGTTGAAATGCCGTAGATTTTGCGCGGAATATGGATGAACTGGTAGCGGGAGAGCGCAAAGCAGGTCAGGGTGCCGATCCCCAGCCCCATCGCGGTCCCGGCCGCGCCGACGATTATCCCCTTGAGCTGGAAGATGCGGCGCACCTCGGCCGGGGTCGCGCCCATCGCCAGCAGCACCGCGATATCTTTGCGCTTTTCCATCACGACCATGATTAGCGTCGCGATCAGGTTGAACGCCGCCACACCGATCAGCAGCAGCAGCACCAGCGCATAGACCCGCTTGAGCATCGCAAACCCGGCCGACGCCGCCTGGTCGTACTCCATCCAGTTGCTCACCCGAAACTTGTGGCCCAGGGCTCCGCGCAGCGCGCTGGTGACTGCGGTCGTCGCGTCGAGGTTATGAAGCTTCACCTCGATTCCGTCGGCCTTGCCCGGGCGTCCGAAGAAGTCCTGCGCCGTGCCGAGGCCCATGAAGATCACTTCGCTGTCGATGAATTGGACGCCCGAATCGAAGACCGCCGCGACCCGGAAATCCGCGCTGCGGGTGCTGAGCTGGGCATTGGGGCCCGAAATTATCGGCGCGACTATTCGCACCGGGTCGCCGGGTTTAACCTTTAGCTTGTCGGCCAGCGCCGCGCCGAGCAGCAGGCCGCTGAGCGGATGCGCCGCGCCGGCGCCGGCTGGGTAGCTGCGCTCGAGCGCCCGCAAGGCCGCCGCGCCGACGTAGCGCTGAAGTTGCGCGGCAATCACCGGGTTGCGCGGCTCCACTCCGCGTACCACGATGCCCGAAAGCCCGTGCGCCGAACTGATTAGGCCTTGGCCCACGATAAACGGGTCCGATCCGGCCACGCCGGCCGTACGATCGATGCGGCCCTGAATCGCCCCGTAGTCGGCGATCGCGCCGCTGAAGCTTTGCACCTGCACCTGCGGACTCAGGCTGAGCATCCGCTGGCGCAGGTTGGTCTCGAACCCGCTCATCACGGCCAGCATCACGACCAACGCGGCCACGCCGATCATCACGCCCACCGCCGTGAACAGGGTGGTGATCGAGATAAAGGCGTCTTTGCGCCGCGCGCGCAGATAGCGCAGCGCGATCATCATCTCGTAACGCAAATCACGCTCCAGCGCGCGATGCGGCGGCGGCGCCGCGCGCCTCGACGCTGGCCGGTGCGGTCAACGATGCGCCCGGGGCAGCGCCGCGGCGGCTCAAAAGATCACCCGCTCCTCTTTGAGCCGCGCGATCTCGGCCGCGTCCAGCCCCAGCAATCCGCCCAGCACCTCGTCGTTGTGCTGCCCGAGCGCCGGGGCCGGGCTGCGCAACTCGCCGGGAGTGCGGCTGAGCCGATGCGCGAGGCCGTCGTAGGGCGACGGACCCATCACCTTGTGATCGAGCCAATGCCAGAAGCCGAAGGCCTCGAGATTGTCGTCGCGATGGATATCGACGCAGTTCTGCACCGGATAGGCGGAGACGCCGGCGGCCTGCAGTGTCGCGGCCAGCGCGTCAGCGTCGCGCTCGCGCACCAGGGCGCCGACGAACTCGTCGAGCGCCGCGCGATTATGCATGCGGCGCTCCATCGTGGCGAAGCGCTCGGTGGCCGGCGGATTCTCCAACGCGGCTAGCATTGCGCCCCACTCCTCGTCGTTGGCGACCGCCAGCGCGAGCCATCGCTCCTGTCCGTCGAGGTCGGCGCATCGATAGGCGCCGTGCGGCGCGTAACGCTCGGAGCGGTTGCCCTGCGGCCCCGCTACGCGGCCGGCCGCGAAATAGTCGATCAGCGCCGGCGCAAGGTTGTGCAGCGCGGCCTCGTACTGCGACATGTCGATATACTGTCCGCGCCCGGTGCGCCGGCGATAGTCGAGCGCGGCGAGCAGCGCACAGGCCGAAAAGCGCGGCGCGATGAAATCACTATACGCCCCGTACGGTGGACATGGC
Source organism: Deltaproteobacteria bacterium (assembly GCA_021827495.1). Taxonomy (GTDB): domain Bacteria; phylum Desulfobacterota; class Binatia; order Binatales; family Binataceae; genus JAKAVN01. The sequence goes on along the minus strand of JAKAVN010000005.1, from coordinate 2,685 downwards.
GGCTCGCCGGGCGAATAGCCCGAGATATGATAGAAGCCGCTGAGCGCCGCCATCAACTGTCCGTATCCCGGATAGAGCGCGTTGGGCCCGGTCTGACCCTGCATGCAGGTCGAAAGCATGATCAGGTCGGGCTTGAGCGCGCGCAGATGCTCGTAGTCGAGTTCCCATTTGCGCAGCGCCTTGGGCGTGAAGCTCTCGGCCACGATATCGGCCCACGGCAGCAGCTTCAGCACCAGCGCGCGCGCTTTGGGCTTGCTCAAATCCAGCGCGATGCTCCGTTTCGAGGTGTTGTAGCTGGCGAAGAACTGGCTGCGGTCGATGCCGGGCTGGGCGTCCTTCCAGGGCGGCGCGAGACGCAGAACGTCGGGCCGCGCCAGTGACTCGACCCGGATAACGTCGGCGCCGTTGTCGCCCAGGTACTTGGTCGTGATCGGCCCGACTCCGACCCAGGAAAAGTCCAGCACATGCACTCCCTCAAGCGCGTAACGTCTCATCGAAGTTTCCTGCTCACCAGATTGTGCGCCGCCCGTCAGATTGCCCCAATTGCGCGCAGACGGCCAAGCCGTGCGCCGTCGATTCCCAAAAGCTTGCCCCAAACCTCGCCGTTATGCTCGCCCAGGCGCGGCGCGCGGAGTTCCGGACCGACCGGCGTCAGGCTGAACTTGGCAAACGCGCCGGGCATCGTGAGCGTGCGCCCGAGCGTGTCGTGCTCGACGCGGACGAAGTAGTTGCGCGCCTTGAGCTGCTCGTCATCGGCGATATCGGCGGCAGTCGCCACCGGCGCCAGCAGGATGCGCCGCTTGAGGCCCTCGGTGTAGATTTCGCGCTTGGTCATCGGGCTGAAAAAGCGCTCGACGCGTTCTTCGAGGTCCGCTATCTCTTGGCGATCCGTGTCGGTCGCCTCCATCAGAATCCCCGGCGCCCAGCTCGCCCAGTCCTTCCCGATCATCCAGTCCGCGGCGGCTCCGCGCTCCTTCATCCACGCGACCATCGCCTTCATCGAAATTGCCCCGACCCCGGGACCGCCCGCGAGCAGGGTCGAGATGTAGCCGTCCTTGCAGGTGTAAACGACTTTGCGCCGCGTGCCGGTCGCCGTGTAATAGACCCCGCTGCGCCGTATGTAATCGCCGTGCATGATCGGCATCGCCTGCTCGTTCATCAACGTCCAGGCGACGCAGGCCTGCATGTCAACCACCACGCGCTGGCCGCGCCCTTCGATCTCGCGCGGGTAATGCGCGAGCAGCGAGGCGACCGCGGCCTCGGCGCCGGCGTGCAGCCCGGCTTGCGGCAGGCTCATCTCCAGCGGCGGCTTGCCCGCCTCGCCCATCATGAACATCGGGCCGCCCGAGGCCCAAGAGACGATGTCGTAGGCCTTGTAATCCTTGCCCGGACCCTTGTCGCCGAAGGGCGTGATCGATGCGTAGATGAGCCGCTGGTTGAGCTCGGCGAGCCGCTCGTAGCCAAGGCCGAGCGAGTCCATGTAGCCGACGGGAAACGACTCCAGCAGGAAGTCGGACTTGCGCACCAGGTCTTCGAGCAGCGCGCGGCCATCGGGCGAGCCGAGGTTCAGCGTCACCGAGCGCTTGCCGGCCTGGTAGGCGATGAAATAAAGCCCGCGGTCGGCGTCCGGGAGGTCGTCGAGGAACGGCGGGATTCGCCGCGTCGGGCAGCCCTGGGGCGGCTCAACCTTGATCACGTCGGCGCCCAAGTCGGCGAAGATTTTGCCGCACAGCGCGCCCTTCTCGTCGGCGAAGTCGAGCATCCTGAATCCGCTGAGCAGTTCCGATCCCATCGCTACTCCTGTCGCGGGAAAGCCGGCCAACCGGGCCAAAAGAGCGCGCTCTCGATGCGCCCGGAAACAGGCGCGATTGTAGCGTTAACCGCGCCCGGTTTCGAATCGGCCAATATGTGCGAGCCAGATGTGCGGGCCAGCGGTGCGAACCTGATGTATCGAGATCGGGGATGCGTGCCAGTGCCGTTACGGCCCCAAACTGGAAAGCAATTGTTTTGGCAGTGTCAATTTGGACCGGGGGTACCTGAGTACACTCTGCTATGGTCACCGGCCCTGTAGCAGATCTCGGGCCCGTTAGGATGGGCCGGGTCTCTTTCGCACTGAATGAGATCGTTGGGATTCGCCACGCCGGGGGCGAAACCGGAGGGGATACGGTGGATTGCCCGGTCGGCCGATTCCATCGCGCCCGGAAGGAAGTTGGGTCCCACAACGGCCGAGCCGCATTGGTGCGTGCGGCAATACTCTGCGACGCTCTCGCGCTCCTTTTGCAATTCCTCGGGCGTCAGGGGTTTGGCGCTGTGCACAACGGGTCCAGAGTACTGCGTTGAGGGCGGCGCCTCCTGCGCTCGGATGCCAACCGGCCAGCCGCCAACGACTACGAGCGCCAATGCCGCTACGAGTGTATTTTTGTTCATGAGCGTTCTCCCGCATTTTGAGAACATACCAGATTGCCGTCTAAAGACCCAGACGCTTCACCCTTCGTGCGATCCACGGATTTTTGCCCTGCACTACTGCAGTCCCGAAGGCAGCAACACCAGCCAACCGAGCGGCAGGCCCGAATAATTGGCTGTGACCGAATATGGACCAAAGGTTCCGCCGTTGTAGGTCCAGCGGTCAGCGGCAAACCCTGTCCACGCGTCCCCTGTGATCGTCATGGTGGTCTCAGCCGTCAG
>JAKAVN010000120.1 GCA_021827495.1 Deltaproteobacteria bacterium | reverse complement strand
TTCGCGTTGCGTGGACAGAGGCCATGCCGGTGATATGCCCGGTGAACATCGGGCCGAGCCAGGTCTCGCGCGTAAACGTGATCATCCGGTCATGCACCAGGCTTACGTCGAAGCTGGTGCCGCCGGTATCGCATACGATGAGGTCGCGATGGCCGATATCGGCCTCGGCATAGGTGCGCCCGGCCACCGGCGCCATCGCGGGGCCCGACTTGACCAGGTAGATGGGGCGCTGGACGACGTCTTCAGCGTGCATCACGCCGCCGAATGAAGTCGCGACCAGCAGTTGCCCGGCAAAGCCGGCGTGGCGGAGGTCTTCCTCCATGTCGCGCAGATGGCGCTGCATCAGGGGCTTCAGCGAAGCATCGATCGCCGCCGAGGAGGCGCGGCGGTACTCGCGGATGATCGGGTTGAGGCGCGAGGACAGGGTGTAGGGAAGGCCTGGCAGTTCGGCCTCGATCAGCCGGCCCAGCGCCGCCTCATGCGCGGGATTGGCAGGCGACCACAGGAGGCAAACCGCGATCGCCTCGACCCGGCGCTCGGCGACCCGGCGCAGGGTCGCGCGCGCCTGCTCCTCGTCCAGCGGCGTGACCACGTTCCCCTCCGAGTCGATCCGTTCACGAATCTCGAAGGTCAATCGCCGCGGCACGTAGGGCTCTACCGGGGGATATGCCAAGTTGAAAGGATCGAGCTTGCCGCCCTCGCGCAGCACCAGAATGTCGGGGAACCCTTCGGTGACCAGGAACGCCGTGCGCGCGGTGCTGCGCTCGATGATCGCGTTGGTCGCATGCGTGGTGCCATAGATCACCAGATCGGTGTTGCGCAGCACCTCACCAGCGCTCACGCCGAGTTGCTCGGCCGCCATCTTGAGCGCCCCTTCGATGCCGCCGAAGATGCGCTCGTAAGTCGTGGGCGATTTGCCGAGCACGAGGCCGCCGCGCTCGTCGGCCAGTACCAGGTCGGTAAAAGTTCCTCCGGTATCGATCGCTATGCGATAGGCCACCTGCGCCGGTCCTCCCCAGTTTGCCTGTTTACTGCGGCGACGCGCTTCCCCATGTTTAGAGCAGAAGCCGCCGCGCCGGGCCAGATTTTCGCCGCTGCCCTGGGATTAGCAGCCCTCACGGCAAATGAAAACCGAAATCGCGGCCGTGCTGGGCAGTTTCCGAAATTTCGCCGAGAATTGCCGGCGGCGCGGGAATAATTTTTTACGGACCTTGTTTAGCGCGTATTCTCCTTGACAGTTTGAAATCAGCCAATCTAGCATGGCAATTCGGCGTCGTTGCGGCGCTACGGAGATTCAGCAAGTCAGGCGGGGCCGCACGCGGCTACCAAACACAATTTACCAAGGACTGGGAGGCGATACATGGCTGAAGGCAAAGCAAAGAAAATGTGGGCGCTGCCCGGCGCGCAGCTTACCGCGCCGGCCTCGCTGCTGATGCACGGTGGCGATGAGACGCTGCTCGATCTGCCGTGCCCTTCATTCCTGATCGAACATCCCAAGGGCCTGGTGCTGTTCGACACCGGATGCAATCCCAAGGTCATCGACGACGCGGTCGGATACTGGGGCGACGTGGCGGCGCATCTGCCGATCAAATGGAGCAAGTCCGAAACGCTCGACAAGCAAATCACGGGTGTCGGCTACAAGACCTCGGACGTCAAGTACGTGATCCTGTCGCACTCGCACCTCGACCATTCGGGCGGCCTGAGCTACTTCCCCAAGGCCAAGTTCCTGGTCGGCGCACACGAGTTGCGCTACGCCTACTGGCCCGACCCGGATCGCCGATGGGCCTTCATCCTCAACGACATTCTCCCGACCCGCGGCTACGACTGGCTGGAACTGGGTGGTGACTTCGATCTGTTCGGTGACGGGGCGCTGCAGTTTCTGCTTACGCCGGGCCATACTCCTGGCGAATGCTCGCTGCTGGTAAACCTGCCCAATCGCAAGGTCCTGCTCACCGGCGACACGGTGCATCTGCGCGCCGCGGTCACTCAGGAGGCGACGATGGGAATTGATGTCGATCCGCTCAAGTCGATGCTGTCGCTCAAGCGCATCAAGGCGATCCGCGACATGCAGGGCGCGACGATGTGGATCACGCACGACCCTGACGATTGGAAGGAGCATCCGCACAAGATCGATTAGCGCGGAAGGTGCGATGCCGCTTTACGAATGCCGATGCGAGCGGTGCGAGTTCACCTTCGAGGTGCTCGCACCGCTCAGTTCATTCGGGATGAAGTCGCGTCCCTGCCCCAAGTGCGGGCGCGCCGCCCGGCGCATCATCTCGGCGGTGGCGTTCACGGTTGAGGGCGGCGCCCGCGCGAGCTCCAAACCCGACGTGACGCAGCTTAAGGTTCCGCCGCCGGCGCGGCTGTGCTGGATGGACGATCGTTCGGCGGCCCGCTATGCCGCCCATAAGCACGGGCGCGGCGCGGAGTACGACGACCAGATGCATGCGCGCGAAGAAGCGCAGAAAAAACGCGGCGCGCCGCCGCCAAAGCCGGCCGCTGCCGCGCATGCGCATTCGCACTCTTCGCTCGCCGATCCCGTGGCATATGCGCATCGGCGCGACGCCGCCGCGCGCAAGGCCAAGGCCGCCGAATCAAAGGAAGTTACCCGTCGCCCGCGACCGTCCGCCTGAGCGCCCGCCCGTACAGCCAACCGAAGATCGTTCGGAAATTCGCCAGCGCCAGGGGGCTTGAAGATAGTCGCGTCGAGGCTTACGCCCTGCCCTATTGGCCAGCGCTCGAGGTTCTGTCCTGGCCACCTTTGATGAACGCGATCGCCATCCCGCTCATGTAATGGCCCTTGTGGCCAGCCTCGCCGACCGAGGGATCGTGCATGCGCTCGGAGACATTGCCTGGTGCATCTTCGCCACCAACGTTGGACCCGACCTTGTCGTCGTATCCTGGGAGCTGTGCACCCTCCCGTTGACTCTTGTCGGAAGTGATTACGACAGCGTCAGCTCCAACCTCGCACGCCTTGCGCTTGATAACCGGCAACAGGTCGGCATCCTTGATCGACTCGTCACCCCATGCGTCCACCAGCGCGAGCTGCTGGACATCGCGGATCGGCATCGTGTGCAAGATCTGCAACGGACAATCCGGCGCCTTGGCCGGACGCATGTAGGGCGTCATTGGACTGACCGTCGCCGAGGGCGTAGGGACTTCCGCCTCGTAGCATCCGGCCACGAGCAGCGCCACGGCGGCGAGTGTCGCGGCCAGCGCCCTTTGCGGCCATCGTAGGGGGCGATTCGTACAACGCCCTGCCGCACAACGTTCCGACACCTCTGGCATACAACTGCGCAACAACATTTCGTCTCGAACTATGGCTGCGGCGGCCCTTTGAGCTCGAACGTTCCCTGGTCCGCGATAACACCGTTCAAATAGCAGGTATATTCGCCGTCCGCCTTGGGCGGATAGAAGTCATCCATAAAATATATGCACCAACTCGTATCTTCCATCGCAACCCGGAAGCCGCGGGCGCTTACCTGGCCCGTCACCCAGCCGCGCTGGATGTTGTCGCGGCAGATCGCGTTGCCCGGCGCGCACCGGTACTCACCCTTAAATTTATTGCCTTCGCGCTTGATATCCAAAGTGATCCTCACTTGGGCGGCATTCATCGAGCTGACTGAGGTGCCTTTCCATATGCCGGTGAATTCCAGCAGAGGATCCGGAGCATTGGACGCCGCGGCTGAAGTAGGCTGCGCGCCGCCGCCCCCACTGGAGCACGAGCATAGGGCCAGCGCCAGGAGCAGCGTGAGTGTGATGATACGTCGCATAGACCTCGACCCTCTCTGGCGCATGTCCGTACTGGCGCGCTCAGGATTTGCGCACGCGTGGCAGGACTTCCTCACCCAGGCGCTGGATACATTCGAGCACCTGGCCGGGCGCCGGGCCAAGCGGGACGCGAATGCGCAGGACGTACCAGTCAACCCCGCCCATCACGGTGTTCCAGTGGTCGAGACCCTCCAGCCAGTCGTCCGTGGTGCCGATGATCGCATGTCCCTTGCCGCGAACTTTCTCCAGCGTGAAGTCGCTCTCGGAGGCGAAATCCTCGGTCGGCGCGAGCATGCCCCACTTAAAGTAAAACTTGCACTCTTCCAGCCATAGCCGGCCAAACGTGTTCTCGGCCTCCTCGCGGGTCGGCGCGAGCCATCCGTCGCGAAACAGCGCGATACTCGGCTGCTTGCCCGCCTTGGCCGCCGCTTCGCGATAGATCGAAACCTGGGCCTTGATGTTCTCGACGCGGTCGAAGAACGGCGCCGCCGTCCAAGCGTCGCCCAGCCTGCCGGCGCGGGCGATCGACTTGGGTCCGAAGGCGCCGATCCATATCGGCGGCCGGGGCCGCTGATAGGGCTTGGGCGTGACGTGAATCGCCTCGAAGTTGAAATACTTGCCGTGATGGGCGAACGGGCCGACCGTGCTCCAGGCCTTGTTCAGGATTTCCAGCGTTTCCTCGAAGCGGCCCTCGCGCTGTTTGATCGGGACGCCGAAGTGCGCGAAGTAATCCTTGTGATAGCCTGCGCCGACGCCCAGGATGAGCCGCCCGCGCGAGAGCACGTCGATGAGGGCGGTCGTTTGCGCCAGGTGCACCGGGTTGTACAACGGCGGCATCAGGATGTCGGTCCCGATACGGACCCGCTCGGTGCGCGCCGCAATCGCCGCCAGCAGCGGCAGCGGGCTGGGAAACATGCACTCGGTACGCGCATGGCGCTCCGGCAAAAAGACCCCGTCGAAGCCGCAACGCTCGGCCTGCGCAGCCTCGCCGAGTAACTGCGCCGCGAAATTAGCGGAGCGCTCCGGATCAGGCTCCGGCTGTCCGTAGGGCCCGCCGTGAGTGTCCGGCATGTATGCGAACGAAGCCATCAAATTCCCTCGGGCGCGCGGCTCAATTGAAAAACGTGCCGCGCCAGCCACCCAAGCACTTTTAGCTAAACGGCGGCTCAATTAAAATGCCCACGTGCGGAGCCAGGTTCCCCAGGCCTCCCGCACAAGCTCACAAACCCACGGATTCGCAGAGGGAGACCGCAGATGGCGACTAACGGATTGCGTCACGTACTCGACGGCTACAAGGTGCTCGACTTCACTCAGGTGCTGGCCGGGCCGACGGTCACGCGCCTGATGGCCGAGATGGGCGCGGAGATCATCAAGCTGGAGCTGGCGCCGGCCGGCGATTTCTCGCGCGGCTTTCCCTTCCTCCGCGACGGCCGCAGCGGCTACTATATCCAGCAAAACCGCGGCAAAAAGAGCCTGTGCGTCGACGTGAAGCAGCCTGCGGGCCACGCGATCATCGAAGCGCTGGCCGGAAAAGTTGACGTGGTGGTCGAAAATTACGCGCCCGGCGTGATCAAGCGGATGGGTTTCGACTACGACGCGGTGCGGGCGTTAAATCCGCGCGTCATAATGTGCTCGGTGTCGGCCTTCGGACAGACCGGACCGCTCTCCGCCGAGCCCGGCTACGATTACATCGCGCAGGCCTACGCGGCGGTGACTTACATGATCGGCGATCCGAATGGCCCGCCGTCCCTGCCGATGCTGGGGCTGGGCGACGTCTCGAGCGGCGCGCACGCGATGGGCGCGATTGTCGCCGCCTTGTTGCATCGCGAGCGCACCGGCGAAGGCCAGTACCTCGACATCTCGATCGTCGACGCCTACTTCCACTGCCACGAGATGAACGTGCAGATTTACAGCGCGAGCAAGGGCGCCACCAACCCCAAGCGCTCCGGCGTGCATCATCCGCAGATTTGCCCGACCGGCGTTTTTCGCGGTAAAGAGGGCTATCTGATCATCATGGCCTTCCTGGATCACCAATGGGCCGCGCTATGCAAGACGATGGGCCGGCCCGAGCTAATCGACGACCCGCGCTTCAAGACCAACGCGCTGCGCCTGGAGCATCGCGACGCGGTCGTCAAGGCAATCGAAGCCTGGCTCGCCGGCACTCCCAGCGACACGGCCGCGATGGAGGCCCTGCGCAAGGCGCGGATTCCAGTCGCCCCGGTGCTGTCGATCGACCAGGCCGTCAACCATCCCCATCTGCGCGCGCGCCAGACCGTGCGCAAAATCAGCGACCCGATTTTCGGCGACTTCGACGCGCCGGGCTTTCCGCTGCGCTTCTCGGCCTTCCCCGGCTTTCTGCCGCTCACCGCGCCCACGCTCGGCCAGCATAACCGCGAGGTGCTGGAGAACTATCTCGGCTACAGCCCGGAGCGCATCGCCAACCTCGAGCGCGACGGCGTCCTGCACAGCGGAAAATGCTGACGCGCGGCGATGGCCCGGCGGCGGTGCATCAATGGCGCGATCGCGGCACGCGAAAACTCTTCCGTCGAGCGGGGGTTTCGCGCTACTAATTTGAAGTTCGCATAAAGACCAAGGAGGCTCGCAATGCTTTTCATGTTGAAGACCTACATCGCCAAACCAGCCAACGTGTCGAACAAGGAGTTTTACGGCGTGTGGCGCCAAGAGTCCGAGGCCGCAATGAGCGGGGTCAAGGCCGGCCTGATCAAGGGTATCTGGAAGGTCGCCGGCAAACCCGTAATCATCGTGATTCTCGACCTGCCAAGCGTCGACGACCTCGACCACGCGATAGCGCAACTGCCAATCTGGAAACTCGGCTATTCGCACATCGCAACTGAGCTCGAAATCACCCCGCTACGGCCGTACGAAAACTGGGCCGAGGACCTCAAAGAGCTTTCCAAGGGCTGATCCTAAAACCCAGCACGGCGCCATTGCTGTGGAAGGGGGCGCGCCACACGCGCGCCGATAGCGGCAGCGGCCGTCTCACCAGTGGACGGCCGGAACCAGGGAGAAATTGTGAATTTCGGTCTGACTCTGTTTTTTCGCAATCCGCCGCCGGCCAAGGTTTCGTTCGCCGAGCTGTATCGCAAGGAAATCGAGCTTGCGGTCGCGGCCGAAGAACTCGGCTACGATACGATCTGGCTGACCGAGCATCATTTCGTCGACGACGGTTACTCGCCGTCGCTGCTGCCAATCGCGGCCGCCATCGCCGCGCGCACCAGCAAGATCCGCATCGGCACCTTTGTGCTGCTGCTGCCGCTGCATAACGCCCTGCGCGTGGCCGAGGACGCCGCTACCGTGGACATTATTTCCAACGGCCGCTTTGACCTCGGCTTGGGCCAGGGTTACCGCGTCCCGGAATTTGTCGGCTTCAACATCCCACGCAACGAACGCGGCCCGCGCCTGGAGGAAGGCACCGAGATCATCCGGCGCGTATGGACCGAGCGCGACGTCACCTTCGAGGGGCGCTTCAACCAGCTCACCAACGTCACCGTGCTCCCCGGGCCGGTGCAGAAGCCGCATCCGCCGATCTGGCTCGCCGCGCGCGGACCCAAGTCGATCGGGCGCGCCGCGCGCAACGGCTACCATCTCATGGGCACCGGCGGCCGCGACCAGCAGGAGATGTACGACGCGGCGCTCAAGGAACACGGCCGCCGGCCGCAGGACTACAACATCGCGCAGCTCCGGACCGTCTTCGTCGCCGCGCGCCACGACAAGGCCTGGGACGACGCCGAAGCCGGCGCGCACTACATGATCAAGTGTTACGGCAAGTGGTTCGTCGAGGCCAACGATCTGCCTGGCGACCAGGCCTACGGCGTCACCCTGCCGCCGGTCGGCAAGCTGCGCCATTCGGAGACCGCCGCGCTCTTTGGCGAGTCGTTGATAATCGGCACTCCTGACGAGGCGATCGCCAGCCTTGAGGACTATACCAGTCGCACCCGCGTCACCCATCTGGCGGCGGCGATGGCGCTGCCGGGCGCCGATCCCCGCAAGGTGCGCCGGAGCATGGAGTTGTTCGCCAAGGAAGTGATGCCGCACTTCCGGCGCAAGGCGCGCAAGCAAGCGAAGAAGTAGGCCCCGTGCGTAGCCTCGCCCGCGTCGTTACCATCCTTGGCGCCCTGCTCTGTATGGCGGCCTGCCAGGCCGCCATACAGGAGCAGACACAGAAAAAGGCGGAAGTACGCTATTTCAACACCACCGTTGATCGCCAGCGCATCCTGATCTCGACCGGCGATCTGAGTAATCCGCACGAGAAGCTCGGCGGCCTCAGTTACAGCGAGCCGCTCACTGCGGACACTATCGACAGCACCCATATCAACGAGAAGCTGCGCCAGATGGCGATCAGCAAATGGGGCAACCAAGTCGACGCGATCCTCTATGTCAAGAGCACGCCCAGCGCCGACGCCACGATGATAACCGCCTCGGGCGTTGCGGTGCGGGTCATCGGCGACTGCAACTTCTGCCGCCACAACTACACGATGCCGACGGATTAGCTTCGCGCCTGCATCTCGGCGATCTTCGCGCCCTGCAACGAAACCGCGCGGCGGGGAGCGGACCTCCTGGGTCCGCTCCCCACCGCGCGTCCAAATACACGCCGCGGTGGTGCGGCCGCTATTTGATCTTGTGCAGCACCGGCATCAGGTACTTCTTGAAGGTCACCGGGTTCTCCGACATCGGAAAGTGTCCGATCTCCTCCATAATGATGCACTCGGCGTTGCGCACCTTTTTCGCGGTCTTCTGAGTCATCTCGGGTGTGCAGGCGAAATCATAGACTCCGGTCATGAAGAACACCGGTATCTTGCCCGGGATTTTCTCGCAATCCCCGCGGAAGTCATGGTCGATACTGTAAAAGTACAGATCGCCTTTGAAGACTCCCGGACCGCCCTGTGAGTAGTACCACCAGGTTTCCTGGCGATACTCGAATGGGCTCTGCGGCGCCATCAGGCCGTTAATCGCCGTGGCGCAGGCCTCGCCGCCGTGGACCTGCGCGTGCCATAGCCAGTCGAGCCACCAACCCGGCGAATAGTCACAAGCCTCGATCGCGATTAGCGCGCGGAAATAGTCGCTGTAGCGCTGCGCCAGTTGCAGGCAGATGTTGCCGCCCATCGAACTGCCCATCACCACCGGCCGCTCGAGGCCAAGCTCGCGGCAAAACGCGACCACGAAGTCGGCGTAGAACTGGGCGGTCAGCTTGTACTCCTCTTTCCACCAGCCCTTGGGGGGAATCGACTTGCCGTGGCGCGGCAGATCGAACGCGATCACGTGGAAACGCTCGCCGATCTCCTTATCGTTGAGCTGATGGCGCCACTCGCGCGAATCGGTGCCCGCCGTATGCAGGCAGACCAGCGGAATGCCGCGCCCCGCTTCCTCATAAAAAATGCGGTACTCCTCGCCCTCGAACGGAACGTAAAGGTAATGACCGGTAACCGGCTCTATTTTTGCCATGTCAGTGCGCCCCCTCGCGTTATTCCTTGACCGCGCGCATCAGGTCGAGATCCCATGCGAAGGCCCGCAGGTTCTGCCACATCACCTTCACGTCGCCCTCGATCTTGAGGCGGCCGTGCAGCGTATGCGACATCGCGATGATGTCGTTGTACATCGGCGGAGGCACCGGCTGCACGAACTTGGCCCAGGTCTCCGCCGGGGCCCGCAGCGCGAACTGGTAGGCGCTCTCGGCGCCGATCTCGTGCTGCAAGCGGCGGATCTCACCGCGCTCGAAGCTCACCACATAGGCAGACGGCCCGAACTCGAGCATCACGTCGGCGCTGAAGTGCCGGCCCAACAGACGCGCAACGCTGTCCTGGTTGACCATGTTCTGCCAACGCTCCACCCATCGAACATCAAAGGCAGGCATAGTTTTTCTCCCTGAGGTGGCCAAAAACGAAAACCGCTCCGCCGGGCCCCATCGGGGGGGTCCGGCGGAGCGGCGGTTAGTCTAACGATGGACCTGTTCGAGACTATTGATGTCGAAAAGCTTCTCGGACTCGGCCCCTTTCACGTTCGGGAATCCACCGGGAGTGATCCAGATAGTTCCGCGATCGTTCTGGACGTCGACCACCTGGATCGACTGGAACTCCGTCGTGTAGGCACCCTTGTTGATGGCCTCCTGCCAGTCGCCCTTGAAGCTCTCGCTCCACTTCTTCTGAAACTCCCAGACCTTCCAAAGCTTGTCTTTGTGGTCAAAAGCCTCCATCGTCCATGCATCGTAGTTCTGCGAATCCCAGTCCTCGACGACGCTTTTGTAAGGATGGCGCTCGGAGGTCGGCGTGCGCTCGATGACCGCGAAGCGCCGCATCGTCCAAGTGTCGTTCGGGATGATGCCGTTGGGTCCGTATAGGTAGCTGTATTCGTGCACGGAATCCTGGACGGCGAGCTGATCCTTCCATCCCAGGAAGCGCCAGTGCCACTCGAGCTCACGGCCGGAGAAGCTGTAGAAATCCTCCAGTGTATGGTCGGTGCCCAGCAGTGAATCCGACTTGACCTCGGCCGAAATACGGCGCACGCGACGCAGGTTGGGGATGTACGCCCAGCCGTCGTCTTCGCGATGCGGGTCGGCGTAGCGGTAGATGATGAAGGCGGTGCCGCGAATGTCGAACGGCGAGAAAAAGCCCGTGAACTCCTTGAACTCGAAATTCGACGCGCCGGGCGCCGGCAGCGTGTGGCTCTCAAGCTGCGCGAGGTGAGTGTAGTACAGCCGCTTGTAGAACCCGCTCAGCATGCGCTGGAAGCTGCCGCCACCGCCATAGATCAACTTCATCACATCGTTCGACGGCACCGTGTAATTGAGATTCGAGAGACCAGCGCTGGACAGCCAGCCGCTGGGCGGATCTTCCCACTTCGGAATCTCATGCGTACCGCCGAAGCGATCCCAAGTGGCCGGCGCAATCGTGAACAGGCCGTAATTCTGCCAGCGGTATTCGAAGTTCCACGCTGCCTTCCATCCGGCATCCGGATCGCTCGTTGTGAGAGCCGAGTTGGGAAAGGGCTGGCCGCAGACGTAGTTGGCCATCGTATGGTCTGGCTGCAGCCTCACTTGGCTCTGGTACTTCTCCGTGCAGGCCATGTAGTCCTTGCGCGGAGTGTGGTCTACGGGAGCTCCG